>CAITRH010000233.1 GCA_903894755.1 uncultured delta proteobacterium
GGCGAGCTTTCCAGGCGATGGGCGAGCTTTCCAGGCGATGGGCGAGCTTTCCAGGCGATGGGCGAGCTTTCCAGGCGATGGGCGAGCTTTCCAGGCGATGGGCGAGCTTTCCAGGCGATGAGCGAGCTTTCTAGGCGATGGGCGAGCTTTGCGCCCTATGAGAGAGCTTTGCCGCCGATAGAATCCGAGTTCCCTCAAATTAGTTTCAAGGTGGGGGTCGTGCGTCTCCCAGGCGTCGCTCGTACGCGCCAGCAAAATAAACCTTGTACAGAGCTAAGTGGGACGGAAGATCCTCGTCACGCCACGCTGGTGGGCACGGACGCTTCCCCATTGGCCATCCGAGGACCTAGCCGCACATGTTGCACAATTGTCGCATGACGCGCTTGGTCCTTTCGCTAGCCTCGCAGGCAAAGGAAGAACTCCGATGGAAAGCAGCCAAACCACCTTGGGATCGACCTATGGGCGTTCTCCTGTCCCCATGCGTCCCGTCGGCGACCCGGGACCGCAGGTCTGGTCCGTGGAGCGAAGTGCGGAACTTTACCAAATCCGAGGCTGGGGCGAACCGTACTTCACGCTGAATTCAGCAGGCAACGTCGAGGTTCGTCCGGACCCCGCCCAGGACCGCGGCATCGACCTCTACTCCCTCGCCCTCGACCTGAAGGCGCGCGGTCTCGACCTTCCTGTCCTCCTTCGCTTTTCCGATATCCTCCGCGACCGGATTCGAGGCCTCAACGAGGCCTTCGCCAAAGCCTTGGTGGAGTACAGCTACGCAGGGGCCTATCGGGGAGTCTACCCGGTCAAAGTCAACCAGCAGCGGCACATCGTCGAAGAAGTCGTGGAGTTCGGTGCCCCCTGGGGCTACGGCCTCGAGGCGGGGTCGAAGCCGGAGTTGCTCATTGCGCTGGCGCATGGACGGGAGTCGGGCGCGCTCATCATCTGCAACGGCTACAAGGACACCAAGTACATTGAGACTGCACTGCTCGCACAACGCTTCGACAAGCAAGTGTTCGTCGTGCTCGAACGGATCGAGGAGCTCGATCTCGTGTTTCGCGCGTCCGAGAAACTGGGCATCTTGCCCATGCTCGGCGTGCGCGCCAAGCTCACGGCCAAAGGGGTCGGGCCATGGGCAGATTCTGCTGGCGACCGCGCGAAGTTCGGGCTGAGCGCGTCGGAGATCGTCGACGTCGTCGACCGGTTGACCGCGCGCGGGATGCTCTCCTGCTTGCAACTCCTGCATTTTCACATCGGCAGCCAAGTCTCCAGCATCATCCCCATAAAGAACGCCATGCGGGAGGCCTCCAACATCTTTGTGGAGCTGGCCAAGATGGGCGCCAACATGCGGTTCCTCGACGTGGGAGGAGGGCTGGCTGTCGATTACGACGGGTCCAACACGGACTTCCATGCGAGCAAGAACTACGGAATTCAGGAGTATGCCTACGACGTCGTCTCTGCGATCCACGAAGCCTGCACGAAGGGGTCCGTCGCCGAGCCCACCATCGTTACAGAGGCCGGGCGGGCCATTTGCGCCCACCAGTCGGTACTCATTTTCGAGGTCGTGGGGAGCAACGACCTGCACTTCGGTGACCCCTCGCCGCCCGATCCGAACGCCCATGCGATCCTGAAGGGGCTTTACGACACCTACAAAAACGTGGTCCCGAAGAACGTTCAGGAGGCTTACCACGACGCAAGCCAATCGAAAGAAGAGGCGCAGAGCCTCTTCAAGTTCGGATACCTGTCGCTTCGTGACCGCTCCCGGGCCGAGTGCCTGTATTGGGGCTGTTGCGAGAAGATCCTGGGCCTTGTGCGTCGCATGCGTTACGTGCCCGAGGAGCTCCAGAGCCTCGAGAAGGTGCTGGCGTCCATCTATTACTGCAACTTCTCAATCTTCCGTTCCGCCCCCGACTCCTGGGCCATCGATCAGCTGTTTCCAATCATGCCCATCCATCGGCTGCAGCAGGAACCTACAGTGCGGGCGACGCTGGCGGACATCACCTGCGACAGCGACGGAACTGTGGACCACTTCATCGACCGCGAGGACGTCAAACAGGTGCTCGAGTTGCACCCGCTCCAACAGGACGAGCCGTACCTTCTCGGGCTGTTTCTCAACGGCGCTTACCAGGAGATCCTCGGTGACTTGCACAACCTCTTCGGCGACACGAACGCAGTCCACGTGCGCCTCGGCGAACAGGGATACCATATCACCCACGTGGTCAAAGGGGACTCGGTGGAAGAGGTCCTGCACCACGTGCAGTACGACCCGGAGGAGATGATCGAGCGCGTCCGCCAGCAGGCCGAGACCGCCTTGCGGGCCGGTCAAATCTCCCTTCCCCAGCTTCGCCTCCTCATGCGGCACTACGCCGAGAGCCTCGGAGAGTACACCTACCTAAGCAGCGACGACTGACGGCCCCCCCAAGCAACCGGCTGTCAGCGGGGTTCGAGGCGAGCGAGGGTCACTCCTCCTGAGGAGCCCTTGGCCCGTTTCTTTGCATCCGCCAACAGCGCGTCAAGGTGATGCGGCTGGCACGGTCGCTGCGCGGGTTCGACCACGACGACGGCCGCACTGACGGACAACAGTGGGAACTTCCGACAGACTCCATCCCGGTCGACAGCCTGCATCCCACCTGCATCACGGTGCTCGGGACTGTAGAGCGCGAGGACATCGTGCCGAAAGCCGCTGGTCAGACAGGTGACGGCGGTCAAGTAGTCCGTATCGTCTCGAGCCGTACCATGAAAGGCCGCAAAGAAGTCGTCCCCACCCACGTGCGCGACGAAGGCCCCTTGGTCTCGTCCCCACTGACGCAGCATGTCGGCAAACAGCAGGATGACGCGGTCTCCTTGTCGAAATCCGTAGGTATCGTTGAAGGGCTTGAAGTGGTCGAAGTCGAAGTAGACAAAGACACTGCGCGTTGCCGCTTCGCTCAAGCTCCTCGCCAGCAGCTCGTCGATCCTGCTATTTCCAGGGAGACGGGTGAGCGGGTTTTGGTCGCGGGCTTGTCCGACGTGCATCTCGTGCAAGGCGCTGAGGAGCGCACGGGCAGACAGGAAGCCCAGATAGGAACCCCGTTCAGTGAGCAGCACCCCTTCCGGCTGCCCAGAGAGGGTGAAGGCCTCGAGGATCTGATCGAGAGGCGAGGACAGCTCGCACACGGGGACTTTCACAACGAAGTCTGCGAGGTCCTTGCCCTGCGTCTTGTTCATGAGCAGGGAACGGCCGTAGGGGGAGTAGACGTACTCTTTCAAGTCCGCCTCTCGAATGATACCCAGCGGGGCCTGGTGGGCGTCGACAACGGGGACAAAGCTGGCGGAGGTACGTTTCCGAAAGGCTTCGAAAACATCCACCATGGTGCTCCCTGGCAGGCTCATCGCCGGGATCGATTCCATCTGGGTGAGGACCAGCGTCGAGTCGGTGCGTCCATGCCTGCGGTCGGCGCCATCCAGGTGGGCCAGGTTGGCCAGGTGCGCCACCGGTTCGTACCGCGGCTTGAGTTCGGTGATGTCGAGGGTGGGGCGGCACACGAAGTAGCCCTGGACGAAGTCGCAGCCAATGTCCCGACAGGTCTGGTACTCGCGCTCCGTCTCGACGCCCTCGGCGACAACCTTGATACCGAGCACATGGGAGAGGTCGACCATCTTGCGCACGAAGAGCTTCTTGCGGTTGTCCGTTGCGATGCCGTCGATGAAGAACCGGTCGATCTTGATGAAGTCCGGTTCGGCCTCGTAAAGGAGCTGGAGGCCAGCGAAGCCCGCACCGAAGTCATCGATGGCAATTTTCAGCGAGGTTTTCCGGGCTTGGCGCAGGATGTCCTTGGAGCGACTGGGAGCGTCGAAGGTGTGGCGCTCGGAGATTTCGAAGCAGACGGAGCACGGGGCCAGGCCGACCCGTTCGAGAAGCCGAAGGGTGACCTCGGGACTGTAGTCGGGCATGGAGAGGATTCGATTGTCCAGATTGTAGAAGAGCTGGACATCCTGGTAGAACGCGAGCTGGACGAACTTCTCGATCGCCTTTTTGCGCAAGGCCATGTCGACGCCAAAGAGGAGCCAGTCGCGTGCGGCGGCATCGAAGAAGTGCTGGATGGACGCAAAGCCGGTTCGATCGACGTGGCGAAGGAGCGCTTCGAAGCCGAATACGAGCCCCGTGTGGACGTTCACGATGGGCTGGAAAGCGTGGCTAAGCTCGGCGACGCGCTTGGACCAAAGCGCGGTGAGTGCAAGTGGCAGGGACAAGGATGAAACACATTCCTGCATGAGGGACCTCGTTGCCCGGACACGGGCCATTGCGTCGCATGGTCCCACACCCGCCTGACGCGTCACGTAAACTGTGTGCAACAGAATTGTGACACGTGCTACGCCTGCCGAGTGGTCATGAACTCCAGAAAAGGGGCGTCGTATTTCTTGATATGAAAGTCCAGCCAGCTTTGGAACCCTTCCGCTACGGAAGCGGAGGCGGGCGCCCGCCCATCGACAAAGGACGCAATGAACTCGATCACATTTCTCAAGAGGTATTCGTGGTCGCGTTTGTGAAGCAAGAAGTCACTGTAAGACTGGCGTTGCATGATGGTTTCTTCGCGACGGAAGTGTTCTCGGGCCACCACGACGAGCTCCCGAAGCTCGGAGAGAATGATTCCATCCTCCTGAGGCGTGGCATAAATAGCCTTCTGGATCCTTCCGATGTGCTCGGCCAGAATACGGTGCTCATCTTGAATGCGGGTACTGTCCGGGTAGCTCGATCGCTCCATGGGTGCCTCTGGAATTCAGTGGGCTTTGGCTGTGAACCGAAGCCGCAATGCAAGGAATGGACTGAGTAGAACAGATCCGGAACACGTGTCAACCGGCAGAAGGGGCGATCGCTCGTGGTCGAGGCTCGCGAGACCGAATCCCTGGTGGACCGGACCGGCGCGTAAAGCAGTTCCGGTGAGCGGTGGTCCCGCGGCGATCGCATCCTCGCGAGCCTTGTGCGTCCGGACAGAGCACCCCGGGGTGGCGTTTGCTCTGGAACAAGGCACCTGGCGGTGGCGTTTGCTATGGAACAGGGCCCCTGGGTTGGCGTTTGCTCTGGAACACGGCACCCTGGGGCGGCGTTTGCGCTGAAACACGGCTCCTGGGGTGGCGTTTGCGCTGAAACACGGCTCCTGGGGTGGCGTTTGCGCTGGAACACGGCTCCTGGGGGTAGCGTTTGCGCTGGAACAGGGCCCCTGGGGTGGCGTTTGCGCTGGAACACGGCTCCTGGGGTCTCAACAGAGCGGCCAATAGATCCGCAGCAGTGTGCGCGCAAGGCACTCGGAAAGCTCCGCCACCGCCTCTCCCGCCTCTCCCGCCTCTCCCGCCTCTCCCCCCTCTCCCCCCAGCCGCTCGAGACGCCATGGACGCTCCCTACCAGTGCTCAAGTCCGTCACGCTGGCGAAAAACTCCAACCCTTCGTCCGCTTGCAACACGAGACGCGCCCGACGTGCCCCGTAGCGCACCAGCAGTCCCACCCACTCAAAGGCGGTTCCCGGTCCGTAGGCACGACAGCCCTCCGCTTGCGTTCTGCAAAGTCCCCCTTCGAGGCAGTACGTCGTGCTCCCATCCAAGGCGAGGTCGAGACGGAGGCTCGATGGACTGGAAATGACCCGCGAGGTTCCTTCCACAGTGAGCCGCGCCCCAGGCAACGCATGCAGAAATTCCGTGTAGCCCTTGAGGGACGCTCCCTCTACGAGACGCACGTTGCGCTCGCCCAAGAGGTTCCAACGGTCCTCCGAGTGCCGCTTCAGCGTCGCCACGAGCTCATCGAGCTCCACGCGCCCATTGGCTCCCGTCACCGTCAGTGACACTGGTTTCGACCGCCAACGTTCGCCCTCCCGACACGCATGCACGAGGGGCCGCACTGTACTGGGACGCTTTTTATGGCGCGGTGCGAAGGAGATCGCGTCAATGGTCACCTGGTCCTCGTCGAGCACCACCGCATAGAACGATGGCCACAGCCTTGGCGCATCCGGATGGCGGGCTGGGAAA
>CAITRH010000234.1 GCA_903894755.1 uncultured delta proteobacterium
AGGGTCCGACCTCGCAGAAGCCAGGGTCCGACCTCGCAGAAGCCAGGGTCCGACCTCGCAGAAGCCAGGGTCCGACCTCACAGAGGCCAGGGTCCGACCTCACCGAGACCAGGGCTCGACCTCACAAAAGCCAGGGTTCGACCTCACTGAGACCAGGGTTCGACCTCGCAGAGGCCAGGGTTCGACCTCACCGAGACCAGGGTTCGACCTCACCGAGACCAGGGTGCGACCTCACAGAAGCCGGTCGGACCTCACCGAAGCTCAGCGAGCTGCTCTCCAAACACCCGCTCGACGCCAGCCAAGAGCCCGTCGGTCACCTCGACGCGCCAGTCCTTGCTTAGACTGAGCACCACCTCGGTTCCGTCCTCGAGCTCCAACTGCAATGTCACCGGACACTCGCCCCGTGACGACGTAAACACAGTGCGCAGCTCCTCGAGGTGCCGCGTGTTGGTGCTCCTCGCCTTGAGACGCAACGTCATCGCGCGTGTTTCGGCCCGAACAGCGTCGGCCAGCAAACGTGCTTCGTTGAGCAGTACCGTCGGCTCCCGCGGAGCATCCCCCTCATCCTCAGCATCGTCGTCCCGCCTTGGAAAACTCACCTTGCCCGTCACCAGTACAGGCTCGCCGCTCTTCAAAATCGGTGCGTAGGTCTCAATCTCCTTGCCACGTAGCTTCACTACAACCCGTCCACTGGGATCCTCGAGCTCGAAAAACGCAAGACGCCCGTCCTTGAAGATCTTGTCACGGTAATCCTCAACAGTGCCCAACACCCTGACCGACGCCCAGTCTTCGAGACCTGCACAGTTGGCACATGGGATCGCTCCAAGACGACTCGAGCCGCCATCCCCCTTGCAGTAGCGATCGATAGGATGCCCAGAAACATAGAACCCAAGAGAATGGCGCTCGCGAACCAGCATCTCACGCTGGTCCCAGGGGGGCACCATCACATAGTCCCCTGCACTCGACTCGACTGCGCTCCCCTTGGATGTGTCAAAGAGCCCAAACAGTGAGGTCTGACCTCGTTCCCGGTCGCGGGTGGCAGCTCGGGACCGCTCGAGAGCCAAGTCGATAGACGCAAAAGCCCTGGCGCGGGTCATCTTTTGCGCAGCCAGGGACGTGTCAAAGGCCCCACACTGTATCAGCGCCTCGAACGCACTCTTGTTGAGTCGCTTGGCGTCGATCCTGGAACCCAAGTCGAAGAGTCCATGGAACGGCCCTCCAGCGGCGCGTGCCTCGAAGAGCGACTCCAGTGCTGCAGATCCGAGGCCACGCACCGCACCAAGGCCAAAGCGGATCTGTGGACCGCAAGGATCTTGGATCCCCCCACGCCCAGGCTTCTTGGTACCGTCCGCATGGGTGTAGACCACTTTGAAGTCTGTATCGCTTTCATTGACGTCGGGGGGGAGCACCACCATGTCCATGGAACGGCAGTCGGCGATCGTGCGGACTACTTTTTCTGTCTTGTCCTTGTCGCTGGTCAGGATCGCGCAGAGGAGCTCGACGGGATAATGCGCTTTGAGGTAGGCGGTCTGATAGGTGATCAGAGCATAGGCCGCAGAGTGGCTTTTGTTGAACCCGTAGCCCGCAAAGTACTCGAGAAGCGCAAAGATCCGGTCGGCGTCTTCCTTTTTGACCCCTCGTCCCAGGGCACCGTCGATGAAGGTGCTTTTCTGCTTGGCCATCTCCTCGGGCTTCTTCTTGCCCATGGCACGTCGGAGCAGATCGGCGCCGCCCAGGGAGTATCCAGCGAGGGCCTGGGCGATTTGCATCACCTGTTCCTGGTAGACAATGACTCCGTAGGTAGGTTTGAGGAGCTCGTCGACCAGGTCGTGCATCTTGCCGATAGGGGCGCGACCATGTTTGCGGTTGACGAAGTCGCTGACCATGCCTGTTCCAAGAGGACCGGGACGGTACAAGGCGACGGCTGCAATGATGTCTTCGAAGCTGTCGGCGCGCAGGTCTTTGAAAAGCTGTTGCATGCCGCTCGACTCGAGCTGGAAGACCCCTTTGGTTTCGCCCGATCCCAGCAAGGTGAAGGTGCCCTTGTCGTGCAGTGGAATGGCGGTGATGTCGAAGGTCTTCTTTTGCCTCTGGAGGTCCGGGCGGGCGTTGATCAGGCGTATTGCAATGTCGAGGACCGTGAGGGTCTTGAGGCCGAGGAAGTCGAACTTGACGAGGCCAGCCTGTTCGACGTCATCTTTGTAGTACTGCGTGACGTAGCTTCCCGACTTTTCGCGGAAGACGGGGACATGGTCCCAGAGGGGGCCTTCACTGATGACGATCCCAGCAGCGTGTTTGCCAGCGTGACGGGTGAGGCCCTCTAGTTTTTGGGCCTGGTCGAGGAGCTCTTTGGTCTTTGGCTCGGTTTCGTAGCGGGCCTTGAGCTTGGGTTCGACCGTGAGGCTCTCGGCAATGGTGTAGGTTTCGGCGGGGCTTTTTCGGGGTATTAGGTTGGCAATGGCCTGGGCCTCGGGAGCACTGATGCCGAGGCAGCGGGCAACGTCCTTGACCGTGCTCTTGGACTTGAGCTCCGAGAAGGTTGCGATTTGTCCAACGCTGGTGTCTCCATATTTGTCCTGGACGTACTTGATGACGAGGTCGCGTTTGTCCATGCAGAAGTCGACGTCGAAGTCGGGCATGGAGACGCGTTCTGGATTGAGGAACCGCTCGAAGAGAAGCTGATAGGGGAGTGGATCGATGTCCGTGATGCGCATGGCGTAGGCGACCAGTGAGCCGGCACCCGAGCCACGTCCTGGGCCCACTGGGATTCTTTGTTCTTTGGCGTAGCGGATAAAGTCCCAGACGATGAGGAAGTAGCCTGGGAACTTCATTGCACTGATGACGTCGAGCTCGATTTCGAGGCGTGCGCGGTAGCTGTCGCGGTCGACCTGTTTGCTGATCTTGTCGAAGTCGGCGAAGCGGCTGTCGAGGCCAGAACGTGCAATGTGGCGGAAGTAACCTTCGGTGTCGAGGCCCTGGGGGACAGGGAAACTCGGGAGCATGGGTTCGCCGAGTTTGAGCTTGAGTGCGCACTTCTCGGCAATGGCGAGGGTATTGGTGATGGCAGAGGGGAAAGCGGCAAAGCGGTCGGCCATTTCCTGGGGGCTTTTGAGGTACATTTCAGAGGAGCCGTGGTGCTGCTCTTTTGCCTCTTCGTAGCTGCGTCCAGTGTTGATGCTGGAGAGGAACAGGTGGGCTTCGGCGTCGGTACGGGCTGGGTAGTGGACGTCGTTGGTGGCGACGAGGGGCAGGTCGAGGCGTTGGGCGAGGTCGGCGAGGATTTTGTTGAGGACCTGTTGTTCGACGAGGCCGTGGTCTTGGAGCTCGACGTAGAGGTTGCCGGGCTCGAAGAGGTCGCGGAGGCGGGTGAGGGCGTCGAGGCCTGCTTGTTCGCCGTGCTCGAGGACCGCTTGGGGAACGTAGCCCCCCATGCATCCCGTGAGGGCGACGAGGCCTTTGGTGTGGCCGTCGAGGGTGTTGATGCCGATGCAGGGGAGGCCTTCGACGCCGGAGGGGTCTGGGAGGATATGGCCTTGGGAGACGAGCCAGACGAGGTTTTTGTAGCCTTCGGGGGATTGGGCGAGGAGGGGGAGGTGGAGGTTTGAGCCGTCCTTGGCGATTTCGAGCTCACATCCGACGATAGGCTGGATCTGGGCGGCCTTAGCGGCTTTGTAGAAGGAGAGGGCACCGAACATATTGCCGTGGTCGGTGACGGCGACGGCTTTCATACCGAGGGCTGCGACGCGGACGGGGAGGTCTTTGACCTTCAGTGCACCGTCGAGCATGGAGTATTGGGAGTGAACGTGAAGGTGGACGAACTCGACGGCCATGGGGTGGCGCTAGCACGTTGGGGCAGGTCGGGTCACGCGTTCACGGTGCGAGGTTGCTCGATCTCACGACCGTTCCGAACCGTGGTCCGACTGCCGCGGTCGATGGTTCGACGGTCCCAATCGATGCTTCGATGGGTCCATGTGCGCATCGGCAACGGACTGGACATAGGCCTCGTATTGGCTTGCTGTTGCAGTCACCGTGGTGTGCTTCGCATCACGCGTGATGGTCGCCCCCTTCGCGTGGGTGCTGCAAGCCGCTGGGGCGACTGAGTACTCAACTATTTGAGCCTGGAACACCGCGTAGGGGATCGAAGGATTCGGAAACCATGTGCTTGAACTCATCGAGTCGTGCACGTGTTGCAACTGCGTGACAAATATTGCGTCCTTGAGACCATGTAGTCTGCCGGAACCTCGTGGCCCGCGTCAACTTGGTACCGAGCATGTATTTCGTGTAAGTCGGGAGGTGAGGACGACTAGTTTCTGTCCGCTGCAAGGAGAGCCCATGGATTTTGCCGAGTCCCCGAAGGTCAAAGTTATCCGCGAGAGTGTCCGTGCGTTTTTGCAACAGGAGGTATATCCGCTGGAACCTGAGCTTGCCCGCCGAGGGTTTGTCGAGCTGCTCCCCGTACTTCAGGAAAAACGACGGCGTGCGAAGCAGACCGGGCTGTTTGCAGCGCACATCCCCGAAGCGCACGGGGGGGCAGGGCTTTCGCTGACGGAATTCGCCCACATGAGCGAGGAGCTCGGTCGGAGCCCCGTGGGCCACTACATTTTCAACTGCCAGGCCCCGGATGTCGGAAACATGGAAATTCTGATGGAGTACGGGACCACCGAGCAGAAATCCAGCTGGCTGAACCCTCTGGTGCACGGTGAAATCCGTAGCTGTTTCACCATGACCGAGCCGGAATACGCCGGGTCGAACCCCGTGTGGCTAGGCACGACGGCGAAGAAAGATGGGGATGCGTGGGTGATCCGGGGCCATAAGTGGTTTTCGTCCGGAGCAGAGGGGGCTGCGTTCGCCATCTGCATGGCCGTCACCGAGCCGACGGCGGCCCCACACGCACGGGCAAGCATGATCATTGTCCCTACCGGCACGGTCGGCTTCGAGCTTCTCGGAAACCTGTCGATCATGGGACACCGCGGCGGAGACTGGGCAAGTCATGGAGAAGTGAGCTACCAAGATGCGAGAGTGCCGCTTGCCAACCTGCTTGGCGGTGAGGGGATGGGGTTCGTGATTGCGCAGCAGCGCCTGGGGCCGGGGCGCATTCATCACTGTATGCGGTGGATTGGAATCTGCGAGCGTGCCTTCGACCTGATGTGTCGCCACGCTGCTAAGCGCGAGCTTTCCCCAGGCAAGCCCCTGGGTACCAAGCAAATGGTGCAACAGTGGATCGCCGAGAGTCGGGCCGAGATCCATGCGGCGCGGCTGATGGTGCTCCATGCCGCATGGAAAATCGAAACGGCAGGTGTTCACGAGGCTCGGGAGGAGATCTCTCTGATCAAATTCACCGTCGCGCGCACGATGCAGCGTGTCCTCGACCGAGCGCTCCAGACCCTTGGGGGGCTGGGCATGACGGACGATACCCCGTTAGGATTCTGGTGGGCCCACGAACGCGCCGCGCGTATCTACGATGGCGCCGACGAAGTGCACGTCGAAGCCGTTGCCAAGAGGATATTGCGCAGCTACGGCATCAAAGTTGGCTGACCCTCCGGTCATGCGGGCGGTCGTTGCGGGATAGGTTCGTCAAGGTATCCGATCTCTCGACATCCTCCTTGTCTGGAAAATGTCGAGGGTGAGGTCTGCGCGAGGGGTGAGGCCTGCAGTTCTCAAGTTAGGTTTGGGTTAACGGACCCCAGTCGCCACGCCGCTGGCCAATGGTCTCCTCGCACCTTGTGTTCAGCGAACCAGCGCGAGATGGAAGTTAGGCTCAGGACTCTCACGCTCGTCCACCAGCACCACCCCACGTTCCTCTGCCACGGCGGCGCGGAACGCGGCCTCTTGGACCGGAGTCATGTCGCGCGAACGCACGTCGGCGGCTCCTGCCAGAAGGTGCCTCGAGACATAGACGCCCCGCGCCATCTGCTCGTCGATCCGGTCTCGAAGGGCGCAAACCAATGCTCTGTGCTTCAACCCCTTAGCGGTCCCCTCGCGGTACACCGTACGGAGCTCGGTGGCAGCTCGCGCGTTCTGATAGAGCCCAAGGAGCTCTTCACCGCGGGTCAGCTTCTCGACCATGAGCTCGGCCTGACGTTCCGAGGTTCGGGTGCCTCCGGTCACGACGAGCCGACGGTGGGTCGCTCGGTAAAACCGCGCTGCGATGCGCTCGAGACGCTGTGCTGCCGTTTCCGTTAGACGCAGGTCGCGCGCTCGAATCTCGATGTGCTCGCGGCTAGGAAGACGACGGGCATCCTCCGCCAGCGCCGGCACCATGAAGCCCACGAAGCAAACAGTGGCCAGAACCACTCCGATTGTTGTCCTTGTTCGTTGCATTCCAGTAGCCTCACTCCTCCCCGCGTCCCCGCGTCGAGGCGTGCCATCCCAACGCCCCTTCGTCAAGGCAGCGTGTGAGCTCGCGAGCTCGGCCCAGGGACCCTCCTGCAGTGGCCTGAAAATTTTCCTCCCCGAGCGTGACACGTTTCCTGTTGCGAAAGGCGGCCGGAGTCTTGCTTCAGCGACGGCATGGAGCTCCCCAAGCGAATTCTCGTTCCTGTTGACTTCACGTCCACATCCGAGCGCGCGCTCGACTATGCGGTCGACCTGGCCAGGCAGCTTGGCGCTTCCGTCACCGTACTCCACGCCTATGAAATCCCTGTACTTGGATTCCCCGATGGCGCCCTCGTCGCCACCGCCGATGTTGCAAGTCGGCTTTCTCTCTCCGCCCAATCCGCCCTCGACGGTGTCCTGGAGGCCCGCTCAGACCGCGGAGTCACACTGCTAAAAGAGCTACGCCAAGATGTCCCCTGGGAGGCCATCAACGCCGTTGCCGAGGAAATCAACGCGGACCTCATCATCATTGGAACCCACGGAAGGCGCGGGCTTGCCCGGGCCCTCCTTGGAAGCGTCGCAGAAAACGTCATTCGCACCTCCACGAGACCTGTCCTTACCATTCGTGGCCCCCGCGAAGACTGAACGCTCTGCTAGGAGCCCGCTAGGAGCCCCATGGACCTTCATCGATCGATCTTGCTCGTGGACGACGAAGCGAGAACCTGCCGCTGCCTCGCCCAGCTTCTTCGCAACGACGGTTTCGATGTCGAGTTCGCCGGCGACGGAGCTGCCGCCATCGCTCGACTCGCCCACCAACTCCCCGATTTCCTCGTTACCGATTACGCTATCCCCCACGCCAACGGTATCGTGGTCAGTATGTTTGCCCGCTCTAGAAACCCCAACCTCCCCATCGTGTTCCTCACCGCATTTCCCGAACCTTGCCGCGCCGCCCTCCTCAACCCTCCCGCCATTGTCCTCACCAAACCGCTCGTCTACGACGACCTCCTGCGCATCCTCGGTCCCGCCGCCCAGACCCCCCACACCCGCCGCGCCGCCTAGCCCTCTTCCGCAACGGTTGCGCACTTGCGCAGTCGGTGCGTAGGAGTAGGACAACCTGCTAGGCTCAGACCTATACCATGAAGCCGGAGACCCCCTTCGAAGAGCTCAAACGCTACGTCCGCTTCGACGAGGCCGACGCGCGTCGTCTCCACGCTTTCCATCGCGTGGTCTCCCCCCACTTCCAGGACATCGCCAAACAGTTTTCCCTTCGCATCAGCGAGCACCACAACGCTAACGCCATCCTGAGTGGCGAAGACCAACTCGCCCGTCTCACCCAATCGCTCATCGCCTGGATGCACCGTCTGTTTCAGGGCCCCTACGACCAGCACCACTACGAACAAACCTTGGGCATCGGCGACGCGCATGTCCGGTTCGGGGTTCCCCAGCGCTACGTGGTCGTCGCCATGTCGCCGATCCGCTTGGCCTTCGACCAGCTCGCAGAACGCCACGCAGGACGCGACGCGGCCCCGCTTCGACGCGCTATCCACCGTCTCCTCGACGTCGAGCTCGCGGTTATCCTCGAGCGCTACCAGCTCGCCGAGCTCGCCCGCCTCGAAACGATCAGCGAGACCCAACGCGGCGAGCTCCATCGACGCCTCCAACGCGCGGAGCACCGTTATGCCAACGCCGTCGAGCTCGCCAGGGTCCTCATCATTGGACTCGACCCCTCCGGTGCAATCCGTCTGTTCAACCGCGAGGCCGAGCGCGTCTCCGGGTTCGCTCGCGACGAGGTCACCGGAGCCCCATTTATCGAAACCTTGATCCAGGAAGACCTCCGGGACTCCCATGGCGCCATTGTCCGCGATGTCCTCGCCGGCAAACGCGTCGGTGTCGATGCCCTCGTGTCGTCGGTCCGAACCCGCTCCGGCAAGTACCGTGATGTCCGCTGGCAACTCGCCTTCGCCCCTCCAACCACCGGCACCACCTCTGTCGACGACATCGTCCTCTTCGCCGTTGGACAGGACATCACCGAAGAAAACGCTCGCCTCGAGCGCGCCAAGCACACGGAAAAACTCGCGACCGTCGGCACCCTTGCCGCGGGTCTTGCCCACGAAATCCGTAACCCCCTCAACGGCGCTCAGCTCCACCTCGCCTTTCTCGAGCGCGCCCTTGGAAGGTCCGGGGCCGACACCGAAGTGCTCGACGCAGTCTCCGTGATCGCTGATGAAGTCCGCAGGCTCGCATCGCTCGTCACCGAATTCCTTGACTTCGCTAGACCCCGTCCCCTCACCCTCCGTCCCGTGCGCCTCGCCGAGCGCATCGAGCGCGCTGGACAACTGGTCGCTCCCCAAGCCAAAGCCGCCGCAGTCACCTTCGACACGGACCTTCCAGACGCCCCCCTCGAAGTCGACGCCGACCCCGCCAAACTCCTTCAAGTCCTCCTCAACGTTCTTGCCAACGCCATCGAAGCCCTCGCTCCCATGGGCGGCGGACGGGTTCTGGTTCGCGCTCGTCGTTTCCCTCGCACCGTCTGCATCGAGATCGAAGACGACGGCCCAGGCCTAAGAAACCCCGACGCCCCCATCTTTGACCCGTTCTTCTCGACCAAGCCCCATGGCACTGGCTTAGGCCTCGCCATTACCCATCGCATCGTCGCCGACCATGGCGGAACCATCACGGTCGACAGCCGTCCTGGACGCACCGTATTTCGTATCACGCTGCCAGTCCGCTCGGACCACGCTGCCAATCCCCTCACCGCCCTATAAAGGTTCATCTGTATGGCTACTAAGACTTCCCCCTCCAGAGGTCGCATTCTCGTGGTCGATGACGAAGCCAGCGCGCGCTCTGGACTCGAAAAACTGCTTCGCCAGGACGGATACCTCGTCGACACCGCCGAGGACGGCAAAGTCGCCCTCGTAAAGGCTGCCGAGCATCCACCCGACGTCGTTGTCACCGATCTGAAGATGCCCAACATGAGCGGCATCGAGCTCCTCGGAAAGCTCCGCACCCAAGACAAGGACCTCCCCGTCATTGTCGCCACGGCCTTCGGCGACGTCACTTCTGCTGTCGACGCCATGCGAGCAGGGGCCGAAGATTACCTCACCAAGCCCATCGACTTCGACGCCCTGGTGCTAGCCATCGAGCGCGCCCTCGAACGCCGCGAGATCCGCGTCGAGGCCGAGAACCTTCGACGTCAACTTCGCGATCGCGACGGCGAGGGGATGCAAGGGCTCATCGGATCCAGCGCTGCGATGCAGAAGGTCTACCGAGTCGCGCGCCAGGTTGCCAACTCACGCGCCACGGTGCTCATCACAGGAGAAAGCGGCACAGGCAAAGGCGAGCTCGCCCGCGCCATCCATCTGTTGGGCCCTCGTGCGCAGCTTCCGATGGTCCAACTCCACTGCGCCGCTCTTGCCGAGTCGCTCCTCGAAAGTGAGCTCTTCGGACACGAACGCGGCTCCTTCACCGGTGCCGACAAACGGCGCCTGGGACGGTTCGAGACGGCCAACGGCGGCACGCTGTTTCTGGATGAAATCGGCGAAATCCCAGCGCTCACTCAGGTCAAGCTGCTGCGGGTCCTCCAAGAGCGCACCTTCGAGCGGGTCGGCGGCAACGACTCCATCAGCGTCGATGTCCGCCTCATTGCCGCCACCAATCGCGACCTCGCCACCGACGTGCGCGAGGGACGGTTCCGCGAAGACCTCTACTATCGTCTCAACGTGGTCCACATCGAGATGCCCCCGTTGCGTCTGCGAGGGGGCGACGTGCTCGTACTGGCTGACCACTTTTTGCAGAAGTTCGCCCGGGAGAACCACAAACGCCTCGAGGGGTTCACCGACAAGGCCCGCGCCAAGATCGTCAGCCACCGCTGGCCAGGCAATGTCAGAAGATC
>CAITRH010000235.1 GCA_903894755.1 uncultured delta proteobacterium
CTCGAAGACGATCGTCCTTGCCCGCATGGGCAAGGAGGATGTCGAGGGAGAGGGGGTTGGGGGTGAGGTCTGCGCGAGCGGAAACTGCGGTTTTCAAGATCGGCTTGGTTTAGCGCTGTCCGGAGGTTTGCTGCTGGGTGACGGCAAGCTGGAGGAGCGCGGGAATTTCCTCCGGGTCGAACGCGATGGCGTTGATAGCCGCCAGAATTTCTTCATCCGTCGAACGAGGCGTGGGCTCGACACGACGGGCAACTTTGTCCGCAGCCGCGATGACGAGCGCGACGGGACGGCCTTCGGGCTGGTGATGCCACAAGCAGGCCTCGGCGACCTCTTCGGGGAGTTTCCAAAGCGCGGCAAGCTCGGCACCGGCCCGGGCGTGGAGCGCATCGACGGCGCGAAAGAGCTCCTCGCCGCCTTGGCCAAACCGAACCCGTTTGGACGCGAGTTTCCAGCAGCGGGCCTCCCCTACGTCGTGCAGAAGCCCGGCGAGGTAGGCGGCATCGCGGTCACCACCGCGTTTGTGCACGATCTGCCTTGCCACATGGCCCGTCACGACCCCGTGACGAAAGGTCGCCGCCACCAGCTCGCTGTAACCGGGAGCGTCGAAGAGCATCGCCGCGTAGACGGCTTGGTAAAGGACGTCGCGGGTCGCCTGCATGCCGAGACGCACAAGGGCGCGATGCACGCTGGTCACGGGGATACCACGGGAATAGAGAGCCGAGTTTGCGACGGCCAGGACCCTTGCGGCAAGCGGAGGATCGGCCTCGGCGAGCTTGGCCACATCTTCGAACCCGGCATCTGGGGATTGAGCGAGTCGAAGTGCCTCGCGCGCGCCTTTGGGAAGGAGTGGCAACCCCGCGGTGCCACGGGCGAGGTCGTGGCTCAACATGTCGTAGTAGGACGACGGTGACGACGGAGAGAGGGGGATCATGAGGCTTCCTCGGTGCGCGGGACTGCAGGAGCGCGCCCGGTCGGGTTCGACGGCAGCGGAGAATCGGCGATGCGAGCCAAGACTACGCGGTCTCGTCCCGCTCGCTTGGCTTGATACAGTGCAGCGTCGGCGACCGCAAAGAGCTGTTCGCGTGTCAGGCCCGTCTCGTCGCCGCTGCTCACGGCAACTCCGATGCTGATGGTGACCTGACGGGGCCCGAGGTTGGGCGCGAAAACGATGTCGCTGACGGCCGCGCGGTACCGCTCCGCAATGCCGGGGGCGATCTGGATAGGAATCCCGTGGATCAACACCAGGAACTCCTCGCCCCCATAGCGCACGACCACGTCGTCTTTGCGCGCACGGCGCTGGAGCGTTCGAGCCACCTCCTGCAACACGGCATCTCCGACCGCGTGTCCGAAGACGTCGTTGACCTGTTTGAAGTGATCGATGTCGATGAGCAGGCACGTAATCGGACCGCCAGCGGCGAGAACTTTTGCGACGGCGCGGTCGCCAGCACGACGGTTTGAAAGGCCGGTGAGGGGGTCGCACATGGCGGCGTCTTTGAGGCGGGCGTGCTGAACCTCGGCCCAGCGCAGGAGCTCGCGGTCACGGCGGTTGCGAAGCTGCACGCGGACCCGGGCGCGAAGCTCGAGATGCCGTCCAGAAACCGCCACGTAGTCGTCGGCGCCCGCCAGCAGCCCGCGCACCACGCTGTCCTCGTCGTTGTCTGTTTCGGAATACAGGATGATCGGGATCAAACGGAGCTCGTCGCGCATACGAAGCTCTCCGCAGAGCTCGACGCCGGAGGTTCCTGCGAGCTCGGAGTGAATGAGGACAAGGTCGGGAGGCTGGGCGGCGACGTATTCCAAGGTGTCGTCGGAGTCGAGAAGGGCGGCGACGTCGTAGTCATCGGAGGAGAAGATATCGACGACGTCTTGGGAGCGTTTGGGGAGGTCGTCGACGATGAGCAGTCGTCGGACGCGTTCCATGGGGGGGGCGCTATCGAGGTGCTCAGAACGCATGAAGACCCTCGGGAGGCTAGTCGGCCCTGAGCTGACGCGACAGGAGGTTTGCCTCGGGGTCGCTGGGCTCTTTGGTAAGGGCTATTTGCACTTCGAGGCGGGCGTCGGCGCGCCTTCCGGCGGCGCGAAACGCGTGGGCGAAGGCGAGGTGGAGACGCGTGCCGTGGTCGTCGCCGTAGGCACGGAGCCGCTCAAGGTTTTGGAGCGCGAAGGCGTGTCGGCCGGTGTCAGAGGCGATTTGGACGAGGCGGACGACGGGGTCGAAGCGGTCTGGGGCGAGGTTGGCTGCGAGGGTCCAGGCGGCGGCAGCGCGGTCTGGTTCGAGCGACTCGAGGACCACGGCGTGCACGATGGCGGCGCTGACCTCAGTAGTGTCGAGGTCGAGGGCGGCACGGGCCAATCGGAGGGCTTCGTAGGTTTCTCCTGACGACAACATGAGTTGGGCGAGTCCAGCGAGGCATCGAGCGTCGGTTGGGTCGAGTTTGCCTGCAGCGAAGTACTCTTGGCAGGCAGCGTCGCCGTCGCCGCGAGCGAGGTGGGCGTCGGCCGAGGAGAGACGGGCCTCGAGGACAAGGTCTTTTCTAGAGTCGAGGGCAGTGATGCGAAACGAGGCCAAGGCGGCGTCGAAATCGCCTTGATCGAGGGCGTCGATCCCTTTGGCCAAGGCGACGGAGGCGGGGGTTGGACATTTTGCGGCGGACAAGACGACAAACGGGCCATGGTCCATGAGGACCGTGACGGGGTCGAACCCCGCGGCGAGCAATTGGGCCTCGAGTGCGCGTTTCGAGAAGGCGCGTCGCATGGGGACCCGGAGCACCTGGGCGGGGTAAGCGACGGGTTCAGCGAGGACGAGGGTCCCGCCTGGGACTAGGCGGGTAGCGGCGGCACGCAGGACGGCAAAGGGATTGGAGACCTGACCGAGCACATCGACCAGGAGTGCGCCATCGCAGGATTCGGAGTCGTAGGCGAAGGCGATATCGGCCTGACGGAACGTGAGGGTAGGAAGGTATTCTTTGGCAAAGGCGACGGCATTGGGGTCGATGTCGAGGCCGATCAGGTGACCGGGGTTGAAGGCAAGGGCTTGGAATCCTTCGCCAGCACCGCAGCCGAGGTCGACGGTGTGGCGTGCGGAGAGGAGGGACTTAGCGGCGATTCGATAGAGGGGGAGGGTAGTTGGCGCTTCGGAAAGAAGTCCAGGGTAAGCCCGGAGGCGTCCTGGTCGGGTCGTGATGGCGTGTCCCGAGGGGAATCGGGCGAGCGGGATCCCTTTTGGGTCCGGGGCATAGTCGGGGAGGACGGGCTGGGGACCTTCGTGGTGGTCGTCGTTGTGGTGTGCGGCCGAGGTCCCCGGATGGGCGAGCTTCAACGTCGTGCCGCCCCTGCGGCTTGAGGCTGGGACGAAGCGACTTCGCGGACGGCGACGACGAAGGCCTCACGGATGGGAGTGAGGACTCGCATGACTTCTTCGATAGCTGGCGGGCTATTGTGCAGGTTGGCGTAGGTGAGACGGACCATGCAGAAATCGTAGACGGCCTCGAGATTTTTGCACAGTTCTGGGTATTGGGAGTGGTCGAGGGATGCGTAAAGCTCAGAGATGATGGCGTAGGCGCGGGAGATAGCCTCGCCGGCCTGACCTCGTTTCGCCGGCTGCGGAAGGGTCAGCTTGGCGACGGTGAGAAATCGAAAGAGGCCGTCGTAGAGGGCGATGAGAAGCTCACCGGGCGAGCTTGTACGGATCTGAACTTGTCGGTACTGCGCCAACGGATTCGGAATCATCCTGCTCGCTCTCTCCATTTAGCCGGTGCGAACGAACGCACGGGCGAGTTCTTTTCGTCCAGGCCAATGAGATGCGTCGTGCCCGGCATCATCCTCTGGTAGTCGTGGTGTTGAGGCTCGACAACTGGCCCATGAGGTTTTGGTTCTTGCTGTAGGCGGTTTCCATAGCGGCAAACTGCGTACGAAGTTGTGCGGCGTACTTGTCGAGGCGGTCTTGCTCGGTCGTCACGCGCTTGTCGAGGCGATTAGCCTGCGATTGCAAGGAGCTTTTGCGCGAGTCGACGAGACCGGTGCCAGCCGCATTGAGCGTTCGGAGCGAGTCACGGATATTGGCCATCATGCCGCCGGATGTGGCGCTGACGGGACGGCCCAGGAGCTGCACGACGCTGTTAGGGTTGCTGGTGAACGCATCTGCGAACTTCTTGTCGTCGATTTGCAGCATGCCATCCTTGGCCAACGTGACGCCGATGTCGCTCAAGCGGGTGAAAGTTCCTGTATTCGCGTAGGTTGCCTGCACCGCTGACACGAGCTTTTGGTTGACGCCCCGAAGGCTCGAGTCGCCCGCAAGGAGCGAATTGCTGGCCGAGGAGCTCCCATAACCGGCGGTCGTGTGGATATTCGAGACCACACTGTTAAAGGCGTCCACAAAGGTCTTGAGCTTGGTCGCGACCGTTGCCGAATCGCTGGCCACGGTGACGGTCACGGGAGTCGACGAGGTGTTCGACACGGCGAGCGAGACGCCTGGGATCACTCCAGAAAGCTGGTTGTTGGAGCTTGAAACGGCAAAGCCATCGATGTTGGCTGCGAGGTCCGACGCAGCCTGGACGGTTTTTCCGGAGGACGACGTCGCGCCGGTCCCATTGAGGTCAAACGTGGTGCCGGTCTCGGTGAAGTTGAGTTTGTTTGCCACGCCGGTATCGAGGCCGCGCACTTGCAATCGGTATTTGGTCCCGTCGTAGAAAATGGAAGCTTGTGCCCGAATGCCCATCCCGTTGATCTTGCTCGCGACCGTGTCAAGGCTATCGGTCGATGCGATGTCGATGGATTTTTCGGTACCTGTGGTGCCCACCTGAAGTTTGAGCGAGCCGGTCATGCCGAGGCCCGTGTCGCGCGTTGCGAACTGCTGGGAGTAGGTACGTTGCTCTTTTGCGAGACTACTGACGGTGAGCTGGTAAGAACCCGGAAGGGCAGTGGGCAGAGCGCTCGGAACGATAATGGCGTTATCGGACGAGGCTTTGAACGAGCCGACATCGATGGTGCTCGAAAGAGCGGCGGCGGCGGTCTGCAGGGTGCTTAGGAGCTTCCCCGTGGTCGATAGACTCGCCACGGCAGCCTTCGACTCTGTCGAGCGGGCCTGAAACGCGTTGAGCTGCGTCGACGAGGCGCTGACCAGCGCCGTGACCATCGCGCTCGTGTCCATCCCCGACGACAATCCGCCTAGGGTGATAGGGGCTGTGTCTGCCATGATGATTTACTCCCGACGTTTGCGAGGCTCCTGCGCGGTGACGAAAACAACGGGTTCGCTGAGGGCCGACGGAGTCGGTCAGCCCGTACCCTAGTCCATTCTAACGACTGACCGCGAGGCAAGCTAAGCGCCATTTGCGGCGATTGGTTGGCTTGCGCCAGAACTGACAAGCCGGCCTGCTCACGCGAAATCATTTGAGCAAGCTAAGCGCCATTTGCGGCGATTGGTTGGCCTGCGCGAGGATCGACGAGCCGGCCTGCATGAGCACCTGCTGACGCGACATCATAGCCGCCTCTTCGGCCACGTCCACGTCGCGGATACGGGAGTTGGCGGACGCTAGGTTGAGACGCGCGGTCTGAATGTTTGCCACCGTGATGTCGATTCGGTTCATCACCGCGCCGTACCGGGCGCGAGCCTGGGACACCTTCTGCAGCGCCGTATCCACCTGATCGAGCGTGTGCCACGAGTTTTGCTGGCCGCTTTGCACGCGCGTGGTGCCCGTAAGGAGCGACGTCAGCTTGACTCCACCGAAGGTGATCGTGATGCGGTCGGTGCTGAGGTTCTGAATCCCAACCTGGAACACAATGGGGCTTCCGCTGGACGCGATCATCTGTGCCCCGTTGAACTTCGTCGTGGTCATGATGCGCCGGACCTCGTCCTGCAGCGACTTGAATTCTGTCTGCAGATACGAGCGATCCGAGCTCTGAAGCGCACCGTTCGAGCCCTGCGCCGCAAGTTCACGCATACGACCAAGGATATCCGAGAGCTGGCCCAACGCACCTTCCGCTGTCTGCGACATCGACACCGCGTCGTTCGCGTTTCGCTCGACTACCGTGTAGGAGCGGATCTGCATCTTCATGCTCTCGCTGATGGCCAGACCCGCTGCGTCGTCCTTCGCCGAGTTGATGCGATAACCGCTCGAAAGACGGTTGAAACTGGTGGCGAGAAGATTCTGAGAGTTGCCTAGGTTTCGCTGAGCTTGAAGAGACGCAACGTTAGTATTGATTACGAGGGCCATGAGAATTCTCCGTCTTGGAGATGCTGCGAACGACCGTCTTGGTCGCCGTCGAGGCGCCATTGCCTCGCACCCGAGATGAACGGAACGCTGGCCCGAACCTTGAGCCCGAACCTTGAGCCCGAACAGCCACCGACATCGAAAGCCTCCTCATCATCACGACGCCCGACGCCCTCCCCAGAAAGGATCGGGATAGACTGCCGTCCCCAATGCTAAATCTCCCCTCGCTCCGCGACCGCCTCTCCGACCTTCCCGACCGCGCCCGCGTTGCCCTTCGCGTCGGCAACCAAAGCGGCTTGCTCTGGGGCCTCACACGCGCCGGCGTACGCGCCATCGTGGACGCCCTCGGCGCCTCCGCGCAAAGCCCCGCCCAAATCTACCGGGTCCACGCCGCCAATAGCCCAGACAAAATCGCACTTCGCTACCGCGATAAATCCCTCTCCTTCAGCGAGTTCGACGCCCGCGCCGACCGCCTCGCCGCTGGCCTCAAAAGCCGTGGCTTAGGACGAGGCAGTGCCATCATCCTTATGATGCGAAACTGCCCCGAGTTCCTCGAGCTCCAGGTCGCCGCCACTCGCATCGGCGCCTCCGCCGTCTCCGTCTCCTGGCGCTCCACCGCAACCGAGCTCGTCTACCTCGCCTCCCACTCCGGCGCCAAAGCCATCGCCTTCGACCACGACCTCTGGAATACCGTCGAACCCGCCTGGCGAAGCCTCGCCAAAATCGAGGCCCGTAACCTCCTCGCTATCGGAGGAAACCTCCCAGCCGCCGGCTCCTACGAAGAGCTCTGCTCCGGACACTCTCACCCCTTCGTCGAAGACACCCACAGTGCCAAGGACGCCGCCGTCGTCATCTACACCTCAGGAACCACCGGCAAACCCAAAGGGGCCGTCCGACGCTTTCCCAAAGACGCGCTCACGCAAACGCTTCGCTTCTTGGCGGAAACCCCCTTGCGCACCGACGATGTCCACCTGGTGACCTGCCCGCTCTACCACTCCACCGCCTTCGGCTTCGTCGCCTTGTCCCATATCCTAGGCGCCACGGTCGTGATCATGGACGAGTTCAAACCAGAGCAATTCCTCCATGACGTCGAGCGCTACCGAATCACCACGACCGCGGTGGTCCCCACCATGCTTCACCGAGTCCTTGCCCTTGGCCCGGAGGTCTTGGCGAAGTACAGCTCCCGTTCCCTTCGCGCCATCTTCAGCGGCGGCGCTCCCCTGCCCGGCCCGCTGGCGACCGCCGTCATGGACCACTTCGGCGACCTCCTCTACAACTTCTATGGCGCCACCGAGACCGGCCTGGTCACCCTCGCCAAACCCGTCGACCTCCGTGCCGCCCCAAGCACCATCGGCAAAGTCGTCCCAGGCAACCTCGTAAGGCTGCTCGACGACGACGGTCGCGAGGTCAAACCCGGTGCCGTCGGCGAGCTCTTCACCCGCAATAGTTTGCTCGTCGAGGGCTATCACAAAGACGAACATGCCACCAAGTCGAGCATGCGCGACGGCTACTTCAGCGTCGGCGACCTCGCCCGATGCAATCGCGACGGGCGCTACTTCATCGAGGGACGCAAGCGGGACATGATCATCTCTGGTGGCGTCAACGTGTACCCCGCGGAAGTGGAAGGGGTCCTCGAGGCGCATCCCGAGATCGCCGAGGTCGCTGTCGTCGGTGTTGTCGATCAAGAGTGGGGCGAACGGGTCCGCGCGTTCGTCGTGCCCAAAGCAGGCGCGGCTCTCGACGAAGGGACGCTGAAACTGTGGTGCCGTGAGCGTCTAGCTGGCCCCAAGGTTCCACGTGACTTCGTGCTTCTCGAAGGGCTTCCGCGCAACCCCACAGGCAAAGTGCTCAAGCGAGAACTTCGCGAGTGGAGCGGCACCGCATGAACCCGATGGACACGGCGCCTGCTTACGTGCATCATCGCCGCCATGAGTGACGACAACCCCAACCCCATCGACGATCTCCACAAAGGTTTCAGCCTGCTCCTGCGGGCCGCCAAAACTGCTCTCGAGCGGCTCCCCACCGAAAAAGTGGGAGAAGCCGTGCTCACCGGCGTTCGTGAGGTCCAGCGCGCCGTGGGAAACATGGCAAGCACCCTCGAACGCGATGTCTCGAAACGCTCCGAAAAGCCGGCCGCTCCCCCCGCTGCCGCCGAACCCACGGCTCCTGCCGAAACGCCGCCTCCTGAGGGGGACAAGCCCGCCAGCTAGGTCCTTGCTCGCCAGCCCCCTCGGTCTTTCCCCAGCCCTGCGCTCCTTCGTTCGCGCGATAGTAGCGTAGAGCTCAGGGAAGAGGGAATAGCGGGGGCAATGCCCCTTCGCCCTCGACGCGGTCAGGATGCGGAATCGGTTTGGTTTAACTTGAAAACCGCAGGTCCGAGCCGCGACCCAGGTCCGTAGTCCTGGCCTAAGGGAGCGTCCCCTCTCTCGTGGTGGCGGCCCCATTGGCCTAGGAAACGTCCCCTCTCTCGTGGTGGCGGCGCCCCATCGCGTTCCGAGCGTTCCCTCCCTCGTGCGGGCAGCGCCCCATTGGCCTAGGGAGCGTTCCCTCCCTCGTGCGGGCAGCGCCCCATTGGCCTAGGGAGCGTTCCCCCCTCGTGCGGGCAGGTCCCCATTGGCCTAGGGAGCGTTCCCTCCCTCGTGCGGGCGGCGCCCCATCGCGTTCCGAACGTTCCCCCCTCGTGCGGGTGGCGCCCCATTGGCCTAGGGAGCGTTCCGCCCCTCGTGCGGGCGGCTCCCCCTTGCGGACGGGAACGTTCCCTCCCACAACTACCCATTGCAGTGCTTGCCGTCACGTGATGCCATTGGTCATACTGACCCGGTGAAAACCGCAATTTCGAGCCCAGGGAGCCAGTAAGATTGCCTTTCTGACCTAAACCAAACCCATCTTGAGAACCGCAGGTTCCGAGCCGCGGACCTCACCCCCCCAGCCCCCCTCTCCCTCGACA
>CAITRH010000236.1 GCA_903894755.1 uncultured delta proteobacterium
CGGAGGGCTTGGTCGAGGTCTTCTTTGATGTCTTCGATGTTCTCGAGGCCGATGGAGAGGCGGATATAGTCCGCGGTGACTCCGGTCTCTTGCTGCTCGGCGGCGGTGAGTTGCTGATGCGTGGTCGACGCGGGATGGATCACGAGACTCTTGGCGTCGCCGATGTTCGCGACGTGGGAAAAGAGTTCGACCGACTCGATGAACTTCTTGCCCACCTCGAGGCCACCTTTGATGCCGAAGCCGACAAGTCCGCCGAAGCCTTCCTTAAGATACTTAGAAGCCACGGCGTGGTTCGGATCATCCTCGAGGCCGGGGTAGGTGACCCAGCTCACGAGCGGGTGCGTTTTCAGGAACCGAGCGACTTCGAGGGCGTTCTTCGAGTGCTGGCGCTGCCGAAGAGGGAGCGTCTCGAGCCCTTGGAGAAACTGAAACGCGTTGAAGGGACTGAGCGCAGCGCCGATGTCCCTGAGCAGCGTTACGCGAATCTTGAGGATGAACGCTACGTTGCCCATGCCGGGGACATCGCCTAGCGCGTCCCAGTACACCAGACCGTGGTAGCTCGGATCGGGGTCCGTAAACTCGGGGAACTTGCCGTTGTTCCACTTGAATTTACCCGAGTCGACGATGACACCGCCGATGGAGGTGCCATGGCCTCCGATGTACTTGGTCGCCGACGTGGCCAAAATGTCTGCGCCGTGTTCGAAAGGACGGACCAGGCCAACGCCGACCGTGTTGTCGACCACGAGGGGAATCCCCGCGTCGTGAGCGATTTTGGCAAGCGCCTCGAAGTCAGGAACGTCGAGCTTCGGGTTGCCAATGGTTTCGGCATAGATGGCGCGGGTGCGGGGGCCGATGGCGCGTTTGAAGGCCTCCGGGTCGCGGGAGTTGACGAACGTCACGTTCCTTCCAAGCTTTGGAAACGTGTGGTGAAAAAGTTGGTAGGTCCCTCCATAGAGGTTGTTGGCCGCAACGATGTCGTCGCCGAGCCGCGTGATCGCGAGGAGCGCGTAGGTGATCGCCGACTGCCCCGAGGCGACGGCGAGGGCACCCGTGCCGCCTTCCAGGGCGGCGACGCGTTGCTCAAAGACGTCGTTGGTCGGATTCATCAGGCGGGTGTAGATATTGCCGAACTCTTTGAGGGCAAAGAGATTGGCAGCGTGCTCGGTGCTGCGGAATACGTACGAGGTGGTTTGGTAAATGGGCACGGCCCGTGCGCCCGTGGTGGGATCGGACTTCTGTCCAGCGTGAAGTGCCAAGGTCTCCAATCGTCGCGTCGTCATCGTGTTGCCTCCTGGTTGTGTTCGCTATCTCGATGCCCATGTCTAGTAAAAAAGAGCCGGGTGTCAACGTGGTCTTGCGTCTCAGCACAAAAAAGCGCCTTGGCATGGAGATGTCCCGCTAGGTTCGTCAGGGAGGCGGACCCGCGACATCCTTCTTGCCTCTCGCACCAGGTCGTGCAAACTCCGCCCCCGATGAGCCAGCGCGACGAGGAGGAGTTGCAGCGCACCCGAGAGACTCTTCAAGAGACGATGAACTTTCTTGGAGCGGTCGCCGCGGGCCTCGAGGATGCCGTCGGGGAGTCGGCAAAAAGCATCACCTACCTAGCGGGCAAAAACCTTGGCCACCGCGTTTGTGTCGGAGCTCGTCGCACCAATGATGTCGAAGAGGCCCTGGTGGAGCTGCGACGCGTTCTCAAGGAAAACGGTTGCTTGTGGACCTTCGACCGCTTCTATTCCAAAGCCTCGCGCTCGACCAGCGCCCAGGAAGGGGCCGACGAGGTCCTATTGGTGTTCCGCGATTGCATGATCCGCCAGGCCCTCTTTAGCTACGGCCATCCACAAAAAGGCTCCCTCTGCAACATGATGTTCGGCTTTTTTGCAGGCGCCCTGGAGACCATCATGGGACGTACCTCGCGCCTCGAAATCAAGCACGCCGGCGAAAACGCTTGCCTCAAGTGCCTCACCATCGACCGATAACCGGCTCGGACTTAACGCGGAAGAAGACAAGTCCATGGGATCGAAAGTGCGCCTCAACACCGACTGGCTCAGCGATTGTGGAGGTTGCCATATCGCTATCGTGGATATCCACGAGCGGATCCTGGAGCTCCTGGGAGCCATCGAGCTCCAACGTTGCCCCGTGCTGACCGACATCAAGGGATATCCCGACGCCGACCTTGGTCTCGTCTCAGGCGCCATTCGTACCGAACATGACCGCCACTCCGCCGAAGCCATGCGAAAAAGCTGCAAGCGCATCATCGCGTTCGGCACCTGCGCCGTCTACGGGGGAGTTCCAGGCGCCGGGAGCGTGCACACCCGCGAACAGATCCTCGACTATGCGTATGGCCACAATCCCACCACAGAAGGACACACGCTCCCGGCAGACGGCGTCGATTCGCTCGAAAAGCTCGTGACCCCCATCGACGAGGTCATCGAGGTCGACTTGTATCTCCCAGGTTGTCCCCCTCACCCCGCGTTCATCTTCGACGCGCTCCTTGCGGTAATCGAGGGACGTCCCCCGAAAGCCAAGGACGAAACCGTTTGTGCGCGTTGCCATCGACGCATGGAAAGAACCGAGGTCTCGCATGTCCTTGCAAACCACGACGGCATTGCAAACCGCACACAATGCTTTCTCAGTCAGGGATATGTCTGTCTTGGCTCGGTCACCCTCGACCGCTGCATGGCTCCGTGTCCCAACAATGGCGTGGTGTGCACCGGATGCGCCGGACCGACTATGCAAGTGCTCACTGAACCAAACCGGGACATTCGTACCGAGGTGGGAGACCGTATGGCGGCGCTCACAAAGATCCCGCGCAAAGAGGTCATCGAGTCCATCGAAAGGGCTGCGAAGACTCACTACGCCTACGCCATGGCCACCGAGATGATCGGCAAGAAGCCTACATTTCTAATTGAAAAATGGGTCGCAGCCATCGAAGAAGAGGGACAGCCATGAGCCGCACCATCACCATCGATCCCGTTACCCGCATCGAAGGGCACGCCAAGGTGATCCTGGAGCTTTCCGACGACGGGCAGGTGAGCTCCGCGGCGCTGGTGGTCAACGAGCTTCGCGGCTTCGAGCGCATTCTCGTCGGCATGGAGGCCGATCGGATGCCGCTGATCACCGCACGCATTTGCGGGGTCTGCCCCTCGGCCCATCACTTGGCAGCCGTCAAGGCGCTGGATGCTGCAGCAGGAGTCGAGGCTCCTCCAGCGGCCAAGCTGCTTCGGGAGCTCCTGTACATGGGACATGTGCTCCATTCCCATGTGCTTTCCTTGTTCGTGCTCCAGGGGCCTGACTTGATCCTAGGGTTGGACGCGGACCCTTCCATTCGCAATGTGGTGGGGGTAGTCCAGGCCAATCCCGAGGTGGCAAAAAAGGCGCTGCGTCTTCGGACCATCGGGCAGAAGATCAACGAAATGGTGGGCGGACGAGGGACCCATCCCGTCACTGCGGTCGCAGGCGGTATCACCTTCGAGCTGACAGAAGAGAAGCGTCGCATGCTCGAGTCGTGGCTCGAGGAGGGGATGGCGTTGGTCTTGGAGCTTGCATCCGTAGGCAAGACGCTTCTTTTCAAGCTCACCGATCGGTATCCCGATCTGCTCACACGTTGGGTCAACCGCACCTATTCTATGGGGACCGTCGGTCCCAACGGCACGTTGAGCTTCTACGACGGGCTCCTGCGCATGGTGGATGAAAACGGTACTGTCGTGGCCGAGTTTCCCAGCCACGACTACGACAAGTACCTGGTCGAAAAAACCGTTGCCTGGTCCTACATGAAGCCCGTGTATTTCCGCAAGGACGGTGCAACCCACCCCTACCGGGTGCACACGCTGGGTCGGATCAACGCTGTCGACCGCACCGGGACGCCCCGAGCCGACGCCGAGCTCGCCGAGTTCCGACGCATCTACGGCCGTCCATGCCACCTGACGGTGATGCACACGTACGCACGTTTGATCGAGATGATCCATGTGGTGGAGCGTGCCCAAGAGATCCTGGCCGACCCGGCGATCTTTGGCGAAACCCGTGTTCCTGTGCGCTTCACGGGAAGCCGAGGGATCGGCCACGTGGAAGCTCCGCGCGGCTCGCTGTTCCACGACTACACTATCGATGACAAAGGCATCGTGCGCGCGGCCAATCTCATCGTGGCCACGCAGCAAAACTGCGACGCGATCAACACCGCCATCGAGCACGCTGCCCAATCCTACGTCGTTGGAAAAGGTGACAGCGCGCTGCTCAATGGAATCGAGTTCGCGATCCGTTGCTACGACCCTTGCCTCGCTTGTGCAACCCACGCGGTGGGGGCGATGCCTATGGCAATCGAGGTGCGTCAGGCAAACCGCGTGATCCACACGGTCAGGAGGCCCCTGTAATGGAGGGCATGGTGGACATCCAGATTCACGAAGCGGCGTGCAGGGGTTGCAGGATGTGCCTCGACATCTGCCCAACCGATGTCTTTGCCTTCGACGAGGGGCGCGGGATGGCGACCGTACAGGCGGCCGAAGACTGCATTGCTTGTCTATCGTGCGCCTACCTGTGTCCGTCCAACGCCATTTCGCATCACCAGTTCCATGCAGTGAAGAACTTCTACCGCGATATCAGTTTTTGCCGACGCATGGAGCGGTTCCTATGAACGAGGAGCTTTCTCTCGAGGACCACCGCGAGGCGTTTGCCGAGGTGGCCTTTCTGCTCGATCTGTTTGCGGTGACCGTTACCGATCTCATGGGAGGGGCGACCGCGTCGGTGGGGCGGATTGCGGGGCGTGACATGGCTCGCAAGATTCCGATCCTGCTTACCGACCCGACGCCCGAGACGGTGCTCGAGGCGTTGACCAAACACTTGATACGAGGTTTCGAACTGCGTCCCACGGTTGCAGACGACGGCGCAGATGTGACGTTTGGGCGCTGTGCGATCCGCGAGTGTTGCCAACTTCGTCGGCTCGAACTTGGCGGCGCGATGTGTACGCTGTTCCACTACTACCTTGATGGCGTCGTCAACGAGCTTCTGCGGCGTCCCACTAAATCATCCATCGTCGAGACCGGTGACACGTGTCGAATCCATCTTCGAATCCGGTAACGTTGATCGTGTGTGTTGGCAACGGGCTGGTGGCGGACGACGCTGCCGGGGCGGCGGTCTATGCAGCGCTTGTCGAGGCACCACCTCCTTTGGCGCGCGTTGCGCTTTTAGCGACCGGGGGCATTCGGCTACTCGATCTGGTCGAGGGGGAAGAGTCGCTGATTGTGGTCGATGCGGTGCAACTTGGGGCGAAGGTAGGGACAGTACATGTGCTCGATTGGGAGTCACTTCCCCGAGCGCAAGGGCCAGCTGTATCGGTTCATGGGATTGGGGTACGCGAGGCAATCGAAATGGGGCGGATGCTGATCCCCGAGCGCATGCCACGTGTGGTGTCTCTGGTGGGCATTGAGGGCAAGTGTTTCGACGAGCTTGGAGGCCCCATGACAGCCGAAGTGCGGGAAGCGATCCCACGAGCGGTAACGGCTGTAAATACGCTAGCATTTGCTTCACGACGCGGGGCAGCGACCAACGGGAGCGAAGGGGCGGAGCCCCTATTTGCCCCCCCGCGGGGGGGGGCGGAGCGGTATGTTCAGGAGATCTCGCGTCTTGTGGACGCGATGACGCAGGGGAAGCTCGACGTGCGTGCGGATGCATCGAGCTTTTCTCCCTCGTGGGCGGCGCAACTTGGGCTGGTCAATCGGATGCTTGACACGTTGATCGCTCCACTTCGTCTGGCGACCGGAGCTCTCGACCAGATTGCGCGGGGGTCTATCCCAAACTTCGTGATCGACGAGTACCAGGGGGAATTCGACGACATCAAGCGGAGTCTCAACGCGTTCTTGGCGGTGATGTTTGGGATGCATCGCGAGATGCAGAGTGTGGTGGAGGCCATCAAAGAGGGGTCGCTGCGCAGTCGCGGCAACGACTGGGATTTCAGCGGCAACTGGCAGATGCTCATCGCGGGGGTGAACGAGACACTCGACGCGGTGATTTATCCTGTACAGGCTGCAAGCGCAGTGCTTGCGCGGATGGCCAAGTACGACCTGACCAGTCGCATGACGGGGCATTACAAAGGCGAGCACGCAGAGATCAAGCGAGCGGTCAATGCGACCATCGACGCGCTGGTAGGAGCGCTCCGCGAGGTAGGCGACGCGGCCCAGCGTGTGTCGTTGGCGTCCACGGAAATTCTCGAGAGCAACCATGTGGTGGCCGAGGGGGCTTCCGAGCAGGCGAAGGCCATTGCGGTGACGTCGTACAACCTCGAGTCACTGGCCCAGAGCTGTCGGAAGAACCTGTCCGATGCAAGGCAGGCGTGCGTCTCCATGGAGACTGCCAAGAGAGCCGTCCATACCTCCAAGGAGGCGGCCACGGAACTTCGGGCAGACATGGGAAAGATCCGCTCGTCCTCCGAGGGGACCGTAGCGATCCTTCAGGAGATAAACGAGCTTGCCCAGCAGACCGATGGCCTTGCCACGGACGCGTCGACGCAAGGCGAAAAGGTCACGGCATCGGGACGGGGGTTTGCGGTGGTTGCACTGGAGGTCCGCAAGCTGTCGGGGCGATGTGCGGACGCGGCCAGCAGTATCGACAAGGCGGTTTCTGGAGGAACCGCTGGACGCGAAGCAAAAATCCAGGAGATTGTCAGCGAGCTCCGTGTCGTTGCGCGGGAGAGTAACTATTTGGCGCTCAATGCGGCCATCGAAGCGGCACACATTGCCGACGCTGGAATGGAATTTCGGCGAATTACGGACCGCGTCAGGCAGCTATCGCTCCGTTCGAAGGAGGCCGCCCAAAAGACCGAGGGGTTCGTCAGCGCTGCGGTGGAACATGCCCGCGGTGGTTTGGAGGCTGCTCTGCGAATCGACCAAAAGCTCGCTGAAGTGGTGGCTGGGGTCGGTCGGGGAACGGAGCTCATGGAGCTCATTGCGGCGGCCAACGAAGACCAGACAGAGAGCGTGACCGCCATGGCCAGTGCGATGACCGAAATGAGCGCCGTCACCACGGAAAATGCAAGCAGTGCGGAGAGCTCTTCAAAGGCTGCAGAGGGACTTGCGTCCTTGACCCGACGTCTCGAGGCGTTGGTGGCTCGGTTCAAGCTCGCGTAAAAGAATGACGAACCCCAGCCTCGTCGTGGGCTAGCTTGCCCCTGCCATGGAAGCCAACACACGTCTCGACAAGGTTAACCTTGCGATTTTTCAGTGGGGGGCGTTCGCGGCGCTCACTGCAGGTTATGGACTCGTCTCGTGCCTAGGGGGGCCTTTTACGGGGGGACGCGTCTCGAAAATGTGCATGCGTCAATGGTGCGAGGACTCGACCCGAAGCCTCGGACTGCACGTCGAAACTCGCTTCCGCGGACTGCTGCGCGAGGCAGGCCCCAGTATTCTCGTCGCCAACCACCAGAGCCTTCTCGACATCTTGGTGCTCGGAAGCGTGCTTGACATCGATTACAAATGGGTCGCCAAGCGAGGCCTCTTCTTGATCCCGTTTCTGGGATGGCACTTGGTGCTCGCGGGACATCTCGCCGTCGACCGACGCCGCAGGGACAACTTCGGGACCCTTTCGAGGCGTATTGGCGAGGTTCTTGGTAATGGGGGTTCGGTACTTTTTTTCCCTGAGGGGACCCGGTCGCGGACCGGCGAGTTGACGCGCTTTCGGTCCGGAGCGTTTCTGATGGCGGTCCAGCACGGAGTTCCCGTGGTGCCGGTGGTGCTGGAGGGGACAGGCGCCTTGCTTCGTCCTGGCCAATACGTGGTCGATCAGGAGGCGGCCCGAAAGGTGGTGGTCGAGGTCCTTACGCCACTGCGCGCCGAAACGGCGGGCGACCTCGATACAACCGTGGCCGCGTTGCGCGACCGAACGTATCAGGCCATGGCGGAGAGCTTGACGGGTCTTCAGGCCCGCAGTTCGTGACAGCCTCGGATGCGGGCCGCGGTCTCCCCTTTGGGGCGACGGTCTCCCGGGGGGGCAGATCGAGTCGAGTTCAAGTTTTTTTCAGCGACGTCGTGGTTCCCGCGCTATCTTTCTTGCCCCATGATGGAAGCCGCCCCTGTCCACGAGATCCGCTACCGGCGCGCGCCGGTGCCCATCGATTTCCCGGAGTTCGAGCTCATGTCCGAAGGCAAAGACCACCTCGAGCTGCGCACGTTCCTCTACCAGCTGCTCAAACATAACTTCGCAGAGACCTGCGCCCTCGGCTCGGACCAGTTCGTCTACTGGAATGCACATGACCCTAAGCAGAAGCTGTCGCCGGACGTGTTCCTGCGCAAGGGGATGCGCAACTTCTCTTTTGGCTCCTGGAAGGTGTGGAAACACGGAGCTCCCCATCTGTGTGTCGAGGTGATCAGCCCGCGGGAGGGGGAAATCACTTGGGAGGAGAAGTTCGACCGGTACCTCCAAGCTGGGGTCGAAGAGCTCGTCTGGTTCGATCCGGACGGTCCTGTCGGTGAGCGTCTGCGGGTGTGGGACCGGATCGACGGTGACCTGGTCGACCGGGAAGTGCAGGGAGATCGGACGCCTTGCCGGACGCTGGGGCTCCATTGGGTGATTGTCCCGACCGTCGAGCACGAGGCGACGCTGCGCTTGGCCCGGGATCCGGAGGGGGAGCAACTTTTGTCGAGCGCTCTGGAGACCTTGGAGCAGGCAAACGCCGTGGAGGTCGAGGCTCGTAAGAACGAGGCGCGAGCCCGGGAGCAGGAGACGAAAGCCCGGGAGGCCGCCGAGCAGCGCGTTCGCGAGCTCGAGGAGGAACTGCGTCGCCGCGGGGGCTAACTTCGGCCTAGCCCGCGCGCTCCCACGTTGCCTGGCGGTTGCCGTGTCGGGGATCGGACCTGCGGCCCAGTCGGGCGGGAAGATTCCACGCTTATGCAGCGGCCCCGCGAGGCGTGCGACTCGAATTCATTTGCGTTCGGGGGATGCGTTGTGCGGGTCGATTTGTGTGGATGCTCATCGGGAACCGCCGTATTCATGGAGCAGATCCTCTCAACGCAACAAAGGAGTCGCCGATGTCGCGCCACATCAACAAAGCGCCGCCGAAACCGCCGAAGCCGAAACCGGAGAAGTCGCCGCATCTCGCCGCGAAACTCCCCAACGATTCGAGGGAACTCTTCACGCACTGTACCGCGAGCTGGACTGGGCTCCAGCCGCTGACCGTGGCGGGGGCTATGTTCGAGAACATCGTCCCCACCCCGAACACCATCACGGCCGATCTCAAGGCGGTCAACGACGCGCTGTCGCCTGCCGAGAGGGGCGATGCGGTCCCGGTGGAGACCCTTCGCGCGGCCGTCGACGCGCTTCACGCGACGTGGACGCTGGTCACGAAGTTCTGTGAGCACTCCCTGCGCAAGGTGCCGGCCGCGCAGATCCCCACGATCCTGGCCCAGATCCTGATGACGACGAGCGGGGCCGGGCATCATCACACGGCGAAGGCACCGATCGCAGCGAACCAGGTCGGCCCGGGCATGGTCAGGATCGACGTGCTCGCAGTGTCGGCTGTCATCGCTTACTTTTACGAGTACAGCCTCGACCAAATCACCTGGATCGCGGGCGCCCAGACGGGGCGGACCGACGGCACGATTTCGGGCCTGAAGTCCGGAACGCTCTACTACTTCCGCTTCCGCGGTCTCAAGACGGACGACACCTACACCAGCTACTCTCACGCCATCAGCCTGTTTGTCGCAGAGTAACAACGGGGTCCGGTGACCGCGTTTCGCGCGGCGCGCGGGAGAGAGCTTTCCTAGCGATGAGCGAGCTTTCCCGGCGATAAGCGAGCTTTTGGGGCGATGAGCGAGCTTTGCCCGCGATGAGCGAGCTTTGCCGGCGATGAGCGAGCTTTGCCCGCGATGAGCGAGCTTTGCCGGCGATGAGCGAGCTTTACCGGAGATGAGCGAGCTTTACCCGCGATGAGCGAGCTTTACCCGCGATGATTGAGCTTTGCCGGCGATAAGCGAGCTTTTGGGGCGATGAGCGAGCTTTACCGGCGATGAGCGAGCTTTTGGGGCGATGAGCGGGCTTTTGGGGCGATGAGCGGGCTTTACCGGCGATGAGCGAGCTTTTGGGGCGATGAGCGAGCTTTGCCGGAGATGAGCGAGCTTTACCAGCGATGAGCGAGCTTTGCCTGCGATGAGCGAGATTTACCGGAGATGAGCGAGCTTTGCCAGCGATGAGCGAGCTTTGCCTGCGATGAGCGAGCTTTGCCTGCGATGAAATCTGAGTTCCCTCAAATTAGACCAAACCCATTTTGAAAAGCGCAGGTTTGAACCGCGGACCTGCGGTTTTCAAGATAGGCTACTCGAGGCCTATGCAGTCGACGGGAGCAACCGTGCGAGTCTTGCCGTCTGGAAGCTTGATTTGCACCCGGGAGCCGTCGACCTGGGAGACTTCCGCGTAGCTCCAGCGATTGCCAGACTCGGGCCTTGCGAGAACGAACTGGCCGGCCTTTGGGGCCTTAGCCTTCACCGGGTCCGGCGCAGGAACAAGCTTGTCTACGGCCACCTCGGTTGGGCGAGACCCGTCCGCCCATTCCACCGTAGCCTTGTCGGCCTTGAGCGTCTTGACCTTTCCAGAGAACCAGCTTTGGGTGATCCATTCGGCCACCACGGTGTCGCCCACCTTGGCTTTGTAGGTGGCGGGGGCACGGGGACGTCCTGAGGCCTTTGCCTTGTTCAAAAATTCCGTCTGCGCCAGTTGCTTCTGGATCTCTGGGGCCACCGCCGGCGGCGCCTTGAGGATCTTTTCTGGCGTCACCGTGGCAGCCGTTCCGTCACTTGCGTACTTGACCCCGATGGCTCCGGGCGCGACGCTCGTCACTTGGGCTCCGGGCCAGGCATTGCTTCCGAAGCGGGCGAAGACGAAGTCGCCCACGACGACCTGCGGGTCCGAGCCCGCCTTGGGAATGGGCATGACGTCGCTCGGCTCGACCTCGGACGCCTTGGAACCGTCGCCCCACTTGATGACATGTCGAGCCCCGACGCTCTCCACGGTCCCTTCGTAGAAGCTACCGCTTCCCCAACGGGCGACCACTCGATCTCCCACGGCCAGGGCGCCCGAGGGGGCAGAAAGGGTGGTGCTGACCGAGGGGGTCGGGCCGGCGTCCATCCCGGTCGGCTCCTTTCGCAGCAGACCACAACCTACGATGGCGACAGAAAGAACAACGGGCAAGAGCTTGCGTGTCATTGGCGATCCTCCGGGCTGCAGCATCGCACAGAGAGCGAGGGGGAAGTCAGGTCTTTTCGAGGGTTCAGCGCGCCGTTATTCTGCGGGCAGTGAGATCTCGATGATGAGACCCCGTTCCGGACCGTTGCGCACCGATACGTGGCCGTTGAAAAGCCGTAGGGTGCGGCTCGCCAGAGGGGGACCAAGGCCAAAATCGCCACCTCCCTTGAGATGCATGCGCTGACCGCCCACTTCGAAAAAGGTTTCGATCGCTTCGCGGGAGAGGGCTTTGCCATCCGTGGCAATCACCACGTGCGCCTGTCGCTCGCACACACTCGTCTCCAGCGTGATGACTTCCCCCCCGCTGACGCAGTAGGTCGCCGTCAGCAGCAGGTCCGTGAAGGCGCGTGTGAGCAACTCCGGCGCCGCTGAAACAGTTACATGCTCCACCGCCGCAAGAGATGATCGCACCTTGCAATCGGAAATCTGCCTGGCGACCGCGCTCAAGGCGTTCCTGAGAACCGGAGCCAACCGCATCGGATTTGCGGCAAAGCCTTCTGCAGCGACGTCAATTTCTGCAAGGGTCAGGGCATCGTCCATCAGCTTCTTGGTACGACTCCGGGAAAGGTCGTAGTTTGTCCGCAGGTCGTGCAACTTGGAAGCGGGAGGCAACTCTAGGAACAGGAGCTCCGCGATGCCGAAAACGCCAGTGAGGGGGGTGCGCATCTCGTGCGCCAGTGTCCTGAGCCACTGGGACTTGGCGTCGTCCCAGATACGCAGGCGCCGGTGCGCCTCGGCGAGATCCTTGACTCGCTGAGAGACGAGGTCCTCCAGATGGATCTGGTAGCGGCGCAGACGCAGGTGGGTGTGCGTACGAGCCAGAACCTCAGTCTCGGCGAACGGTTTGGTCACATAATCCACCCCTCCGGCCTCGAAGGCGCGCAGCTTGTCGGAGGGTTCGGTGAAGGCGCTCAGGAAAATAACGGGGATCGACCGCAGACGTTCATCCGCTTTGAAGCGGCGGCAGACTTCGTAGCCGTCCACGCCCGGCATCCGGATGTCGAGCAGAACCAGGTCGGGAAGCTCCTCGCGTGCGGCAGCGAGCGCCATCTCGCCGCGCGGAAAGGCCCGTACCTCCCAGCCTTCGTGACGGAGCATCTCCCCGAGCACGTTCAGGTTGTCAGGCTCGTCATCGATAATCATGATGGTGGCTTGGGTGGAATCGATCGTCATAGGGATTTCCCTTTCGTGGAATCGAGCAGTCGGCGCAAGCGGTCATAGTCGTAAGCATCGATGAGCACACTTATCCCGGCGGCCAGTGCCGGCTGATCGGGCGCGATCGCTGCGACTACTTTGCGCAGCGCCAGGATATCGCCGCGGTGCAAGGCCTGGTCGAGAATGCGCCGCTGCGCCTCCGGCAAGCGCGCCAATGCGTCCGGATCGAGCCCGACGCGGACCGTTGCGGCAGGTTCGACAGTGGGCGCCTGCTCATAGTCGTACTTAGCGCCAGCGACGCGGCCAATGGCCTCGAGAAGCTGCTCCCTCCGCACAGGTTTGGCAACAAGGCCGTCCGCACCAACCGCCAGCGCGCGTTTCTTTTCGTCAGCGAACCCGGAGGCCGTCACGACCAACACTGGAAGCTCGCGCCCGGCGGGAAGCTCACGAATGCGCCCAATGGCCTCGTAGCCGTTCATCCCCGGCATGGCCTTGTCCATCAGCACCAGATCAACCGGGTTGGCCTGGCGCAGGCGCTGCAAGGCTTGCTCCGCACTGTCGGCGATTTCGACCGTAAACCCAACGGGCTCGAGCAGGGCAGCAAGCATGTCGCGGCTCAAGAGGTCATCGTCCACCACCAAGAGGCGCAAGGCGCGTTGGTCCGAGGCCAGTCGCAGCACGTTTCCCCTGCGGAGCTGCCCAGCGTCACCGCCGCTCGGGAGCCCCGCGTGGAAGGTAAATCGGAAGCAGCTCCCCTCAACGAGGCGGCTGGACAGCACGGCGACATCGCCTCCGAGCGCCCTCGCATAGCGCCGACTCAAGGGAAGGCCCAGCCCCGTCCCTTTGCCGCCCTTCCGGCTGCTGTCCGTCTGCTCGAAGATATCAAAGATGCGGTCTATGTCGGCAATGCCGATGCCGCTTCCCGTATCCTCGACATCCACGGCTATCGTGATGCCGTCTTGCGCACTGCCGGTCACTACCGAAGCCGATAGGCGCACGCCCCCCTTTTCAGTGAACTTGATCGCATTGCCGACCAGATTCACCAGGATCTGACGCACTTTACCCGAGTCGGCACATAGGAATTGGGGCACGTCCGCGGTATGGGACACCTCCAGCGTCAACGCCTGTGCGGCAGGGTGCCGGACAAACATGAGACGCACATCTTCAAGCGCCTGATAGAAATCAAAGTCGCTCGGCACGAGCGTGATTTGATGGGCATCGCTGCGCACAAGCTCCAACAGGTCGGTGAGCAGCTCCAGAAGATGCTCGCCGCTCCGGGTGATCTCGTTCAGCCGCTGCCCCGTCGCACAACTCCGGCACTGGCGCTCCATGATCTGGGCGTAGCCGAGGATAGCGTTCAGGGGCGTACGTATTTCATGCGACATGTTGGCGAGGAACATACTTTTGGCGAGCGCCGCAGCCTGCGCCTCGTCACGGGCCTGAGTCAATCGTTTCTGGAGCTCGCGGGTTTCGCGTTCCGCGGCGCGACGGCTTTCGAAATGGGCGTAGAGCTCGGCCAGCAGGCGCAGAAGGGACAGCTCTTCTTCCCCCCAGATCCGCTGTTCCCGCACGGCGTCGAATCCCACGAACCCCAGACAGGCCTCGCCCTGCATCAGCGGCAGGGTGATGAGCGAGCGGATCCCCTGTGGCGCGAGCATCTGGCGTAGATTACTGTCTGCCGGTAGCGCCGCCAGGTCGGGAATATGCACCCATTCGCCGCGTCTGTGCGGCTCCACCCAGTCTGGGAACAGTGCTGTTGAAACAGCCTGCAGCTTGACGATCTCCGACGTTGTCCCCGCGCGACACCATTCGTGGGTATTGGACATGACCCCAGCAGCGAAGTCGTAAGCGAACAGGTAGGCGCGGTCCGCCTCTATAAGCTGCCCCATGGTCGCCAGAGACTGGTCAATCGCCATGTCTTGCTGTTCCAGCGGTACGTTGACGAAATGCGTGGCCAGACGCATCAACTCGCGCAGAATAACGGAAAGCCTGGCCAACTCCACCTCGGCGCGCTTGCGCTCCGTGATATCTGTCATCACGGTGAGGAGGAATGGCTGCCCCTGACTGCTGATCACTTCGCCAAAGAAAAGGCCGTCAAGCAGGACCCCGTCCTTGCGTCGGACCTGCAGTTCGGAACCGACAAGATGCCCGTCCGCCTGAAGCTGATCGGACGCCACAGCATGGCGCTCCGATTGCACGAACAAGTTGAGGTCCGCAGCGGTCTTGCCGATAATGTCATTCCAGGTATAGCCGAGAGTGTTGAGGAAGGCGTCGTTGACATCGGTGAAGCGCTGGTCCGGAAGGGTGGATAGTGCGATCAAGCAGGGGTTTTTGCGGAATAGACGCTCGAAACGTAGCGTTGCTTCCTGCTCCGCAGTCAGGTTCTTGCAGATGCCAAAGATGCAATCTTCGCCATTCCACTTGCCTAGCCAGGCGCGGACCCCAACAGGCACGAGGACACCGTCCTGGCGCACCATCGGCAGGGGGCAGCTTTCCCGCTCGCCCCGTCCCATGGCGGCAAAGATGGCCTCGGCTTCCTGCCGCTTGTCCGGCGGATGCACGTCGAGCATGTGCATTTCCTTGAGCTTGTCCCGTGTGTAGCCCAGCGTTCGTGTGACCGCGGAGTTCGCGAACAGGATACGGCCCTCGGGGGTGCCGACCAAGATCATGTCGGTCATGGACTCGAAGAAGGTGCGGAAATTGGCTTCGCTCTCGGTCAGCGCCTCCTCGGCTCGCTTCTGGGCCGTGACATCCCAGTTCGTGCCGATCATGCGTAAGGGGCGCCCGGACGCGTCCCGCTTCACAGAGGCGATAGCTCGGATGTGGCGAGTCGATCTGTCAGGCCAAAGGACCCGAAAATCTATGTCGAAGGGCTTCTTGCCTTGCAACGCTAATTGGATTTCTTCGTTGCCGCGTTGCCGATCCTCGGGGTGAAGCCGGGCCTGCCAAGCGTCGTAGGCCCCGCTGAACTGATCTCGCGTGATGCCATAGAGACGCCACATTTGGGCGTCCCAGACCAGCCGGCCGTTGACCACGTCGTAATCCCAGATGCCTACACCGCCTGCCCTCACGGCCAGTGACAGACGGTCTGTGACCTGTCGCAACGAGTCCTCGACGCGGACCAGCGCAAACAGCAGGAAAGTAATGAACAGGCCGCCGACTGTGGCGACCCATACCCTTATGTCATCGGCCGTGAGGAACGCGTCACCGGTCTGTGTAAAGCGCAGAGTCCAGAGATGCCCATTGAAATCAACCGGAATCTGCCGCGTGAAGCGCACAAGCTTCCTTGATCGTGACCAGCTCTCCTCATTCGCCGCAGGATGACAGCTATAGAGCAGACTAGAGGGCGAAAGTTGCTCGCCGTCAAAGACCGTCAGGTGAAGCTGCTTCTCTTGGTCCAGATTGCGGTCCCCCAGGATTCCCCTAATCAGGTCGTTCATCCGGTAGGGACTGTAGACCCAACCGCGGATAGCAGCGCGGCGCTGTTCAACGGAGTCGGGGCGCAGGCCGTTGCGGTAAACCGGCACATACATCAAGGTGCCGGCTTGAATCTCCTCATCGGTCTCCTGAACCAGGATAACTTTGTCGGAGAGCGCCGCAGAATCCGTATCCCGCGCTCGTTCCATGGCAACTCGGCGCACCGGCTCAGAGAACATGTCATAGCCAAAGGCCCGCAGGTTACGTCCGACAAACGGCTCGAGATAGACAATCGAGGAGTAGACTTCCCGCTCCCCCTCCGGCCTCACCGTGTACTCGGGGAAGCCTTCACTGCGGATTTGCTGAATGTGCTGGGTCAGGTCGGAACGCGGGATCAGGTGCGCATAACCAATGCCCTGAATACCTGGAAGCTGCTTGTCGACCTGCTGGTGTTGCGTGAAGATACGCCATTCCTCCCGGGTGACCTCCTTGGATGCCCGAAAGAACGCTGCGCCGCTTAGCAGGATGCGCGCATGGTCGTCGAGCCTCTTGGAAATGACCCGTTGAAGCTCGTCAGAGAGGGAGACAAAATCCCGTTCAGCACTCCTTTCTAGCCCTGCTTTCAGGTACAGGATTGTAGCCGCCGTGATCATTAGACCGCCCGCAAGTACAACCCAGGCGATGTAGCGGTTTCGATACCAGTTCCTGTTTCTCATCAGAGCTTCTCCAGGTCGGTCAGCACTAGGTAGACTAGACTAAG
>CAITRH010000237.1 GCA_903894755.1 uncultured delta proteobacterium
GGTTCCGAGCCCCCTCTCTCGAAGACGATCGTCCTTGCCCGCATGGGCAAGGAGGATGTCGAGGGAGAGGGGGTTGGGGGTGAGGTCTGCGCGAGCCCTGGGCTGGGCCCAGGGTGCGGTGATCGCTTGGCTACCCCGGAGTGTCCAAGGACTTCCGCCGCGAGCTACTAGAGCCTCTTCCTACGGTCGCATAAGCGGTCTCGATGTGCTCTCCTCACGGTCCTCATGAAGGCACTGATCACCGGCGGGGCAGGGTTCATCGGATCGCACATCGCCCAACGGCTTCTCGAAGCTGGCTGCGAGGTCGTCGCCTACGACAACTTGTCGTCGGGAAAGCGCGACAACTTAAAAGGCCTCGACGTCGAGCTCGTCGAAGCCGACATCCGCGACAGGTCGCGACTCGACGTCGCCATGGCGGGCGTGGACATGGTGTTTCACGAGGCAGCGATCGTGTCGGTCCCCTACTCGGTGGAGCATCCCGAGCAGACGCATGACGTGAACATTGCGGGGACCCTGCACGTGCTGCAGGCGGCGCGAAAGGCAGGAGTGCGGCGCGTGGTCTTTGCGTGCTCGGCGGCGGTGTATGGCGAGGAACCGAGTCTTCCCAAGCGCGAGGTGATGGCGCCCGAGCCGGTGTCTCCTTACGGGATCGAGAAGATCACGGGGGAGTACTACATGCAGGTGTTCAGCAAGCTGTACGGGATCGAGGCGGTGTCGCTGCGCTACTTCAACGTGTTCGGGCCTCGTCAGGATCCTCGCTCGCCCTACTCGGGAGTGATCAGTATTTTCGTGGAGCGCGCGCTGCGTGGGGAGCGGGCGACGGTATTTGGGGACGGGCTCCAGAGCCGGGACTTCGTTTATGTCGGCAACGTAGCGGAGGCCAACTGGCTGGCGGCGACGAAGGCGGGGATCAGCGGGCGCGTGTACAACATCGGATGCGGCGTGAGGACCACGCTGAACGATTTGCTGGCCATGCTGGGACGCGTGCTGGGGCATCCGGTCGACGCGACGTATGCGGCGACGCGCACGGGGGACATTCGAGACTCGGTGGCAGACATAGGGCGTGCTCGCGAGGAGCTTGGGTACGAGCCTCGGGTCGACGTTGAAGAAGGACTTGCGCGACTTCTAGAGTTTGTCCGTGGGCGATGAGCGGGATGCTGGCGTTCTTGACGGCGTTCCGCTACGAGTGCGCGCAGGGGTTCGGCCGTGTCGGTCCCCGAAGTCTTGTTTCGCATCGCAGAGCCTCGGGCTCTTCTTGTCGCGCTGGAGTGGCTTTCGCGAACACCGAACCGTAGGGGTTGCGTTTGGTGAGTCTGAAAGCCGACAGGCCCAGGCACGAAGGTTCTGCTCGGTAGGTCCATGGCCAAAAATATTCTCGTGATCAGCAGCGACATCCGTGAAACGCGGGTGGCGCTCATCGAAGACGGCATCATCGCGGAGCTCCATCTCGAGCGAAGCGGCAACCAGCCCAAAGGAGGAAGCGTCGGCGACGTTTACCTAGGCAGGGTCACCCGGGTGCTTCCTGGGCTTCAAGCCGCGTTCATCGACATCGGCCTTGAGCGCGCGGCGTTTCTCCACGTCGAGGACCTCATTCGCCCCGACGACTTCGAGGCGTACCTGGCGGGCGGACGCAAACATGCGCTGGTGGAAGGTCCTGCGGAGAGCGTGGAGGACGATGACATTCCCGAGATCCCTGACGAGCTGGATGCTGTGGCCGACGAGGTCATGGTCTCGCCTCAGGAGGCGCCCGAACTTCCCTCGCCCTCGCCCGCGTCGGCCCCCGAGGGGATCGAGGACCCCGACGACGATCCCGTGACGTTGCCGCCTCCCGCGGTGGCCGACACCTTTGGTCTCGAGGACCTGGACGATCCCGATCTGCCTGGCTTTACCTTGACCGATCCGAACGAGGCGCCTCCAAAGGTGCGCCAGGACGATCGTCGAGGTCGTCGGCGTCGTCCCGGCTGGCGCGAACGCGAAGGAGCACGCGAGCCACGTCGCGAGGGCAAGCCTGAGGGCAAGCCCGTGGTCGCGGCGCCTCGTCCGAATCCGCCGAAGGCGAGGGAGCCCGATCCACGGTCTCAGGTACCGGCGCGCATTTCGAAGTCGACGCCGATCCGCGAGGTGGTGCGCGAGGGGCAAGAGATCCTGGTGCAGGTCACGAAGGAGCCCATTGGAACCAAAGGGGCACGTTGTTCGAGCCACGTGTCTTTGGCGGGGCGCTACGTGGTGTACTTGCCCACTGTGGAGCACATCGGGGTCTCCAAGCGCATTGGTTCTGAGAAGGAGCGTGGGCGTCTACGGGAAGCGATCGAGAGCATGAAGCCTCCCACGGGGGGGCTGATCGTTCGGACCGTGGCCGAGGGACTCACCAAGAAGGGGCTCAAGCAAGACGTTGGCTACCTGGTACGTCTCTGGGGAGAGATCGCCAAGAAGCGCGAGGGGGGCAAGGCCCCAGTACTCTTGTCGAGCGAGCTTGATTTGATCTTGAAGACTGCGCGCGATCTGTTTACCGACGAGGTCGAGCAGATCGTGATCGACGACAAGAAGCAATACGACCGGCTGGTCTCCTTTGTGGAGATGTTCATGCCGGAGCGTCTCAAGGACGTCATCTTGTACGGCGAGGACGAGCCCATATTCGACGCGTACGGGATTGAAGACGAGGTGGCACGGGCGTTAGCTCGCAAGGTCCCTCTTCCGTCTGGGGGCCATTTGATTCTGGATCAGGCCGAGGCGTTGACGGCGATCGATGTCAACACGGGGCGGTTTGTGGGGAAGGGGTCAAAGGATATGGAGGAGACGATCCTGAAGACCAACCTCGAGGCGGTGCAAGAGATCGCCTATCAGCTTCGGTTTCGCAACATAGGCGGGCTGATCATATTGGACCTTATCGATATGGAGAAGGCCACGAACCGGGAGAAGGTTCGGAAGAAGCTTGAGGAGCTGCTGCAGAAGGACAAGGCCAAGACCACTCTCAATCGCATTTCGGACCTTGGGCTTATCGAGATGACGCGCAAGCGGACCCGCGAGAGCTTGGGACGTCTGATGCACGAGCCCTGTTTTTACTGCGATGGCACCGGGCAGCTTCAATCGAAGGAGACCATTGCCTACGAGATATTGCGAGAGATACGGCGCAAAAAGCGGGACTTGCCGGGCTATTCGGTGCTGGTGAACTGTCATCCTGCAGTGGCCGATCTCTTTGCCGGACCGGAGAAAGCGACGCTGACGGAGGCTGAGAACCGGTACATGAGGAAGATCGTGGTCCA
>CAITRH010000238.1 GCA_903894755.1 uncultured delta proteobacterium
AGGGTTGATGCGACGCAGGGGCACCGCAACTTGGGGTTGAACCAAAGGGGCCCTGACGATCTGGGCGTCCGATACGGCACTGACCAACGCGATCCCGACTATGAGAGAGCCGAAAGCCGGGGCGCGAAAAGTGTTCGAGTTCATGATGTCTCCTCTTTTTAGAGCTCTATTGGATGAAATGCTCGGCGTAATCCTCGCGAGCAGGCGGTAGACGGGCCCAACTGGATGCCCATTCATCCCCTCGTCAAAGTCGCTCAATCTCATCGTCGCTCCTCCTCGAACTGGGGCCTGCGCCTCGCCCTTCGTGCTTTTGGCCTCGGTGCGCTCACCTGCGCCATCGCTTGTCTTGTGACCGCAGCCACTGACGAGGGGGGTGTCCGCTGGCCCCTCCGCGCCGAAAGAACCGTCCCGGTCGCCCCCCTTTGTGCTGCCCTTGGCGCCGCCTTTGCGCTCGTTCCAGCCAAACGGCGAGGCGAGCTTCTGGCCCTCGAAGCGTTAGGCCGATCGCGTCCCCGAAGCGCCCTCGGTGCAGTCCTCGGCGGAGTCTCTGTAGCTCTCTTTGCTGCCGCGGTGCTCGCCCTCCCAAGCGTCGAAATAACAGCGTTTTTCCCGCAAGCTCTCGGTGACTTCCACCCCGTCGGCGACACCGCATTCGTCGACCGCGCGGGCGCTTGGCGCGTGGACCTCGACGAGGCCGTGTTTCCCACACGTTTGGACTCCGCCGTCTCCGTTGCGAGGCTGCCGCAGTATGGACGACTTGCAGCTTGCCTTGCCGTGGCCCTGACCGGCATCGCGTGGGTCCTGGTCGCCGCGGCGACTGTGCTCCAAACCTTGACCTGGCTCGACGTACTCCTGTCGCTTGTCACGGCGGGGGCCATGATTGTTCTCTTTCACGCAGCGGCCGCAGAAACGCTGTCATCCCTCTGGGCGCCGCTCCCCGCGGGACTCCTCACCCTGTGGTCGCTGCAACGGTATCTGGCTCTACGATGGACCCGCGGGCCAAGCGGTCCACGCATGCTATAGCGCAAGTAGTCTTTTGCTTCAGAGGTTGCCTATGCGTCGTTCCCCCCTTTTTTACTGCATCATCGCCAGTGCGACGGTCGCCTGTGGGTCCTCGGGAAACAATAACGGCAACGCCGCCAGCGTCGATGGCGGACTCGAGAGCGGAAGCCCTTGGGATGGTGGCCCACCCGCTCCTGTCCCCCCCTCGGGACCCGATGGCTCCGATGGGTCGACCGGCCCTGTGGTCCGCTACTTCACGCAAGGGATCGGCAGGAAAGTACAGCCCACCTCGGCGCTAGGAACGGAAACCGCCGTCACTCTCGAGGCACCCCGCGATTCCTACGAATCCTGGCAAGTCGTCGTGTTCCCCGAACCAGAGGCCTCCCTCACCGACGTTGGCTTCGAGCCGAGCGACCTCATCGACGCTTCCGGGCGCATCCTCTCCAAAGTCAACATTGCCCTCTACCGACAATATTTCATCGACCTGTCGTCCGCATCCCCGAAGTTTGGAAGCCTTCCCGTTCCCAGCAAGTCGCCCACCGCAGACCCGAACCTGCCCGACCCACTGATTCCACTCCTAGACCCCTATTCGCAACGCGAGTCGACCTTTGCGGTCGACATGGGCAAAGTGCAGCCCGTCTGGTTGGAGGTCCATGTGCCCAAAGACACGGTGGCGGGCGCCTACTCCGGCTCCATCCGGATTCGTGCCCAAGGACATACTTCCGTCCGGGTACCGCTCACGCTCACAGTCTATCCCATCGACCTCCCCGACATGCGCGACGTGGTCACGCGATTTCGCATGGACACCAACTCTTTTGGCGTCTACCACGCCTCCGCTGCAAGCTCCCTTGTCAAGCGCTACGAAGAACTGGTGCACGCCCACCGCATTGACATAGGCGTGCTTTCCGCCAGTCCTTCCACCGCCTGCACCGGCTCTATCGACTTTACCGGTTGGGACACGGCCATGGCGCCCTACATGGATGGAACGTATTGGAGTGATGGCGTTCCGAGCTCCTGGGTCGATGTTCCCTTCGAACCTGGCACCAACTGGGGATTCCAGACATGCAGCGCGTCCCAATACACGGACCGCGCCCGTTTGTGGGCGGCCCATCTCAAGACCAAGGGGTGGTTCGACCGGGCCCTCGCGTACGCTTCCGACGAACCCGAAGCCTCCTCGACTCCTGATGCCGCACTTGCCGCTATTGCGGTCCAGGCGCAACAAATGGTTGCCGCAGACCCAGACTGGCAATGGCACATCCTCGACACCATCTGCCCAAGTGCTACCAATTTTCCCATCGTGGGCTCCTCCATGGGGGTCTTCGTTTGCAGCCCAGTCGGCTACAGCAATTGGAACACGCCCGACAAGCCAGCCAGGTACGGCCCCGCCGAGTGGACATCTCTTTGGGCCCAAGGCTACAAGCTTTGGTTCTACGAGAGCAATTCCAATGTGCCGCCCTGGCCTACGTTTACCACCAACACGCTCGACGGGTACGAGCCGCGTATCTTGATGTGGGGCGCTTGGTACGAACAAGCAAGTGGATTCCTGTACTACCAAATTGCAGAGTGGTCCTCGCCCAACGCTGCCTGGGGCATCAACGACAAGTTCGTGAAACCAGGCGACGGCGTCTTGATCTACCCTGGAAATCACGACGGGTCGGGGCACGTTGGCTCTCCTGCCGACGTGACCATCGACGGTCCCGTTGCATCGTACCGGCTCAAGGCCCTTCGTGCCGGGCTCCAAGACTGGGCTCTCTTCCGCCTGGCCGAGCGACGTGGCTTGGGTGCCATTGCTCGCACCGAAGTCGCTAAGGCGTATCGACAAATGGGAGGCTGCCGAGGTAGCGGCTGTACGAAGCCAGAGTTCTACTGGAAAACAGATGAAACCATGATCAACACTATCCGGCACAACGTGCTCGAAGCGCTCGTAGGCCGTTGAGGAAACCACCCATGTTGCGACCAAACCAATGGATGATCGGCGCCGTGTTCGTGTCTGCCCTAGGGGCCTGTGGACGTTCTCAATTTGGAGGTCCTCCCGCTGAAGAAGGTGGAAGCCGTCTTGGCATCCCTAGCGCATTGGTCAGCAGTGTGGCTCCTCCCCCTTCGGCCGCAGCCGATCCTCCGTCGCTTGCCCCCACGCTATTGGCGCCTGCTCCCCCATCCCTAGGATGGCGTCCTGCGTCCTGCTCTGCGCCTCTTGGAGGACGGGACTTCCATGTGGGCGACGGCCAACCTCTGGCTACCTTGGCTTCGGTCCCCTGGGGCACACTGCGACCCGGCGACACGGTGCGTTTGCACTGGCGAGTGGCCCCCTATCGAGAAAAGGTGTTGCTCTCCGACTCGGGCACAGTGGACCGTCCCGTACGTTTCTGTGGAGTCCCTGGCCCCAAAGGGGAGCTTCCCATTCTCGACGGCGAGAACGCAACGACATTGAAGACGTTGGGGTTTGGCTCGAGCCATCATGAGCCACGCGGTCTCATCACCGTCTCGCCGACCAATGCGCAGCGCTGGGGAGTCAAGCCCAACTACGTGCTCATCGAAGGGCTGGAGCTTCGCAACGCCTACCAAGCCTACTCGTTTACCGACCGCGTCGGCGCCACGAAGACCTATACAGACAACGCAGCCTGTGTGTTCGTCGAACGAGGCGAACACATTGCCCTCCGTGGCAACCGGGTCCACGGCTGCGGCAACGGACTCTTTGTGGCGTCCAGCGGCGACGAGGCCCAGCAATCTCGCGATATCCTCATGGAGGGCAACAGCATCTACGGCAACGGGACCACGTCCAAACGGCGCGACCGGCACCACAACGTGTACACCGAGGCCATTGGCATGGTGTTCCAGTTCAACCACCTTGGACCGCTCCGCGACGGCTCGGCAGGCCACGGGTTCAAAGACCGCTCCGCAGGCACGGTAGTCCGGTACAATTGGATCGAAGGTGGAGCACGTCTGCTCGACCTCGTCGAGCCTGAAGACAGCATTCCTAACGCCCGCAAAGAACCAACCTTCCGTCAGACCTACGTCTACGGCAACGTGCTGCTGATCGGAAAAGACGCGGCGTCTCGGCCGATCCACTACGGTGGCGACAACGGGGACATCGCGGATTACCGCAAAGGCACCTTGTTCTTTTACCACAACACAGTGGTCCTCTCGGTAAACGAGGTAGATCTCTGGAACACGAGCCTCATACAGCTCGAGACCCAGGAAGAGAGCGCCGAACTGCGCAACAACATCATCTACAGCACCGGAACTACACACCTCACCTGGGGGTACGAACAAGGCACCATGCGCCTTGGAGTCAACTGGGTCAACCGACCCGTTCCCAAAGGACAGGCTAATTTCAAGGGCAAGTTCGAGTTCCTAGACGGCACCGACCGCACCGTCGTCGGGACCAACCCTGGCTTCGTAGACGCTGCCGCGAAAGACTTTTGCCTCGCGCCGTCGTCCCCCGCACGACGCGTCGCGGGCCCCCTTTTCGAGGGCCTTGCCAAGGAATTCGCAGTAACCCTCCAATACCGCAAGCACCTGTCCGCTGCCGCCCGTGCCGACACCCGCGACCTCGGCGCTCTCGCTTGCCCCTAAGGCAACGACGGCGTCACCGCCTCACAATTCGATCCGGGTCGCCTAGGAACTCGTAGTGCATGGTGTCTTGCATCGGGTCGTAGCCGAGCCAGTAAAACCCGTAACGCGTGAAGGCATGGACCCAACATTCCGGCATCTCCATGCGCTCGAAAGGGGAAACTACCTTCTTGCCGCAACGAGGATGCTTGTTCCACGGTGGAACACACCCGCAACACGTGTTGATGGCAGGATCGATGTCCATCGCAATGCCATAAGCGTGGTTGGTCACCTCCCCCGTGTGGTAGGTGTTCTTCATGCGGATCCCCCCAAGCGCTCGCGGCGTGTAGGGCTTGTCTGCGCAGGTCCGCCTGATCTCTTCCTCCACGCAGGCAAGCGCGGGCACAATCTTCTCGTGTACCATAACGGGGAGGCCAAACCACTTGATGCTCTTCACATAGTGGCTCGGTGAGTGCGGGTTCATGTCGCGACGTCCAAAACCAGGATAGTAGCCATACTGACGTGTCCTATACTCGACTGACCGCTGATGCCCTGCAACACGACGTCGCGTCTCGTCGAGATCCTTGGCGGGCGTCGGAGGAAAATAGGTGGTTCGAATCAGCCAATCCTGCGGCTCCTGTTCGTTGCAAGCACTCGTGAACCCAGCCTCCGCTTCCCCGGCATCCCCCGCATCAAGGTCCTGCGTCGAAGAGGGGGCGGCCTCCGTCGCATCCACAAAAGGAGCCGCATCCGGCTGGGTAGGTACGGCAGGCGCGGGAAGCACTGGTCGCGATTGGGTGCACGCAACCACGAGAGCACCGAAAACAAGTGGAGAGGCTAGAACAACGTGCCGGATTTGAAGCATGCGAGGGCTATAGTCCCGCGCGCGCCGGACGTCAGCTCCGATGGACGTGAAGTCGCAGCGTACGGATGCCAAGTGCAATCAGAGATACAAGAAACTCGTGGCCCCCCTCGTCGAGAGGTACCCGCTCTTCTTCCATGGCAAAGCCGGTGCCGTCGCACGCTAGGCAGAGGGAACACCAAATGCTTCCCACACCGTGGCAGCTTGGACAGGGGAAAAACGTTGGAATGCCCAAGGCATCGATGGGATCGGGCCCAAGGATCCACAGCTCTAGGTCCACGCAGGTCTCCGACTTGGAGGGCCCCGCGGGCAAAAAGTTCTTGCGGATGATGTCCACGATCTCGTCTCGGCTCGGAGCGCTCCCCTCGAAGTCGTCGAGCAGCGACAGGGACGCGGCTTGGGACGAAACCCTCCGGGGGCGCCCATCGTAGGCCTGTCGCAGCGCAGTGTCGGAAAGCACGTGGTAGGCGGCCCGCGTGGCGCGGAAACGAGGCGTGCCGTGGGGCCCACCGCGCTCAGGGAAAAGACCGCGGTCGATGTCTCGGAACGCCTTGTAAATAGCTGGCGCCTTTTCGGTGGCGTGGACACCAAGCACGTTGTAGCAGTCCATCGCAGGCAAAACTTGGGATTCAGTCTCGTGGGGCATGGGCAGATCCTCCGCCCCTAAGGATCCTCGACTGCAGAACGCTTTCAACCCAAAGACCAACCGAGCGCAACGATTGCCAGCACTCGGAATGGGAGAGTGCCATGGCGCGCGCTCGACGGCCCCGCTGCTAGACCCAACCTAACTTGCAGGTCCGAACCGCGATACCCGCTACCCAGGGCGGGTAGCCCTAGTACCTCGCGGGTGTCGATGTTGTCGTGGGATGCCCCGGAGTGTCCAAGGACTTCCGCCGCGGACTACTAGGTTGCGGATCGCCTGGCCCCTACGCCGTCGTGACTTCCCCCCACTTCACTAGTTTCAGGTCGAGCACGAAGATCGCGTAGATCACCGGCACCAACAGCAGCGTCAAAAACGTTGCTACCGTTAGACCACCTATCTGCGCGTAACAGAGCGGCTCCCAAAGTGGCCCGCCCGACGACGCCAACGGGAACAGACCCAGTACCGTTGCTGCTACCGTGATCACCACGGGGCGAAGACGCACAATCCCTGCATCAAGCAGCGCTTCCCGCAGCGGAGCTCCTTGTTCATGCTTCTCCTCGATGAAGTCAAAGAGCACGATAATGTGGCTCACGATCACTCCAATCAAGCTGATGATCCCAAGAAACGCCATGAAGCCGAACGGCGCTCTCATGACCGCTAACGTCACCAGCGCTCCAACCACACCAAACGGAATGGCCGCAAAGACAATCAATGGCTTGATGGCATTCTTGAACTGCCAGACAAGCGCAACGTAGATCGCAGAGACCGAGATGACCAGCACAATCACGAGATGCATGAACCCTTTCCTCTGTTCCTCCTGCTCGCCTCCAATCTCCAACCGATAGCCCGGAGGAAGCGACTGCGTCAACGCATCGAGCTTTGCTTTTGCTTGCTCCATCACCTCGGAAGCCAATACGCCTTGCACCGGGAAACACGACACGGTCATCGTGCGGAACTGGTCGCGGCGCATTATCTTCTCCGTCTGAAGGCTTGTGTCGAGCTTGGACACCTGACGCAGCGGCACGTCGGCTGCCGTTGTCCTCGAATGGACATACAGGTTCTCGATGTCGCTAAGCTGCGCCCGCTCCTCTGCGCGAAGCCGCGCGACAATCGGAATCTGCTTGTCGCCCTCGCGCAGTAGCCCCACCCCGCGACCGTTCATGGCCCCAGCCGACGACTCCGCAACGTCAAGGTTGGTCACTCCTGCAAGGTTGGCTCCGTCAGGATCCACCACCAGCTTGACCGAGAAGCTATCAGCCCCCCAGTTGTCACGCACCCGCTCGGCTGTCTTGATCTCACGAAAGATCGCCTTGGTCTGCTCGGACAACTCACGCAGCTTGGAGATATCTTCCCCAGAGATGCGAATCGAAACCGGCACACCAACAGGGGGCCCGTTCTCGAGCTCGCGCACATCCACCCGCGCTCCAGCGATCTCCTTGGACACCGCATCTTGAAGCAGCGGCACAAGGTGCGGAGTCACCTTCTTGTCGCGGGTCTTGATCACAATCTGAGCGTAGTTTAGCTGCTGCAGCTCGGGAGCCACGGAAAACCAGAAGCGCGGTCCGCCACCCCCAACAAACGTTGTCAGTGAGTCGAGAACTTCCCGCGGTTTGCCGTCCTTGCCTGGATGGTTCACTCCGTAGGCCTCCGACGTCTTGCGCAGTATGACCTCGACAGCTTCCACAGTCTCCCGCGTGGCCGATAGCGGAGCATCCTCCGGGAGCCACACGTCCACGTAGGAGAGGTACGACAGGTCCTTGGGGAAGAACATCTCTTTGATGCGGCGGGTTGCTACGATACCGCCGGTCAGAATGCAGAGCGCTACGAAGTACACGATCTTGCGGTGGTCGATCGCTTTTCCAACCACCTGGTAGTAGAACTTTGCGAAGCCTTTCTCACGGCGCTCCTCGATAGTAGCCTCGGCTTTCTTCGGAGCTTTGAGAAGATAGTAGCCAAGCAGCGGAACAAATGACATGGAGACAAGACGCGAAGCCACCAGCGATGCGGTCATGACCACAGGAAGGCTCCAAATGAACTGGCCGGTGTCGCCCGGAAGTGCGAGGAACGGCAAGTACGCAACGATGTTGGTAATGGTGGCAAAAAGGATCGCTGTCGCAAGCTTGGTCGGCCCGAGCCAAGCTGCAACCAGCGGCTTCCAGCCCTCGGCCAACGAGCGTTTGATAGCGTCCCCGGCTACAACAGGATCATCGACCAAGAGCCCCAACGTGATGATCAGCGATGCAATGGACACCTGCTGCACGTCGACGCCGCACAGTTGCATGAACCCGAAGGTCATGGCGAGCGTGATCGGAATCGATAATGCCATCAGTAGAGCCGAACGCCACTCCCAGAACCCGATCAAGGCGACGGCAACCACTAGAAAGATGGCTTCGTAGAGGCTGCTCATGAAGAGGCTCACGTTTTCTGTAACCTGCACGGGCTGATCGCTTACCCGAGACATGAGGATGTCTTCTGGGATCAGCGTCCGCACCTCGCCAAGGCGCTCGTCGATGGCCCTGCCAAACTCCGCGATTTGGGCCCCCGGGCGCATCTGAATGGAAAGCGTGATGGCGCGCGCTCGAATGGTCTCCCCCTGGGCGTTCTTCTGCGTAAAGAAGTTGAGATAGCGCGCGGGGCTCTGATAGCCGCGAGTAACCTCCACAAGGTCCCGTAGATACGTCGCTCCCCCCCCCGTGGTCGGGATAAGCACGTTGCCAATGTCGTCGACACTCCTGAACTCCCCTGAAGGGTCAATGGTGAGGTTCTTGCCCGCTACCTCAAGGATACCGCCAGGCACGGTGATATTGCGCGCTCCGATGACGTCGGCAAGCGAACCGGTAGAGACACCGTAGGAAGCCATGCGTTCCTGCGAATAGTCGAGAAACACCTGCTCGGGGAGGGCTCCGGAACGGGCCACCTTGGAGACAATCGGCAGTGACTGCAGATAGCGCTGAATGGTATCGGTGATGTCGTCGAGCTCGCGGTAGCTGTACTTGTCGCCAGCCACTGTGAGAAGGCGGCTCTCGGTCTCCTTCAGGTCACGCAATACCACTGGACGCCACACGTCGGGGTGCAGCTCGGAGAGGCGCAGACGCTTCTCTACATAGTTGATCATAAACTCGATAAGGACCTGGTCGTCATAGTCCGTAGCGATGTCGATCCCAAGAAACCCCGGCCCTTCGATCAGTTTGGTGTCTACGCCAATGTGCTCGCCAACCATGGCACTGGCAAGAGCGGACCCGACGCGATGAAACGGAGCCACCTGCAGGCTTGGAGGGAAGTTCACCACCAGCGCAGCTCGCTTGCTCAGGCCCTCTGGCAATGCCGAGCGTCGCGCGTCTTCGAGGGCTGCATTGATGGACGCCGCACGCAGTGCGATCTCCACGTCGCCAGCCTTGGGGCTTGCCACGGTGAGCATGAGGGCAGCTGTGTCGCCGAAGTCTTTGATAAACTGGATGGGTCCCGAGCCCATAGGCAAGTCGTGAATGGTGTCGAGCTTTAGCTTGATGTCGTCGAACTCCTTGCCGGTTTCATTCACCGTGTCGAGCAGGGTGACATAGACCACCGACAGGCTTCCTCGGGTCACCGACTCGATCTTGTCGACCTTTGGGTTCTCAGCGATCTTCTGTTCGATCTTGCGTGTCACGAGCTGTTCGATCTTATCGGCCGAAGAGCCAGGCCACATGGCAAGAGCCACTGCGGTGCGCACCGGAATGACCGGGTCTTTGCCTTTGGGCATCTTCAGATACCCGTAGATGCCCCAGAGAATGGTTCCAACGAGAAGGACCCAAGCTACGTGGCGGGTTTCTGTCGAGAAGCGGGCGAAGTTGTGGACGGTCTTGACGATGTTCTCGTCCTTTTCCCGTTCACTCTGCTGGTGATTGCTTGACATGGTAAGTCCTTTGCTGTGCCTACGGAATCACCCGAACGGACTCACGGTCCGATAGCAGAGGAGCTCCGGTCACCACTACTCTTTCCCCCTCGGCCAACCCCTTTTTCACAGGGATCACGTTACCAAGGAACTGACCAAGCTCCACTTCGCGCAGCTCCACATGGGGAGGAGTGGTGTTGTCGTGGAGCACAAATACAGCAAACCCCTTTTGGGACTTGGCGCGCACAATCGAATTGAGGGGCAACATGGCAGGAGGCTCGGCCCCGTCCGCCTTCGCGTCGAGCCTCAGCGACGCCACCATGCCCACCTTCAGCTCACTTTGGGGATTGAGCACCAGCGTTTCGACCTCGAAGACGCGGCTCTTGGGATCGGCCCATGGCGAGATCCTAGTGATGCGCCCTTTGAAGACTCTTCCTGCAATGGCCTCCGTGGTGATAGACTGTTCGGTTCCGAGCTTGAGGGTCTCGAGCACCATGTCGGGGACTCCAAACACCACCTTCACGTTCTTGACATCTGCAATGCTGAAGACAGGCATTCCTGGAGTGGCCAGAGCGCCAATTTCAAGTGAGCGTTTGAGCACGATGCCCGAGATGGGAGCCCTCAAGCTGGCATCCGACACCGCTTGTTGAGCCTGCTGTACGCGCGCAAGGGCAGCATCGGTTCGTGCAGCAGCGGCTTCGTGACGAGCACGTGCATTGTCGAGATCCACCGCGGAAGCGGATCCCGTGGCTTGCAGGCGCAGTGCACGATCGAAGTCGAGGCGAGCCTGGGAACGTGCTGCACGTGCTTCGGCGAGCATTGCGTTGGCTTCGGAAAGCTTCTGCGCGAAGTCCGACTCGCGCACGCGGGCTAGCTCGGTCCCCTTCTCTACATAGTCTCCTTCTTGGATCGTCCGAAGCTGCCCATCGATGCCCTTGACCTTTGCAATGGCTTCAATGTACCCGCCCAACCGGAACGCCAGATCCACTTGGGTCTCTGGCTTCACAGCCGCCGAATAGCGAGTACCCCCTGCAACGCTATTGCGCTCGACGACACGACAGCGCACCACCGTGAGTACCTTTGGATGCGGCTCCACATTGGCACCGCACGCTGAGAGGTTCGCTGTCATACACATCATACACAACAACCAGGAGGCTTTTTGATTGGAGTTCATCATGGCTACCGCCGATGCTTGGATGGAAAGGTACTCAGTATCCGTTGCCCGCAGTGGCACGAAGCGCAAACGACACGAACCGGGACCGCACTTGCTCACTCGCCAGTACCTTCTGCGCCGTAGGAAGCTTCACCAGTGCCTGAAACACTTGATGGAGAAAACGGCTCCCTCGCCCCGCCCCCTCGTCGAACAGCAAGTTCCCAAGCCTTCCCCGTTCCATTGCCATGCGCAGCATCTGCTCCACACGGTTCTTGGGCACCGACGCCCGCTCAGTGCCACGCACCATGCGCATCGCCTCCGCCTTGCACGCGTCCGCACAAACCCCGCACCCGATGCAACGGTCCGTATCGATGTGAGGCTTCAGGGCGTTCTTTCGATGCGCCTGGACCCGCTGCGCACTCATGGACACGGCGGTGACAGGGCAGACGCGGGAACAACGCGAGCAGCCTTTGCACTTCGCAAGATCCACCGTAGGCACAAAGCCGCTTGGATTGACCGCCGCCAGATCGTAGTCGTTGATCCCTTGGAGCTGGCCGCAACAACAGCCGCAGCAGTTGCATACATACGCTGGACGATCGAGCACGTTGTCAGCGATCTGTACCAGCCCATGTTCCCGCGATCGATGCAGGATTTCAAGGGCCTCGGTCTTGTTGATGGCGCGCCCAAAGCCTCGCCGCAACACGAAGTCGGCCCCCATGTTGATCGACAAACAGTTTTCGGCCTCGGCATCGCATGCATGCCCCAAGTGATCGGCCTTGTGACGGCAGTAGCAGAGTGAGACCGCATGGCTCGTTGCATCGGAAAGAATGGCCGTGGCCCGCTCCCAATCGAGCACGTCCGAAGGGACCTCGTCCCCCTCGTCACCCCATGCGCTCTCATGCACCAGCGCCCGTCCCACCACAGTTTCTGTCCCAAAGACTTCCCGAGCAAACTCGTCGTCAAAGCGCGTGTAGGCCTCGAGCGCCTCGGCCAGGCGCTTCTTTGGAACAGAGTCGCTGGCCCTCATCATGGAGAACTCAAAAAATCCAACCACGGGTGGTGCAAGCGCGTACTTGACAGCGCCGGTCTCTGGATGAACCAGGTCGATCACAAGTCCCTTGTCGCACATGGCGTCAAGCTTGACACGAAGGTCGTGGGGCGCAGTTCCAGTACGCTGCGCAAGGACCTCCAGAGACGCAGGAAAGACGGGCAGACGCACGGCCAGGGACGCCTCCTCGGGACTGAACAAGATCTCCAAGATGTCGCGCCAGCCTTTCCAGGCATGCTCGTTCTTTGGCTCTGGCAGCGCAACTGACCCCGCAGCAAGACGGCGTACCAGCTCGGCGTGCTCACGCTTGATTTCGCGAAGATGACCCATTGTTTTCCTCTTACCTTGTCGCGTCGTAATGCGGTCCATCGGCCTTGGAGTTGTGGTCCATCGGCCTCGGGGTTGTGGTCCATCGGTCCAGCTTTGCTCCCGTCCTGGTCCAAAGACCAGACCACCTGGTCCAAAGACCAGACCACCTGGTCCAAAGACCAGACCACCTGG
>CAITRH010000239.1 GCA_903894755.1 uncultured delta proteobacterium
ACGCCTAAACACCGCTGAGGCACGCCTAAACACCGCTGAGGCACGCCTAAACACCGCTGAGGCACGCCTAAACACCGCCGAGGCAAGTCAAAACACCGCCGAGGCAAGTCAAAACATCGCTGAGGCAAGCCAAAACATCGCTGAGGCAAGGCCAAACATCGCTGAGGCAAGGCCAAAACGTCGCCGAGGCGCACTTCGAAACAACGGCCCGCTAAGTCACGGGGCCTCGTCAAACTCCGAGGGTTGACTGCGATCACGCCCTACCCAGGGTGGGTAACCCTGGGTAGCGTGAGTCGCGGTCCGCCCCCCCGGAACTTAGGGACTCCCATCAAATAGTTCCCCCGCAGACCGTTCCCCCGCAGCCCCACCTCGCCGACCGTCGGACCTCACCCCCTGCGACTTCGCGCTCCTACAAATTCCCCCTCCCCATCGATGGGGAGGGGGACGATGTGAACGATCCGAATCATGTGGGGGTGAGGTCCGCGGGAGGAGATTGCGGGGCAACTATTTCCTAGGGAGTCCCTTAGCGGGCCGTTGCTTCGAAATAAGTCTTCCCAAGCACTCCCCTTCAGATACGCTCGGGCTCGTGAGCAGCGTAGGCAGGCTTTCAAAGGAGTGATGTGCGACATGAAATTGGCAAGTAAGAGGCCGTGGCTCCGTGGGACATGCGCGGGGTCAATGGTGCTGGGAGCGCTCGGAATGCTCGGCGCGTGCAGTTCCTCGTCATCGTCTGCGAGCCCGAAGTACCGGGCTACGATCCGCTGGACCGAGTACGGCATACCGCACATTCTAGCTGCTGATCTCGGCAGTGCAGCCTTCGGACAGGGCTACGCCTTCGCAAAGGGGAACGGATGCATTCTTGCGGACCAGATCATCAAGATCCGATCCCAGCGCTCCAAGTACTTTGGGCCGGGAACCAACAACGCCAACATCGACAGTGACTTCGGTTTCCTGGCGCTCGATCTTTATGGAAGAGCGCGTACGGCGCTCCCGCAGCAGCCCGCGCAGGTGCGTGAGATGCTCCAGGGGTACGCCGCTGGCTACAACCAATACTTGCAGGATGGAAAACCGCTGGCCTCCGCTTGTGCAGGGCAGCCATGGGTTGTCCCCATCACCGAAGAGGACATCTACGCACACTACCTGGACGTTGGCCTCGCAGGGCTGCCGCAGTTTGCAGTCCCTTGGATGGGACGTGCCCAGCCTCCGCTTGCGACCACGACGCAGTGGATCAGCCGTCCACTGTCGCTTCCCCATGCCAAGGCTGCGTCCAACGGGTGGGCCATCGGCGCGGACCGCTCGGACAATGGACGAGGCAAGCTCATTGCCAATCCGCATTTCCCGTGGGAGGGGGACCTGCGACTCTACGAGAGTCAGCTCACGGTCCCGGGGCTTCTGAACATCTACGGGGCATCGCTTATGGGGGTCGCTGGCATGCTCATCGGCTTCAACGAAGACATCGGCTGGACACACACGTTCTCTGCATCCACACAGACCACCCTCTATCAGCTCGCCCTCGATCCGGCCAATCCATTTCGATACAAGTATGGCTCGGACTATCGGGACATCACCTCGAGGAAGGTGTCCATCGACGTTCGTCAGCAGGACGGGTCTAGCCAGACCACGGAGCGCACACTCTACAGCTCGCACTATGGCCCGCTTCTGGACCTTTCCGCGATGGGGCTCAAACTGAGTTGGACCGCCGAGCGCGCCATCTCCTTCAAGAACTCCAATGTCTTCGATACCACAATGGCTTCGCAGTACCTCGCCATGTGGACCGCACGCAACCTTACAGAATTCAAGAAGGCTCAAGAGCAGAGAGGAAATCCTTGGGCCAATACGCTGTACACGGACAAGGAGGGGAACGCGTATTTCCTCGATTCGAGCAGGGTCCCTCGCCTCAGCGCGGCGGCGCTCGATGCCTACGAGCAACTTAAGCAGACGGACTTCTTTGTGCAGTCCTTTGCGGCGCAGGACATAGTGCTTCTGAACGGTTCCGATCCGGTCTACGAGTGGGAGGCCACTGTGGAGCCGCTCGAACGCGCGCCGCAACTGGTGCGACGGGACTACGTGTACAATGCCAACGACAGCTACTGGCTGGCCAATCTTGCGGAGCCGCTGACCGGATTCTCGTCGCTCTATGGGCCGGTTCGCAGCCCGCTCACCCCTCGTACGCATATGAACATGGTCCTTGTCACGGAAGGGGGGAGCAATCGCTTCTCCTTCCAGGATCTCCAGGTTGTAGCGCTCAGCAACCGAGGATATCTTGCGGAGAAGCTCGTGGGGGCGGTGGTGCAGCGGTGCCAGGGCAAGACGGTGGTGTCGGTGGGGGGCAAGCAAGTGGACATTTCCCAGGCCTGCGGGGTGCTGGGAAGCTGGGACAAGAAGGTCGATTTGGCGAGCGTGGGGGCCCATGTGTGGCGAGAGTTTCTGGGGAGCTACACGAGGCTGGAGCTGACCACGGCAGGAGGGCTGTTCCAGGACCCGTTCGATCCGAACCGTCCCTTGGACACTCCGTCACAGTTGGTAGCGGTCCCGGCCAGCGGGATCGATCCGGTCCTGGTGAAACTCGGAGAGGCGGTGCTTCGGCTGCAGAGCGCCGGCATTGCGCTCGATCGCGCCTTGGGGGATATCCAGTTTACACGCCGGGCAGACCGCAAGATATCGGTTCACGGAGGCTCGACCTACGAGGGAGTGTTCAATGTGGCGCGCTACGAGGCTGACGGGATGAACACGACACTGTACCCCACCATGGCTCGGGGCGAGGTGATCAATCCGCTGACCTACCTGGCGCAGGACGGCTATGTGGTCAACTACGGCTCAAGTTTCGTCATGGTGCTTGAATTCACTGACAGCGGCCCGCGAGCAGAGGGTTTCCTGACCTACGGCCAGTCGAGTGAGCCAACGTCTCCGAACGCGTCCGACCAGGTAGAGCGCTTCGCTCAAAAGGCGTGGCGCCCGCTGCGGTTCCGGGACGCGGACATTTTGGCGGATCCGAAGCTCGAGACAGTCGTCGTGGAGGCTCGCTGAAGTCGTCGACGCACAGCTTATCGCACCGCAAGACCAAACACCTTCTCCGCCATCACACGCCGCGACTTCAAGAAGTGATGGTCAAACCCCTCAAGCACCTCCATCGACGAGCCAAGACGCTGCGCCAGCTCGTGTCCCTCTGCTACGTCGCAGTAGTCGTCCTGATCTCCAAGGACAATGGCAACGGGCATGGTTGGACGTTCCCCGGCAAACTGGAAAAACCGCGTGGAAGGCGCCACAAGCACCACCCGCTCGACTGCACCGTCCGCCTTTGCTGCTTCGAGCCCCACCCAAGAGCCAAAGGAATGTCCCACCACCGTGATAGGCACGCCAGGTAGACGCTCGCGCAAGGCTACAATCGCCCGAACGGCGTCGTCCACCTCGCCCTGTCCCTGGTCGTAGGTCCCCTCGCTTGGTGGCACCCCTCTGAAATTGAACCGAAGCCAGCCTACGGTCCCTCCTCCAAGGGACTCCAATGCCCTCGCAATCGCCAACGGTACCGGACTGTGCATGCTTCCACCGTAAAGCGGGTGTGGATGGCAAAGCACCACAGCACGGCTGGCACCATGGGGCGTTGCGACACGCGCATGCAGCGTTCCACCGGTCGAAACAAGTGTCGTTGGACTTTCCCCCGGTACCGCAATGGCCGGGGAACGTTGCGGATTGTCAGGCGGCGGCGGGAGCTTGGTTATCATGGCAGCAACTTAGAGGTTGGAGTCATCGCGAAAGTTGAACGTAAACACGTCGTCCAACTTCGCGTCCGGGTCGAGGGTCAGGATATCGCGCAAAAGCCCAGTGTCCAGACCGTAGACCCAGGCGTGAAGCTGCGGACGACGGTGCAGATGCCAGGCGCGTTGCACAATGGAGGTCCGGGCGAGGTTGTGAACCTGCTCGAGCACGTTCAATTCGACCATGCGACGAGCCTGGGCGATTGGATCCGGTATCGCCTGGAGCTCCTCGCGATGGAGCCGGTAGACGTCCTTGATGCTCCGCAGCCACTGGTTCAAGAGTCCAAACCGTCGGTTGGTCAGCGCGGCTTGTACGCCCGTGCAGCCGTAGTGACCGCATACGATGATCTCGCGCACCTCGAGATACTCGACGGCAAATTGGAGCACGCTAAGCAGATTGAAGTCGGTGTGGACCACCAGGTTTGCGATATTTCGATGGACAAAGAGCTCGCCAGGACGTGCCCCGGTGATCGTCTCGGCCGGCACTCGACTGTCGGAGCAGCCGATCCAGAGGCACTCTGGACGTTGCTCTTTGGCGATGTTCTTGAAGTACCCCGGGTCGACCTTCAGCTTTTCGGCGACCCAAACCTGGTTGGCGGCAAGCAGCTCTTTGTACGATTGCATCGCAACGTTCTTGGGGCAGAACGCGCCGAACGGGAAGGGCTTTGCAGCTCACACGAGCGCGGCTCGAGAGCTTTCGAGGCGCAGGATCGCCGTAAACCCTGAAATGTCTAAGACCTGACGTACGTTTGGCTGCGCTCCGACCACCGCCATCTCGCCCGCCTTGGACGCGAGCGACTTTCGCGTCGCAAGCAAGACCCTCAAGCCCGCGCTGCTCATAAAGGTCACCGCCGTGATGTCGAGGGCCAGCTTGATCGCGCCGGCCGCAACTTGAGCCCTGCAGACCGTTTCGAGCTCGGGGGCCGTGTGCCCATCCACCCGGCCAACCACCGACAACACAGTCCATCCAGAACCGAGCTTCTCTACTTTTGTTTCCATCATGTCCTCCTCCCCCCCCTAAAATCCTTCCAGCTTGGCGATCACTTCATTCATGATCTCCCTGGTCCCGCCCCCTATGGGATAAATGCGCGCGTCCCGATACAGACGCTCCACCAGGGTCTCGCGCATATAGCCCGCTCCACCGTGGATCTGTACAGCCGCATCGCAAACGAAGCTGCACATGTCGCTCGCCGTGTTTTTCGCCATCGCCGCAAGCGACGTCACGACTTCGCCTCGAAGATGACGCGTTGCAACCTCCCCTGTCAGAGCACGCGCCGCAGCAAGCGCGCTCGCCATGTCGGCTAGCTTGTGACGAAGTACCTGAAACCCTGCAATGGGACGTCCAAAAGCACGTCGGTCCCTGGCGTATCGCATCGATTCTCGGTACGCGAGCTCCCCAATGGCCACACACTGGCCTGCTAGGTAGAGACGCTCGGTGATAAAATTGAGCATGATCGCAATGAACCCTTGATTCTCCTCACCCAGGAGGTTCCTCACAGGGACACGGCACTCGTCGAACGACAGTTCCGCAGTGTCCGAAGCCCACCAGCCGGTTTTCCTTAGTCGCTTGCTCACAGTGAAGCCCGCAGTCCCCTTCTCGATCACAAGAAGGGATATGCCCCCGTGCCCCTCCCCACCCGTACGAACCGCCGTCGTCACCAGGTCGGCGCGACAGCCTGACGTAATAAAGGTCTTGGTCCCATGCACGACATAGTAGTCGCCGTCCCGACGCGCCCGCGTTGCAAGCGCCGCTACGTCGCTGCCGCCACCGGGTTCGGTGATGGCCAACGCCGATACCTTTTCGCCGCGCAACACAGGTACGACAAACTCGTTCCTTTGGGCTTCGCTCCCAAAGCGCAAGATCGGAGGAAGCGCGATGCTGTGGCTCCCCAAGCCGACGGTGGTCCCCACGGAGTGTCCCGCCAGGATCATCTCTTCGCTCGCCACGAGCACATGGCCCAGGTCCCCACCTGTCCCGCCGTACGCCTCGGGATACCCAATCCCAAGAACCCCAGCCCGCGCCGCCTCCGAATACAGCTCGCGCGGGAAATCCCCGGTCTCCTCCCACTCGAAGCCATACGGCGCAATGTGCTTCGCAGCGAAGCGACGAACGTTTGCTCGCAGCGCGGCGTGCTCCTCGGTCTCGAACAAGTAAGGCATGACGCGAACCCTAATCCGCTCTGCCTCTCGCTACGACAAATTCTGTGTCCCCAGGGTCACAAGACAATGGTGCGCCGCCCTGACACGAAGACGCGCCCCTGCAGATGCGCCCGCACGGCACGCGCAAGCACCACCCGCTCGATGTCCCGTCCCAGCCGCACGAGCTCGTCGGGCCCCGCTTCGTGCGTCACCCGCGCCACGTCCTGCTCCAAGATGGGCCCCTGATCGAGGTCGCTTGTCGCGTAGTGCGCCGTCGCCCCAATGAGCTTCACCCCGCGCGCGTGCGCCTGATGGTAAGGCTTGGCCCCTTGAAACGCGGGGAGAAACCCGTGATGGATGTTGATCACCGGTGGCGCGGCCTTGAGAAATCCCTCGGAGAGGATCTGCATATAACGAGCAAGCACCACGAGATCCACATGGTGCTGACGCAGCAGAGCCAACACGCGCTGTTCCTGGTCCTCTTTGGTCGCGGCTGTCACGGGAAGGCAAAAGAACGGAATCCGGAATCCATCGGCCACCGACTCCAGCGTTGCATGGTTCGAAACAACCAGAGGGATGTCACACGGGAGCTCCCCAGCGCGCTGACGCAGCACCAGATCGTAGAGACATGAGGGGTCCTTGGTAACGAGAATGGCGACCTTCGCGACCACGTCGCTGTAGCGCACGGACCCGACGGCCCCCAACTCGTCGCATAGCCCTTGAAACGCAGTTTCGAGCGAACGGCGCGACGACGATCCTCCAAGTCCCGCGCTCGCGGGCGGAGCCTCGAGCCCCTCCAAGTCGACCACCAGACGCATGAAAAACCGTGGGCCCGGCTCCGCAAGGCTCTCGGTGTGATTGCTAGCGTCGACGATGTTCAAGCCCAGGTTGTAGAAAAAGCCGGCGAGACGCGCGACCAGCCCCCGCTGATCGGGCGCAGTTGCCAAGAAAATCCCGTGTGTACTTGCCATGGCTCCCCTCTACCACGGTGGGGAGGAAGTCAGGCACCGCGGACCTCACCCCCACATGATTCGGAGCGTTCACATCGTCCCCCACCCCATCGATGGGGAGGGGAATTTGTTGGCGCGCGAAATCGTGGGGGGTGAGGTCCGCGGGAAGAGGGAAGAGAGCGTGGATGCGGGGGAACTACTTACTATTTGATGGGGAGTCCCTCAGTGCTCGCCGGGGGCTCCGCCGCGAGAGCGGATCGTGTTGGCGAAAAGGGTCCGTTGCTCCGGGGTGGTCAGGACCGACGTCACCGTTTCCATGAACCCGATCATCGCGCCGGTTCCGATCCGGGTCATCTCGGGGAGCTCCTTGCCTATTCCAAGCGCTTTGGCATCGAAGGAGTCGGTGAGGAACGCGTCGCTGGCGGCTTTCATACGGTCCGCCATCTCGCGCATCTTCGAGTGGTCTGGGCCTGGATGGGTCCCCGCACGCGCCTGCATCTTCTGGTGGATCTGCTCCACCTGGTCGGGCGTCAGGTGAAGTTGCTCCTCGAGCTCACCGAGCCGCTGCCTGCCAGGTCCGCCGGGCGGCCCATGCGGGGGTGACCCTGGCGGAGGTCCGTGTTCGGCTGACCCATGCGGCCCTGGCGGAGGTCCATGTTGAGCGGCCCTGGCGCGCATCCCTTCGATGAGCTGCCTACGTTGCGCCGGATCGAGGGTCTTGTGGAGAGCGTTGAGGGCTTCCTGCGTCGAGACGACCGACACGTCTACGGCTGCCACGACCTTATCGACCAGGGGATCAACCCTGGCGCGGTCGATCTTTCCTGCCGCCGCGCCATCTGCCAGGGCGGTCGCCAGTTCCTTGTGAGCGACGTGGATGGGCGCCATCTTTGCCCGGAGGTTCTTGCCGATCCCTTCGATGGTCGCTCGTTGGTCGGCTCGAAGCTCCAAGTCTTTGAGGCTCGCGCGGAGCAGATATCCTACCCAGTGCGTCCCAGGACCATGGCCCGCTTGGTCCCTTCCACCATGGGGTCGACCTGGCGAGCCGTGCTCAGGAGGCTGTGGCGTGACTTGTTTCTGTGGATCCTGGGGGGCAGGCTGCGGATTGGCGGCGCACGACGCGACCCCGAACATCCCTACCAACGCGAGGGTTCCGAGGGGGAGCATGCACAACGTACGAACGTTCATGGTTTTCCTTTCGATTTAATGAGGGCAAAAATAAGCTGACGCTGTCGCCATCGGGGCGAGGTCAGTTGCTGGACGGCGGCGGACCGAAGCCCGGAATCCCAAACCCCGAGGGGATCGCCGTGGGAATTCCCAACGGCAACCCGAAGAAGCCACCGGGCTGGGACGCTGCTGGCGTCGGCGCGGGCTGGGGTTGGGGCGGTGGGGGCGGAGGGTACGTGGGTTGGGCCTGGGGTTGGGTGTAGACGGGTTGGGGCTGCGTCGGTTGGGGCTGAACCTGGCTCGGGTCGTTCGGGGTCGGCTGGACGCCGCATGCGAACATAATGGGGGGGAGCGTACCCGCAGCAATCAAGCAGAACAAAGACTTTCGCATGAATCCTCCTCAGCGTTCTCGCGAGGTCACTTGGTACCATGGTTCTCAAACCGCGGCGATAAAATCGACTCACGCATGACGAAGCCGTGGTCCACGTGTATCCTGATCGTGTTGCCTGCCACCGTTATCAATGTCCGCTGACCGAAGACCTCGCAGCAAAGTCGAAATGACCCTCGAGGCGCGAGCGAACGCCCACGACGACGACCCGGTGCGTCGCGCGGTCCTCGACGAGGCCCGGCGGTTCAAGGCGAGCTGGGTCGACCTGGCCGAGGTGCTCGCCGACGTTAAGGCAGATGGCAATTGGGAGCGCTGGGGGTTTCCCTCCTTTGAAGACTACGCCCGTCGGGAGCTCTTTCTGCGCCCCGAAACGGTCGACAAGCTCCTTGGCTCCTTTGGGTTCTTGCGGCGAACTGCGCCCAAAGTGCTCGACCGCGACGGCATTCAGGACCCCATCCCGAGCTACCAGTCCGTGGATTTCCTCAAACGCGCCGAAGAGTCAGAAGGCGTGGACGACGCAACGAGGGAAGAAATTCGACGGCGCGTGCTCGATGACGCTGCGCCGCTTCCTAGCCTTGCGAAGCGCTTTCGCGATGTGGTTGCGCCCGCGTCGCCTCGAAGCAACGGCGTTCGAGGGGCCGCAACCCGGCTGCGCGAGCTTGTCGCAAAGGCCGAAGGCGTCGAGCGCGCGGTAGTCGACGAGGTGTTGCGAGCCCTCAGCCGATTGCTCGAGGCGCTCGGGGACGAGGCAGAGAAGTAACTATACCAAACCTATTATGAGAATTGCCCGTCGCCCTTGAGCAGCGTTGGCAATGGCAGAAAGCAGATTTGTCTTGCCCAGCCCTACATCGCTGTAAATGTAGAGGGGATTGAAGCCGAGGGGAACGCTCCCTCGAGCCGCAAGATCCATGGCCAATTCCACGGGAAATCCGTTGACCTTGCACGGGAATAGAGTCTCTAAAGTGAGATGGGCCGCCGGCGGCCGCTGGAGCAGAGACGATGGCTGGTAAGCAGCGCCTGGACGGGTGCGGCTGTGAATCCACGGAGGCGTCCATAGATGCCTTGGAAATGACCGCCACGAAGAAGGTCGGGCGCGAGGGCGCGATAGGGCGCGATAGGGCGCGGATTTCGGGCGCCGAGCCAGACGATGCCTCTCGGCTGATGCTTCGCCTCCTGTGGGCTGGTGGGATTAACATGAACGGGACGAAGGAAAGTCAAGTCCACCTGGATCGCCTCCGTGACAAGGCACGCTGACGGCGCCCGAGCGGGCGGAGCTGACGCATTTGCATTCGGCACGTGGGGCTAGGTAATCCAATGGAACCGCCTGCGCCCCGTCAAAACTCTGGGATCCACGCGTCCGTCGCGATCCCGCACTGGTTCCCCTTATTCCGGACCATCCACATGTAGCCTTTGTTGCCCCAGCTGCCACCCCAACTGTTTCTCACGATCCAGTAGTCCTTGTTGGACTTGGGGTCATGGTCGTAACCGACGACGAGCACGGCGTGGTCCAGTTCCTCGCTGGAGCAGGAGCGCTCGTCGTAGACACCGCTCGAGTAGAACTGAAAGCTGTACTGGGAAGAGTCGATCCTCGCGGCGATGGGCCCGTGGGTGGCGACCTCCCGGAGGAGGGCGCTTTCGTCGCCCGAGGGGATTTTGCGCCAGGATTGCGGCCGTGCGATCTCTGCGCACTGACTGGACCGGCACACGCCCACACTCGGTTTGTACGGGTAACACGAGGCTGCTCGGAGGCCCTGGTTTTTCGCGTACGTGTACGCTACCTCGAACACGCCGGCGTTGTCCGAGCCGCCGCACCCATCGCCCCCGTCGGACGTGCCGGCGCAGTCGACCATCTGGCTCACCGAGAAGGGAACCAGCGTGCCGGTCTTGACGGACCAGGCCCCCTCCAGCGCACCCACGGCGGCGAAAGCCCAGCCCGAGCCGCACTGGCCCTGATCCGGCGGGGGGATCACCGCATTCCGGGTCCTCCAGTCCATGGAGGGGACGTCGTTCACGGGAGGATCGGGGAGCCCGCCGTCCTGGCCGTCGGCGGATACGGGGGAGGAGTTGGAGCAGGAAAGGAGGGCCCCGACGGACCATCCTGCGACCACGAGCCGAGCGCCGAAGCGGAACATGGGAAGATGTTAGTAAACATTTGTTCCGTGTCAAGGGGCTAGGTAATCCAATGGCGATCCGCCGTGAACAGAATGTTGCGACGTTGTCATATTGGGGCCCATCCCGACGAAAAGCCGCCGGAGCGGGACAGGGTCCTCCTTGGACGCCAACGTGAGCTCGTGGTGCAGCGAAAGCTGCTTGCGCACGCAGTCCCGAGCTGCGTCTTCGGGCACGGCACGAGAGAAAACCTCGATGAGCGTCGATTGACAGGCCATCTTGCCCAGCCAGCCGAGCGCATTCCACATGGCTACCTTGTCGCAGTGCTCCGATGCGACGAAGACGTCGACAAATTGCGCCGACGGTTGGACTGGGTACTTATGGCGGGAATGGCGGGTTTCGAGATGGATGCGGTTTTACAAGGTGGCGTCAGGTGAGCCACGTTTTGCCTAGGACCCCACGGCTTCGCACGGCGCTGCCGCCGCAGGGAAGGGAGGTCAGCGGAAAAGCTCCTCGTACGACGTCGCGGTGACACCTTGGAGCAGCCAGCGCCGCAACGTGGCAGGATCGGCGCAGCTCCG
>CAITRH010000240.1 GCA_903894755.1 uncultured delta proteobacterium
ACCCCTGGGCGTGATGATCGCAGAGGTGTTCCCATCGGGGCTTTCCACAGACGACGAGCGCCGGGTGGTGGACGAGGCTCGACGCGGTGCTGCAGCGCTGGGGCATTGGCGAGGTCCCTGTTATTCGCAGGTGGTGGTGGGACCGCAGGGGGCGTTCCTGTTCGAGACTGCGGCGCGCTGTGGCGGCGGCTTCGATGCAGACGTGACCTGGCTTGCCAGCGGAGTGGACCTTTACACACGTCTTTTGGGCATTGCGTTGGGCGATGACGCTCTCGAAGCAGCAGGCATGGACGGACCGCAACACGGAGGGGCCATTGCAAAGTTCCTCGTGGCGGCACCAGGAGTCGTGCAGTCGATCGAGGGGCTCGACGAGGCACGCGGCCAGCGTGGCATCGAGGATGTCCAGGTGTTCGTGCCACTTGGTGGAAGGGTACATCCGCTTACCGACAGTGCCAAGCGTACGGCGTACGTGTTGGCGCACGGGGTCTCGAGGGACGAGGCTTTGGCACGGGCCGATGGTGCCTTGGGCACGGTACGCGTGTCGACTGTTTCCGACGAAGGGAGTGTCCATTGAAGGCGCAGGGAAGCACCAGTTTTTGGCAGTTGCTACGGGAGCGTCGCAGTCGTGACGCGATCTACCATGTGTCGCAGTATTGGGACGACCGCGCGTCGGCTCGGGAGGGGCTAGCGCGTTCTTTGTGGCCGTCCAACGTGTTCAACGAGCTGTGGGACGAGCGTCAGCGTGCGCTGCTCGTACGCGCCCTTGGTCCACTCGAGGGACGGCGCCTGGTGGATCTTGGCTGCGGCACGGGGCGCATGACACGGTTTTTCGCGTCGTTGGGCGCCTCCGAAGTGGTCGGTGTGGACTTCTCGCCTGCAACTGTCGACGCTGCACAACGGGAGACCGAGCAGCTTCTTCCTGGCGCGCCGGTTCGATTTGTTCAAGGCGACGTGCTGGCGGGTCTCGAGCAGCTAGGGGGCAACTTCGACGACGTGTTGGTGCTGGGATGCCTTTCCGTGGCATGCCGCGACAAGGGGTCCCTCGAGCGTGCGATGGCCAATGTAGCGGCGCTGGTCAAATCGCAAGGAAGGGTGGTGTTGCTCGAGCCCATTCACCGTTCGCCGTTGCTGCGACGGGTACTCGACCTAGGGATCGAGGAGTGGGTTGCGGTAGCGAACCTAGCAGGGTTGGACTTGCTCAAAGCGGACCGTATGGGGTTTGTGCCTGTGCGATTGTTCTTGTCGGTACGGGATCTGCCGAAGGGACTCGTGGGCCCGGTGTTTCGATTGGGAGAAGCGCTTCTCGATAGGGCTTCCTACTTGGCGCCGCTGTCGGACTACAAGCTGTTGGTGTTCAAGCGTCGGTGAGCTCCAAGCGTTTCTGGACCGCGGTCAAAGCGCTGGCCACGCTGGGCATGGTTGGCGTGGTCCTATGGAAAGTGCCGTTGCGTGAGGTGGGAAGTCGCCTGGCGCAGCTTGGGCCGATGGACATTGCGCTTCTTGTTTTGGTGACCGTGGCGCAGGTGGGAACGGGAGTAGTTCGCTGGTGGCGTCTACTTCGGCGGCTTGGCGAGCGTGTACCATTTACGTCGCTGTTTGGCGACACGCTGGTGGGGCTGTTGTACAACATGTTTCTTCCCACGGCGGTAGGTGGGGATGTCGTACGGGCTTGGCGAGCGTCCAAGCGGGTGACAAGGGCGCATTGTGCGTGGTCGACGTCGTTGTACGAGCGTTTGGCTGGACTGGTTGCCATGGCACTGAGCGGCGCGCTCGCAGCGACGGTGGCAGTGGGGACATTGGTAAGGGTGCCGTCGTCGGTACGGGGATTGTCCCTAGGGCTTGCGGTGGTATTGGTGGTGTTGTTTTTTGCGGCGTCGACTCCGTTTCGGATGCTGGTGAGGCTGCTCGAGCGACGCATTCCAGCGGCTGCTGTTGGGGAGTTAGCTGGGATTGTGGAGGATCTCGAGGGGGGGCTTGCGACCGCGGGGGCACGGACCGAGGCACTTGGCTGGTCGCTTCTTTACCAAGCGTTGGGAGTGGTGTTTGTGCTGGTGGGGGCACGGGCGTTGGGGGCGCCTGGGCATACGGTGGCGATTGTGGTGGGAGTCCCGCTGGTGCACATTCTATCGATGATCCCGGTGACTCTAGGAGGGCATGGACTTCGGGAGGGGCTCTTCGTTGGGGTTCTTGGGGAGCTAGGCGTTGCACCGGAGGTAGCGTTGGGGCTTGCGGCGCAGTGGCTGATGTCGAGTCTTGGGTTTGCGTTGGCTGGGGGAGTGGTGGTCCTATTGCGTCGGGAGGGGACATGACGCTAGTCTTTCTGTTTTTTGCTGCGGTGCTTGCAGGGGGACTCAACTCGGTGGCTGGAGGGGGGAGTTTCATCACGTTTCCGTCGCTCCTGTTTGCGGGGATCACGCCGGTGGTAGCGAACGCGACCAACACGGTGGCGTTGTGGCCAGGAACACTTGCGAGTGTGGCGGCCTATCGGCGGGATCTGGACCAATCGCGTGCGCTGTTGGTAGCGCTGACGTTGTCGAGCCTGGTGGGGGGCTTGATTGGAGCGCTGCTTCTTTTGAACACGCCGGACCGCACGTTTGTGAGGCTATTGCCATGGCTTCTGTTGGCAGCGACGCTGGTATTGTCTTTGGGGCCACGTCGGGTGGCGCACCGGGAGGGGTTTCGCCTGGGGCCTGTGCCTGGGGCCTTGGTGCAGCTGGTGATCGCGACGTATGGGGGTTACTTTGGCGGCGGCATGGGGATCCTGATGTTGGCAACGTTCTCGCTGCTAGGGATGACCCATATCCATGCGATGAACGGTCTGAAGACGTTGCTTGCGACGGTGATCAACGGCGTTGCTGTGTTGGTGTTCGTGGGGGCTGGAAAGGTCGCCTGGGAACCAGGGTTGGTGATGGTGGTGGGGGCGACGTTTGGAGGGTACTACGGAGCGACCATTGCGCGACGCATGAACCCGGTTTGGATCAAGCGGCTGGTACTGTTGATCGCATGGGGGATGACCGTGTACTTTTTTCTTCGCAGCATTGGGTAGGCCTGGTCACGACCGCAGGGACCCTCATGAGATGCCTCAGGCGACGTGTCCATGCCACTCGCCAGCTTCCTCTCAAACTGCTGCGCCACCCCCAAAAGCTCCTTCGCCCCGATGTTGCCAGCTGCCCCGCTGATCTTGTGGACAAACCGCGAGGCGCCGATGAAGAGCGCGAGCCCCTTTGCTCCTTCCGAACGGGGGCAACGCGTTTCCGAACGGGGGCAACGCGTTTTCGAACGGGGGCAACGCGTTTTCGACCGGGGGCAACGCGTTTCCGAACGGGGGCAACGTGCTTCCGGACGGGGGCAACGTGCTTCCGGACGGGGGCAACGTGCTTCCGGACGGGGGCAACGTATTTCCGCCCTCTCCGATTTCTCTTGAAGGGCGCCGCCATTGCGCGGAGCATTCGAGTCATGGCTAGTTCAAAAAGTCCCAATGATACCGAAAACACCCTTCAGGTCCTGCTTCAGGAGGTGGGGGCACCGGATCCGACCCTCCTCGATGCCCTGCTCCAGGGGACCTCGACGGAAGCTCTCATAGAGGTGGGACGGACCATCCGGACCGCGCGTGTGGTCACCGACGGGGTGCGCATTTATGGGGAGGCGTGGTCGTTTTGGAAGGGGGCGTCTGCGGCGCAACGGGCGATGTTGCGTGGGATGTCCCAACGGCTTCTGGCGCTCGCTGTGCACAAGCTTGCGGAGCTTCGGGCGTTAGAGTCGGAGGTCGGAGACGGGCAAGTCGAGGCGGGGACCGTCCGGGTCACCTGGGCGAAGAAGGCGGAGCTCGCGGCGGCGCATGCGGTGGCCCTGCGGGACCAAGCCTTCAGCGCGCTTCGGGATGCTGCGGGGCCACAGAGTCCGCTTCGCAACGCGGTGGAGGCTGCCTTTGGGACTGCGGAGGAGCCTAGCAATCTGGCTCGAGGGTTGGACGCTTTTGCGACGCTTTTGATCAACTGGTTGGGGAGCGACGATGAGGCTTTGAAGGCACGGCTTGGGCTGGGGAACCTGGATGCGGACTATGCCAAGGAATTGCAGTTAGCAGCGAAGGCTGTGCGGGATACGGCGGGCGCCCAGCGTACCCAGGTGACACGGAAAGCGACGCAGGCAACGTTGGATCTGGGGGATGGGATCAACGTGCTGCTGTTGGGGCAGGTGCTGCGGGCGTTTGAAGGGGCGCATTCCTTGGAACCGACCATTCCGCGGCTCGTACCGATTTCGACGCGCAGGTTATTCAACCACAAGAAAAAGGGGACGCCTGCTGCAGCTCCGGCGGCTCCGAAGGACAACAGCAAGGAGTGATCCAACGCTGTCAGCCTTCCCGCTCGTGATGGCCACGCGGCTTGCGGTTTACCCGGAGACGTCGTCGCAGGCGCGTCGGCCGCCGCGGTCGGTGAGGTTGTCGATCACGGACCGCTGCGACCTTGCCTGTCTGTACTGTCGCGCCCAAGGGGGGGAGCGTCACGTGCAAGACAGGCTAGATCTGGCTGCTTGGAGGACAGTTATCCAGGGTCTGTTGAAGGCGGGCATTCGGCGAGTTCGGATCACTGGGGGCGAGCCGCTGCTTCACCGCGATCTGGTCCGGCTTGTGGGGGAGATCGCTGCGAGCGGTGCAGAGGACCTTGCGCTCACCACCAACGGCACGCGTCTTTGCGACCTTGCCCCAGCGCTTCGTGAGGCGGGACTTCGCAGGCTCAACGTGTCGCTCGACACGCTGGACCCGCAGCGTTTCGCGGCACTTACCCGCGGGGGGCGTCTGGACCGGGTGCTTCAGGGGATTGACCGTGCGGTCACAGTGGGGTTCGACGAGATCAAACTGAACACGGTGGTGCTCCGTGGGACCAACGACGACGAGGTAGAGCGCATCACGCGTTTTGCTTGGGATCGGGGGCTGGTGCCACGTTTTTTAGAGCTGATGCCCGTTGGGGAGGGGGCCAAGTTTCGCGATAGACTGGTGTCAGGGCAGGAGGTCCGGGAGCGACTGGCGCAACTGCTGACCACGGAGCCTGCGCGAGGGGAGGAGAACCGTGGTCCTGCAGTGTACGTGAGGGGGCGCCACGACCCAAAGCAACGAGTGGGCTTCATCACTGGGGCGACACACGCGTTTTGCAAGGCGTGCGACAGGCTAAGGGTGACCTGCGACGGGGCGATTCATCCCTGTCTAGCCATGCCTACCGGTCTGTCGATTGGGAAGGCGGCGCGGTCTGGGGATGTGATAGGGGTGGTAACGAGCGTGCGGAAGGCATGGGAGCAGCGGCCGGACGGGGAGACGTGGCGCGGCTGCTCGGAGGATATTGCGCAGCAGGTGTCGTTACGTCACGTGGGGGGATGAGCAGATTGCACGCATGGAAACGCCAAAAATCGCTCCCCCCCGCCCATCCCATCCCACGCCTCCACACGCTGAGTCCAGGAAGATCTGCGGTTTTCAATATAGGTTTGGTTTAGCTGTCAAATACCCGCAACCCCGCAGCCACCACCGCAAGCGCCGCAACCAGCCCCAGCACCGCCCCCAACGCTCCTACCGCCCCAAGCTCCCGTAACCCGTCAAACCGACACACCATCAGCGCTCCAAACCCCGCAGCCGTCGTCAATGCCGTCGTGGCAACCAGCGGCCCCTGCTTGACCAATACGTCCTTGTCGCGATTGGCCCCAACCAGCAAGAACATCACCTCATCGAGGGTGATCCCCACCAATACCGGTAACACCAGCGCGCTGTAAAGATGCCACGAAAGCCCACACACCCGCATCACCATCGTCACCCACAGAAGCTCCACTGCAAGCACCACAAAAGCCAACACCACCCCGCGTACACTGCGCAAACCAAGTGCCAGAGTCACAAGCGCCGCTCCTAGAGCCGCTAAGCCTACCCGTGGAAGGTCCCGCGCAAGGGTCCTTCGAAGCCCCCTCTCGAGAAACGGATACCCGGTCACCATCGCGTTCGCGTCGCCCTGTCCAATCGCCGCTAGGACCTCACCTTGTGCATCGCGCGGCAAGCGGACATACGTCGCGACCAGTGTCTCGCCAGAGTCCTGCGCCAAATGCCTCGCAGTCACGAAGTCCTGTCCCGTGCTGTCATGGAGCTCCTGCGATGGGTGGGTAAACGCCTCGAGCGACAGTGCACATGCTTCGAGGTCGAATCCCTCGGCCTCCAGGGCTTCTGCAAGACGTGGCCTGAGACTAGGCAGGTCGAGCCTGTCACGGACCCGCAGCCTCTCTGCCTGCGTGGTGCGCGACGGTGCAAAGGTTGTCAACGCATCGACCACAACCCCTCGCACGGCCAAAGGGTCGAGCGCCTCGGTCACTCGGTCGGCGCGGGTCCTTGCCTGCTCCGGATCCTTGTCCACAGACAGCACCACCCACTGCCCTCCCCCCCCGCCAAAACGCTCCTGGATGTCGCGCTGCACGGCAAATGGAACGAGGTCCGCAGGACGGAGCGCAACAAGCACCTCGGAGACGGGCGGACCTCCCACCCACAACAGCATCGGCACCGGCAGGACCGCCACAACCAGCACTAACGCAGCACGCCTCTTGGTCCCTGTGAGCACGCGAACCAGGTCTACCCAGCGCGGTCGCGACACACACGGAACGGTCCCTCTCTCGAGCCATGCTCCAAGCTCCGGAGTCACCGCCAAAATCGCTACTGCCGTCGTCAGCTCCCCAATTGCACACAACACCCCAAGCTGTCCCAATGACGCCACATCGGCCAGTCCCAGGCAAGCAAACGCCGCCGCCGCTACCCCCGCTGCCGTCAGGGTTGGACGCCACGTGTGACTCCGCGCCCATTGCGCCGACTCGCTTGGACCAAGCCCCAACCTGCGCGCCTCCAGAAGCGCCGCATAGACGTGGACCCCCGTATCAACCCCTACTCCAACCACCACGGCGGCAAACGCCGTTGCGACCGCACTGAGCCCTCCTGGCCAAAGTGCTGCGAAACCTGTGGTCCAGAGGGTCCCCATCGCAAGGGGCGGAAGCAGCGCGACGAGCGCCCGCCCCCTTCGAAACAGAAACAAGAACGCCGCCGACGCAAGACCAAGGGACAAGATGCTGCTCACCAGCAGGTCCCGTCGCAACATCGACTCGGTCGCTGCTGCCGTCGCATGCCCCCCCGAAAGGGCGAGCGTCACTTCAGGGAAAGTCTCCCGAACCGGTGCAAGATGCGTCTCGACCTCCTGTACAAACGCCGTTGCGGCCCCCGGCACAAAGGCCCCGTCGCGCGGCTGCAGCACCACGAGGCGCGCCAGTCCATCGTTGGTCACAAAGGCCCCGTCCACCGTAGCCTGGACGCCAGACGCGAGCGCGGTTTGCCCTTCCCACGGTACTGCAGCGAGCCTCAGTGGATCGCGCGCCAGCCAGTCGGTCGCCTCTGCTGCTGCTCCTGCTCCAGGAGCGAGCAGAAGCCCGCGTGTCTCTCGAAGACGCTCGGGCATCGCGGACAGTATGGCCTCCAAGCGGTCGCGCGCAGCAGGACCCGCCCACGCCCACGCCAAGGTGGGATCCACAGCTTTCGGCAAAGGGACCCGATCGACAACATGCGCTATCCGCGCGCTTGTCTTCAAACGCTCGGTTGCAGCATGCGTGGCCCCCTCGACTTGTACAGGATCGGCCCCTCGAACCAGTACGAGAGCTACGTCGCCGCCCCCGAACACCCGCACGAAGCGAGCAAGAGCGCGGGCCTCGCGATCGGAAGGGAAAAGCGACGTCAGATCGGCCGACAGCCTTAGACGTGTGGCGAGCACCAGGCACGTGAGGGTCACCACCACAAGTGCCGCAAGTGCAATGCGAAACCATGAAGAACGCACGGCCTACTGGTCTAGACCGCAGTCTAGACCTACCGTTGCGACAAAGACGGTCCCCTTGCCTCGTATCCTCAACGGACAGTCTATCGCCCGCGCAAACGCGGACGCTCCCTGTTCGAGACGCACGCACTCTCCTCCAGTGTAGAGCTCTACGTTTCCTGCGGTGCTGAGCACGACGCGTGGCAACGGCGAGCGGTCGACGACTTCGTTGCCATCCAGCTCGATGCGGAACAGCCGAAACTCACTAGCAGGCGTCTTGTAGACGACGGTCTGCGCTCCCAGTGTCTCGCCTCGAAGCACCTCGACAGGTTTTGCAACCACCTCGAGGACCTCCAGCAGCGCCGGCAGATTCACCCGCTTGGTTGTCAGTCCGCCACGGAGCACGTTGTCGGAGCTCGCCATAAGCTCCACTCCAACCCCGTCCAGATACGCATGAAGGCATCGCGGTGGCACAAACACAGCGTCCCCTGGCGCAAGGACCACATGGTTCATGAACAGCGAGGTGACAACGCCCATGTCGTCCGGATAGCGCTCTCCTAGTCGCAGTGCCCACGACAGCGACCACTCGGCATGTTGCTGGCAGGCTTCGAGGACACTTGCGACGACCTGACGGCGTTCTTCGACGGGGGTGTGCAAGAGCGAGGTTACGACGTCGCGCAGGGTCGATGCATTGGGGGACGCTGTCAACGTGTTGAGAAGGGCAACGAGCACGGGAGCATGCAGAGAGTCGAGCAGACGCATCGTTTCGTTGACGGGGCGGAACCCGATCAAAGTGTCGAAGCGGGTGAGGGCGACGAGGAGCTCGGGTTTATGCGATGGGTCGCGGTAGTTGCGTGAGGGCTCGGGAAGGTCTTGGTCGCGCAGAAAGCCTTGCTTGGCCTGAGGCGCGTCAGGATGCACCTGAAGAGACAGGGGTTCGGCGACGGCGAGGACCTTGAACAAGAACGGGAGCCGAGGGCCAAAGGCGTCGATCACGGCTTGACCGAGGCACTCGTCAGGAGCGTTGGCGATGAGTTCGGTCAGCGTGGTTCGGGTCCCCTCGACGCGGGAGGGGCCGGCGGGATGGGTGCCCATCCATAGCTCGGCTTGGGGTCCGGGCGAGGGCGAAGGGGTGCCGAGCAGGTCGGCGATCGCCGAACGGGAGCCCCACGCATACGGTTGCACTTGGTTCGACAGGCGGCACGGGAACATTGACCCGACGTGCTCCTACTACAGACGGCAGCGAGCGAGGCAACGTGTTCGGCATGGGCGGCAAGGCGTGTCTCGACTACGTTCGGTGCGATGGCGACGCGACTCGAGCCTTCCTCACGCGGTGAGCTCCGCCGAACCCCGGTGGCGCATCTGCTGGTTTACGCCCTTGAACGGCAGCTCACGGGCTCTTTCGAGTTCGTGGTCACGAAGGGCGAGGCGGCCGCCTTGCGCGTGGTTGGCGGTCACGTGACCAAGGCTCGGACGAGCGAGCCGGTAGCGCCGCTTGGAAGGGTCCTTTTGGAGCTTGGGTACGTGACGCGAAGCACGCTGGACCTGTCGCGCATCACGCTTACCGAAGAGGGGGGACTGCACGGTCAGATTTTGCGTGACGCAGGGGCGATCACCGAGCTGCAACTCGACGAGGCGTTGCGGGTGCAGCTTTCCGACAAGCTTGGCTACGTGTTCACGCTCTCGCCGCGGACCTCGTTTGCCTTTTACAGCGGCGTGGATCTGCTTGAGGAGTACGGCGAGGTCCGGTCGTTCGACATTTTGCCCGTGCTTTGGCGGGGGATCTGCTTGTCGCCCCCGTGGGAGCAGGTGGATGCGACGCTAGGGAGGATCGCGCACCTTGCGATCACGGCGAAGCCGACGGCGACGTTCGAGCGCTTTTGTTTTGAAGCGGACGTAGCGGGGACCGCGTCGGTTCTGATGGCGGGGACGACGGACGTGGGGCGGTTTACCCGCGAGAGCCAGCTAAGCATTCCGACGGCCCGACTGCTTCTTTACTGCCTTCTCATCACGAAGCAGCTAGCGCATGTGGATCCTGCGGTGAGTTCCTCAGGGTCGGCGCCCGCGCCCGCAGCGCCCGCACCGGAGAAGGAAGAAGACGAGCCGCCTACGCTGGTAGGACGCGTGGTGGTTTCGACGCTCGCCGAGCGCACTGCGCCGCCGTCCGTGGAGTCTCCTCCGAATCCGCGCGGTCCCGAGCCCCTGTCGTTGTCGAAGATTGCGCTTGGGGGGCCCAAGGCGACGCCATTCCTTTCCTCTGCTGCAGTCCGTCTACCGCAACAGGAGACGAAGCCCACGGTTACGGCTCCTCGGGACTCGGAAAAGTCTGTTGCGCTCAAACGCCCGGAGCCACGAGGAACCGACCACGAACAGCGTCGCGCCGAGGTGCTTGAGTACGCGAAGCGCATTGACCGACTGGACTACTTTGACATGCTCGGGGTTGCCCACGACGCTGCGCCGGAGGCGGTGGAGATGGCGTTCTTGGCGCTAGCAAAGGTGTGGCATCCGGACCGGCTCCCGTCCCAGCTGATGGACCTTGTAGATTCCTGCACGCACATTGTTGCGCGCCTCAACGAGGCGTACCGCACTCTTCACGATCCATTGGTACGTTCCAAGTATATGCTCCTAGTGCGGGAGGGGGGCGCGACCCCGGAGGCCCAGGAGTACGTCTCTCGGGTAGTGCAAGCGGCGCAGACCTTTCAGAAGGCCGAGTTTTTTGCCAAGCGCGAAGAATACGCAAAAGCCGAGGAGCTTTGTCGGAAGGCGCAGGAGGCAGACCCGACGCAAGCCGACTATTTAGCGCTTCTAGCCTGGCTCGAGGCGATGAAAGCGGAGAATCAATCGCGCGGAAAGACAACCGAGTGCATTTCGATGCTCGATAGGGCGGTGGCAGTGAGCGACCGCTGCGAGCGGGCTCGTTACTATCGCGGCATGCTTTACAAGCGTTTAGGCAACATGCCGCTCGCCCTGGCCGACTTTCGAAAAGCGGTGGAGATCAACCCGCGCGCGGCCGACACCCAAAGCGAGCTGCGACTTCTCCTGAGGCGCCACGGAGAAAACCCCCAGCAGTTGTCCGCACCTGCTCAAGAGGCACCCAAACGTTTTTCCGGGCTGTTTCGACTTCTGAAGAAAGACTGATCGTTGTCCCCTCTCCTCCCCGTGAGTGTCCAAGGACTTACGCCGCAGGCTACTAGGCAGCAGACAAAGTCAGTCCGGCGGCTCGTGCGAGCTTCGCTGGCACTCCTGAAACATCGATCGTGACGTGCGGCGCTTTGGGCCAATCGCAGCGCCATCCATCGCAATGGTGGGCGCAGGCGGTGGTGATCGTCGGAGCGTTACCAAACTCAGCGCTGTCGAACCTGCGGCTCGAAGGAAGGAGGGCGGGGACCTACGAGTTCGTCAACTTTCTCCTCGTTCTGGCTGCATATGCCGTGAGCTTCGATCGCTCGCTGTCTGATTTCTTTACCTCCGCCGGGTCGGTGGCGAAGGCCGTGATGGGATTGTGGGGGCGGACGCGCTTTCCGGTCGAATCAACCGTGCTGCGCGGACTGGAACACCTGACGGATGCCATGTTGGAATCCGTACGCTCCCTTTTTTTCAGGACCTGCTCACGCACGGCGTGCAGCAGCCGGGAGGTCTGATCGATCGTTGTGGTCGCCGCTGGAAAGGCTTCGACATCGATGGCACTCGAGAGACCAAGCGAAACCGAGCCGTCGTCCAGAACGAGGCGTATCCAACGTTGCACCGACGTGGAGAACCAGGACGGACCGCTCCCGGGTACACCAGTCGAAAGCGCGGTGAGGAGGTCCGTACGCGCACGCTGGTGGTGCAGGCGCGCGGGCGCACACCCAAGAGCAGCTGGGAACCTTTGGACACGCAGGCAACGGAGACAGACTCGCCGAGTTGCAACGCTCTGCCGAAGCCATCCAAGCGTACATGGCGGTGCGCGGAGGCGATGCACGGGCATTCGGACGCATCGATGGCGGCTATGGCCGTCCTCGCGACGTGTTGAGGCTAAAGCCGCCGGGTGTTTGCTTCATCACGCGCGCGACAACTCCAAGTCTCCTCAAACATCCAAGCGTTGTGGCTGCACTCGCGGACACACC
>CAITRH010000241.1 GCA_903894755.1 uncultured delta proteobacterium
AACTCGGGTTCCCTCGCCGCAACACCGCATCAGACGAGGACGACGTGCGTTGATTGGCAGCCCCGAAGGGGCGAATCAGAACAGCCCAGGGTGGGTAACACAGGCTCGCGGGGGACACGGTTTGGACCCCGGTTCGGACCTGCGGTTTTCAAAGTAGGTTTGGTTTAGCGGAAAAACAGCAATGAAGACGTTCTTGAATTGCGCCCCTTCAGGGAGGCCATGACCGACCCTCCGGGCGCTCACGAGCGTCTTCGCCCCCTTGACGCCTTCACTCTTGGCGATCTCGATGCCGTACGGCTGGTCCTGCGCGGCGATTCCATCATCGACTGGCATCGTCTCGACTTCACGGGTCCCCACGAGGTTGACGAGTTCCTCTCAGCCCACGAGTTTTACCAAGACGACGAACGCGATCGGGAGCGCCTCGAGCAACTGAAGTCCGAGGCGATCGGGTACATTCGTCGCACCTTTGAATTCCCGGTTCCGAAGAGCCTCGAGCGCACGTCGGTTCCAGAGCTTCTCATGGTGGCGACGGGACGTGGTCCGAAGCAGGTGTGCGCGTGTGCGATCCTCAAGTGCATGCACATCATCAACTACCTGGACGGCCGCGAGCTCCTGTTCGTATTGCCGCTTTCCGACCAAGAGGTTTTCCATCTCGTCGAAGAGAAGGTGTTCCGCGTGATCGGCACCATGCTCGCCGGGGGATTTCCCATCATCGAGTTCGTCGGAGGGCGCAAAAAGAAGGACTCACTCTACACCAAGCTGTTGTCGAAGGAAGAGACCACCGCAGCGCAGATCTACGACAAGCTTCGCTTTCGCATCGTCACGCGCTCCAAGGACGATCTCCTTCCTATCGTTCAGTACCTTACCAAGCGGCTCTTTCCATTCTCGTACGTAGTGCCCCGTCAGAGCGTCAACTCGATCTTCGACCTGCGCGCCTACTGCGAGGGCGATCCGCATCTCGGCCCCATGTGGACGGAGACCCAGGGGGGCGACGACGGGTTGTCGGCGGTCGAAAACCGTTTCAGCGCCGAGGCCTACCGAGTTCTTCACTTCGTGGTCGACATGCCCGTGCGGCTTCCACGCAAGTACCTCGATCGAGCGCCCGCGTCGGCGTCGCGTTTTGGCCAGGTCATCTTTGTCACGTGTGAGTTCCAGCTCGTAGACCGCGAGACCGACGCGAACAACGAGATGGGAGAGGCCTCTCACGCCAAGTACAAGGATCGTCAAAAGCGCGCGGTTATGCGACGTCTCCAGCTCGTCACCAAGGGCGAGATCGACCCCGAGCCGCTTCACGAGTCCCCAGCGCCGGCAGGGAAGCGTCGAGGCGAGGCAAAATAAACCGCGTCACGATCGAGACCCGCTATTTCTGCCAGGCGAGGCTTTGACCGAGGAGCCCGCGCAGCGTACTCAAAGTACGTGAGCAGGCCAAAACGGAGGTTGGCGGGAATGGCGGGTTTCGAGATGGATGCGGTTTAGCCTTCACAAATGCGCTCCAAGCGGACTACGGTCCCCGCCATGCGTCTCTATGCCGGCAAGGTCACTCCTATTTCCACCGAGGTGGTCCGTGCGCTCCTCGCTTCCAATGATATCGAGGCCGAGGCTCCTCGCGAGGCCGAAGCCGATGTGGCTGCAGTCCTGAACGGGTACCTCACGACCGAGCGTGAGGTTAACGAACGCGCCAAGGACCTCCTTGAGAAGTCGGGACGTCCCGGGACCGAGCTTGGCCGCATGCGCCAGCTCGTGGCCGATGAAAAAGGGATCAAGTTGGGCGATGAGGCACTTGATTACCTTCTCGACCAGGTCGTCGCAGTGTTTCATCACTCCCGTCATGTCGACGAGATCTACGCCGAGGATGTCGAGCTTCGGCGCAAGATGGCACCTATTTTCAAACGTCACATGGCCATCGACGCGGGCATGGACACCGAGGCTCGCGCGCAGTTGAAGCATCTCAAAGAGGGGACACCGGCCTGGGACATCGAGTACGGGCGGGCGCTCGATCGCGCGAAGCGCAAGAAGGGGGCGTGAGACCTATGGGATGGATCCCGAAAGTCGAAGAGAAGCATTTCTTTTGCCACAAGTGCAAAGGCGAGCTCGTGTTCGAGGTCAAGATGCAGCGCGCCGACACGTGTTCGCACTGCGCTGTGGACCTTCACTGCTGCAAAAACTGCGAATACTGGGATGCCAGCGCTCACAATCAGTGCAAAGAGCACATCGCCGAGTACATCCCGGAGCGCGAGGCGGCCAACCGCTGCACCTTCTTTACGTTTCGGAGCGGCGTGCTCGAGGACAACTCCGCGCGGATCGCCTCCAGCAAGGCCAAGCTCGACGCGCTGTTTGGAAAGAAGGGATAGGCGAGCCTGATCCGAGCGCGAGAAGCTCGGCTAAGGTCGTCCACGGCAATGCGCAGCATGACTGGCTTCGGCATCGGAGAGGCCCCCATAGGTGAAAGCCACGAGGGAAAACTCGCCGTCGAGATCCGCGGTGTCAACCATCGTTTTCTCGAAGTGCGCGTGCGCCTTCCTCGCGAGCTCACCGACCTTGGCGCCTTCCTTGAGCTCCTCGCCCGCGAAAAGCTTCGTCGCGGCCGTTACGAAGTTGCGGTTCGCACCGAGGGGGCTGCGCTTGGTGCGCCAACCCTAGATCGCGAGCGGGCGCGCGCCGTGTTTCGAGCTCTCTGCGAGCTGCGAGACGAGCTTGCTCCTGGGCGGGAGGTCCCCTTGGCGGTGCTCGCCTCGGTTCCGGACCTGTTCGTTGCGTCGGGCGAACCCGAGGGGGAACGTCTTCACGACGCGGCTCGACGCGCTTTCGATGCGGCGTTTCGCTCCCTTGACGCCATGCGTGAGCGCGAGGGGAACGCGTTGGGTGACGACCTGCGAAACCGTCTCGAGACCGTGCGTGTGCTTACACGTAGCGTTGCCTTGCGGGCTCCTTTCGTGGTGGAGGGCTACCGGAGGCGTCTTCACGACCGGATCGATCGCCTTGGGCTTTCAACGGAATACGAGATTGACGGGGTTCGGCTCGAGCAAGAGATCGCTCTTTTTGCCGATCGGGTCGATATCTGCGAAGAGCTTACCCGTCTCGAGAGCCATTGCGATCAGTTCGCGCGCTTGCTCGAAGGGACCGAGTCCTGCGGCCGTCGCCTCGATTTCCTTTTGCAGGAGATGGCACGTGAGGCAAACACGGTGGGGGCTAAGAGCCTCGATGCGACGACCGCGCACGCGGTGGTCGAGGTAAAAGCCGAAATCGAGAGGATGCGCGAGCAGGTACAGAATGTTGAGTAAGCCTCGAGATGTCCTTCTTTTCATTCTCGCGTCGCCAAGCGGTGCGGGGAAAACGACGCTGACGAGGCTTCTTCTCGAGCGCCATCCCGAGCTCCAGTTCAGCGTGTCGCACACAACCCGCAGCGCTCGTCTTGGCGAAGTCGACGGGACCGATTACCACTTCGTGAGCCGCGCCCACTTCGAGCGGCTGGTGCAGGAAAACGCATTCCTCGAGTGGGCGCGGGTTCACGATAGCTTCTACGGGACCGCCCTTTCGGAAATCGGGAGGGCCGAGCGCACGCCGGGCTGCATGGCGCTTATCTTCGACATCGATGTTCAGGGGGCCCGTCAGATCCGAGCCAAGCGGCCGGATATCGTCGCGGCGTTTATCTTGCCGCCCTCGATGACCGAGCTTGAACGGCGGCTTCGTGGAAGGGGGACAGAAACGGAGGAGTCCGTGCTAGGTCGGTTCGGCGCTGCGCGGCGCGAAATCGAACACTATGCGCTCTTTGACTACCTCGTAGTCAACGACAACCTCGAACGCGCGTTTCATGAGTTAGAGTCGGTCGTGGTGGCGGAGCGGGCACGGCGCACTAGGCGCGCGGTGCTTGCCGAGGCACTACTTCAAAATGGACCACGGTCCGGTCCGGAGGAGCAGTGATGAGCAGCGAACAATACACAGTGGCGGTGATCGGAGGCAGCGGCATCTACGAAATCGATGGGCTCACAGAGGTGAAGCGACTTCGCATCGATACTCCATATGGTCCGCCGAGTGACGAGCTCGTCGAGGGGATCCTCGGCAACACTCGTCTCTTGTTTTTGCCTCGCCATTCGCGTGGGCACGTCTTGGGTCCCCAAGAGATCAACTGCCGGGCAAACATCTGCGCCCTCAAGATCGCGGGCGCTACGCATGTCCTAAGCATCAGCGCCGTAGGCTCACTGAAGGAAGACATTCGTCCTGGCGACATGGTGGCCGTCGACCAGTTCATCGATCTGACCCGCCGCCGTCCGTCGACCTTTTTCGAGGACGGCATCGTGGGACACGTCATGTTTGCAGATCCGGTTTGCCATCAGCTGTCCGCGGCGGTGGCGGAAGCCGTCGATCGAGCCGGCGGCCACGTGCATCGAGGCGGCACCTACGTGTGCATGGAGGGACCGCAGTTCTCGACCCGCGCGGAAAGCCGAATTTACCGCAACTGGGGAGCCTCCGTCATCGGCATGACCGGCATGCCCGAAGCCAAGCTCGCCCGCGAAGCCGAGCTTCCGTTCGCCCTTCTCGCCCTAGCGACCGACTACGACTGCTGGCACGAGACCGAGTCGGACGTTTCGGTTCCGGCGGTGCTCGACGTGATCCGAACCAACGTAGCGGTGGCCAAGAAGACCGTAGCCGAGCTGACCCGCATCCTTCCCGACCCCTTCACGAGTCGAGCTCGCGGTGCCTTTGCCAGCTCCATCATCACGGACCGAGACCGCATAAGCGCCGCCGCCAAAGCGCGTCTCTCGTGGCTGCTTCCTAAGGACACATGACCTGTATGAGTCACATGTGGGGGGAGCGCCGCTCCACCCCACACCCCCCAGCCGACCCCCCAGCTAAAACCAGCGGTTTAGCGTCCGCACACGAGGTGCGGCAGTGACAATGGCCCACATGACCTCACCGCTTCTTATCGTTGGCTCCATCGCCTTCGACGATCTCGACATGCCCTCAGGCACGTTCCGGGATGTCGTCGGAGGCGCCGCAACCTATTCGGCCCTGGCCGCGTCGCTGCTCACTCCGGTGCGCGTGGTCGGGATCATCGGAGACGACTTCCCCGACGCGAACCTCGAACGCCTTCGCGCTCGCGGGATCGACACGGCGGGGATCGAGCGGGCCAACGGAAAGACGTTTCGATGGCACGGACGTTACTCGGCCGATCTCACGAGTCGCGTGTCGCTCGACACTCAGCTCAATGTGTTCGCGGACTTCAGTCCGAAAATACCCGACCCCTATCGCGCCTCCCCCTTCGTGATGCTCGGCAACATCCATCCGAGTCTTCAGGTGGATGTCCTCCGTCAAGTCGAGCGTCCCAAGCTCGTCGCCGCAGACACGATGAACTTCTGGATCTCCGGCGAGCCCGAGGCACTGGCCGAGATGCTTCGTCGCGTTGACCTGTTGGTCATCAACGACGAGGAGGCGCGGCAGCTTTCAGGAATTCAGAACATCACCAAGGCGGCGGCCGACATTCGCAAGAGGGGCCCGTCGCAGCTCATCGTCAAGAGGGGAGAATTCGGAGCGCTTCTCTTCGATGAGGCTGGGACCTTCTTTGTTCCGGCGTATCCTCTAGAAAAAGTGGTCGATCCGACGGGGGCGGGCGACGCGTTTGCTGGGGGGCTTATGGGCTACTTGGCACGTTACGGGGATACGTCGCCTTTCGCGCTACGTCGGGCCATGTTTTTTGGGTCGGCGCTCGGTTCCTTTTGTGTCGAAGGGGTGGGGCCGAGCCGTCTTGAAGGCATCACCAAAGGCGAGCTGTCGACGCGCATCGAGTCGTTTTGCAGTCTCGTGGATTACGGCGGCCAACTCACGTTCTCGGGATAACCGAGCCCTTGCCCGACCGCTGCCCGATCACCGTCCGCCCGGTTCCGGCGCTCTTGCTGGTCCACCGAGAAAGCAATTTCGCAAACTCCCAAGGGTAACGAGGGCAGCTTGCGTTGTTTGCAGTTCCAAAGCCGGCGAAGTTCGGACGTTTTCCTGCAGCCGTTTCTCGATGGTGCGCAGCCCACGGACCTTGCAGCACATCTGTACCTTGGCACGACTGTCCTTATCCAGAACAGCCTGGCTTTGGCCACGTCACGCAAGAAGTGATTGTTGCAGAAGCGGTGCGGCATATGTGGAAACAGCTCCGCAATGCACGCCACAAAGGCGCTTTGCGGGTCCGACATCCAGCCTCGTACCGGTTTGCCAACTGCCGCAACCATGCACTTGCCCCGCTCAAAGAGCGTGCGCACCCGGTCGTGGTTTGACCGATCCATGCTGAATTTTACGAACTATGGCGCGGCGAGTCTGATTTGTGGAGGGGGCGAGAGGGTTTCCGACCTCTCTAGGGTCTGTCTTCAAACTAGAGGCTTGACTTTCGCTGGTCCTCCTTTCCGAGTCCGTCCCCTTGCCCTATGCCCGCAGCAGTCCTGAGTCGCTTTCGTGGCTGGTGCGCAGTCTTCCCCTCTGTGGCTGGTGCGCAGTCTTCCCCTCTGTGGCTGGTGCGCAGTCTTCCCCTCTTCGGAGACAAGGCTTCCAAACGTCCAACCGCCCCCCGAGTGACGCACCCAGACTTGTCGCGACCAGGGGCTCGTGAGAGATCGAAGCTCAATGTCCGCGCCCATGCTGAACGCCAACGCCAACGCCATCGCCCAACACGTGATGGAAACTTCTGTGTCGTCCCTCGCAGCGGCCGGATGTGGCGTGTTCCAACGCTCCCAACGCTTCGTTGACTTCGGAGGCGCTTGCCGCGTCTTCTTCGACCTCGCCAGCGTCACTAAGACGGTCACCGCGTGGGCGGTCCTGAAAAGCGGCATGGACCCCAATACTCCCCTCGCCCAATGGCTCCCCGAAGCCTCCAAAACCCCCTCGGCCGATGTCCCCCTCGAGCTGCTGCTCGCCCACCGCGCGGGTCTTGTCCCCCATGTTCCGCTCTATGCACCGCATGCCCCCCTCGTTCACGGTAGCCCAGTCCCCCTCGCCGACGCCCTCCGCACCATCGCCTACGCGCGCCGCGAAGACGCCTCGGGAACCCTTCCCCGCGGCGGATTCCCCCCGGTCTACAGCGACCTCGGGTACATCCTCGTGGGAGCCGCGCTCGCCCGATTCCTTGACGCCCGCGACGCAGGTGAAGCCATGACCCAGCTCGTTCTTCGCCCTCTCGCCCTCCATCACGCCATCGGCACCGCACGCGATCTCGAAGCCCAAGGCGTCGACCTCGCCACCCTCGCCGCCCCTACCGAATCGATCCCTTGGCGCGGCGGTGTGGTCCATGGACAGGTTCACGACGACAACGCCTGGGCCCTCACAGGCCTTGGTGGCTCGGGTCACGCCGGACTCTTCGGGACCATCGAGGGCGTCGTCTCTCTCGGCTTGGCCTTTCTCGACGCGTTCCCCACCCTCGATTGGCTGGTCCGTGAACGCCCAGGAGGAACCCTTCGCGCCGGCTTCGATGGCAAGAGCCCCGAAGGGTCGAGCGCAGGGAGCCACTTCGGCCCTCGCAGCGTCGGCCACCTCGGGTTCACCGGCACAAGCCTCTGGATCGATCCCGATGCTGGCGTGGTCGCGTCCCTTCTGACCAACCGGGTGCATCCTACGCGCGACTCGATGGCCATCCGCAGCGCTCGTCCCGCGGCCCACGACGCTCTTTTCCAGCGAGCCCTCGCCCTAGGCCTAGGCCCTACCTGATGAGGCCAACGAGTGAGTCCTTCTAGTCGTCCGGTCCCTCTTTCCGTCCCTCCCGCGACGGTCCATTTTCGACGAGCCAACCGCGCTCGCTTTCTTCGAGCGTACGCCACCACGTTCGTGGTCATCGGAAGCTACCTTTGGCTTAGCTTCCGCACCCGTCTTCACGGCGAAGCCTGGCGCGACGAACGGCTCGACGCTGTCCACCGACGCAACGCACGACGGGTTTACCGAACGATCGTGGTGCTTCAGGGCCTCTTCATCAAGGTCGGCCAGCTCCTGTCGATCTTGGCGAACTTCCTCCCCGAGGTCTTTCGTAGCGAGCTCGAAGGGCTGCAGGATCAAGTCCCGCCTCGCCCCTTCGAAGAGATCGCCGCCCGCATCGAGGCCGAGCTCGGCGCTCCTGTCGACACCCTCTTCGACGACTTCCGCAGAACCCCCATCGCAAGCGCGTCGCTCGGTCAGGTCCACGAGGCGCGCACAAAGGATGGCCGCCACGTATGCGTCAAGGTCCAACACGTCAACGTCGACGAGGTCGTGCGTCTCGACCTGATCACCATGCGCCGCATCATCCGCATCGTGCAGTGGTTCGTCCCGGTCCAGGGCCTGGAGGCGTTCTACCCTCAGATCCGCGAGCTCCTAAAGCAGGAACTCGACTTCGCCCTCGAAGCCGAACACATCGAAAGCATCGCAAAAAACTTCACAAGCGATCCCCTCGTCGTGTTCCCCACGCCGATCCATCACCTGTCGACCACCCGTGTCCTGACCACGATGTTTCTCGACGGACGCAAACTAAGCGACACAGCCGGCCTCGACGCCATGGGCATCGACAAGAAAGACGTCGCTCGACGCCTGGTGCGCGCCTATTGCCAGATGATCTTCGTCGATGGCGTCTACCACGCCGATCCGCACCCTGGGAACATCTTGGTACGAAGCGATGGGGCCCTTGTCCTTCTCGACTTTGGAGCCATCGCCGAGCTGTCGCCTGAAATGCGGGAGGGAATTCCCGAGTTCCTCGAAGGGGCATTGCGACGCGACACCGACAGGCTCATCAAGGCCCTTCGCAAGATGGGCTTCATCGCCAAAACCGGCGACGAGACGGTGAGCGCCCAGGTGGTCGAGTACCTGCACAGCAAGTTCCAAGAGGAGATCCAGCTCGAGAGCCTGAACCTCAAGGACGTACGGATCGATCCACAGCGAGGGCTCGAACGACTGCTCGACCTTCGACGCATGAACATCGGCCTCAAGGAGCTATCCGGCGCCTTCGTTGTCCCCAAAGACTGGGTCCTCCTCGAACGCACCATGCTGCTTCTTTACGGCTGCTGCGCGCTGCTCGATCCGGAGCTCAATCCCGTGGCGCTCATCCAGCCGTACCTTCAAGAGTTCGTGCTCGGCAATCGCGACTGGACCGAGATCGCCATGCAGGCCGTGCGCGACGCGGCGCTTGGAGCTTTCACGCTTCCCGAGGCCATGCACAAGACCATGACCCGCGCTGCGAGAGGGCAGATCGAGTTCCGTGTGCGCGGAGCCGAGGACACCTCGTCGGCCGTGGTGCTCGTAGGACGGCAGCTAGCCATCACGGCCATCGGCATCTTTGGAGGCTACGAGGCTGTCGAGCTGCACCTTCGGGGAGAGTGGAAACTGGCCCGCGTCTTCATCGTGATCGCTGGGGTTTCTGGCGTGCTCCTTCTGGGCACCTGGATGCTGGGACCGTCCCGTCGACGCTGATCACCACCAAGAGGCTGGCATCCCCGAACGCAAATGAATTTGAGTCTAAACCAAACCCATCTTGAAAACCGCAGGTTCCGAGCCGCGGACCTCACCCCCCCAGCCCCCCTCTCCCTCGACATTTTCCTTGCCCATGCGGGCAAGTAAAATC
>CAITRH010000242.1 GCA_903894755.1 uncultured delta proteobacterium
ACCTCGCTCTCCTGCAGGGCCGTCGCGACGCTCTGACGCTCGTTGACTTGGCGGGTCAGCTCCAGGTTGGCGCGCAGCAGCTCCCCGGTGAGCATCTCCAGTGCGTCCCTGTCCAGTACATTGTCGACGGCGCCTGGGATAGCTTCCCTCACGATCGCCGTGAAGAAGTGCTCGCCGTCGCTCTGGAGCTTGACGATCGAGATGTGGAGCGGCACATGGGTCCGGTCCTTGCGTCTTCCGTGTAGAATTGCACCGTTGCGTAGGCGAGTACGGGGACCAGCAGCCAGGGCGAAAGCCTGCACGTGGTCGGGATGGTGGTCGGCGGTCTCTTCTGGAAGCAGCAGCGTCAGAGACTTGCCCAGGATCTCCTCGGCACTGTAGCCGAATAGGCGCTCCGCACCGGCGGAGAAGAACAGAATCTCCTGGGCCACATTGATGGTAACGAGCGCGTCGCGATCCTGGTCCCAGCGCATGCGCGCGAGTGTGCCTACCGATCGGGCTCAAGTCTACGATCACCGTAATTGAGGAGGAGCGCAGGTTCGGTCGGCTCGAGCCCTGAGGCCCGGAGCGGTCGTTGGAGGAGATTGCCGAAAGCCCTGGACAGCCTGTTACGAGAGTTTAGAATCGCTTGATGGCCAATTCTACGACAGTCTCGATGGGCAATGCGCTGGAGCCCGCTGACCCGATGCTTGGACGGGTGATCGCGGGACGCTACCGCCTCGATGCCCGCGTTGGGGAAGGGGCCATAGGCATCGTCTACTGCGCCCGCCACATTTTGATCGATCGGATCGTCGCCCTCAAGCTGCTTCGCCCCGAGCTGCGCGGCGAACCGCAGCTGCGTGCCTGGATGCTCCGCGAAGCACGCGCCGCTAACCGCGTCGTGCATAGCCATATCATCGACATCCAGGACATCGGCGAGACCGAGCAGGGCGAGATCTACCTGGTTATGGAGTACCTGACCGGCACCTCCCTTTCCAGCGAGTTGATGCACGGTCCGATGCCTCTGCTCCGAAGCGTGGACATCCTCGAACAGGTATGCTCCGCCCTTGCCTGCGCTCACGACCTCGGCGTGGTGCACCGCGATCTCAAGAGCGACCACATCTTGCTCACCACGAGCGGGGAACGAAAGGACTTCGTCAAAATACTCGACTTCGGCCTCGCCCATCTCGCGATGGACCCGCGCCTTGCGCCCGAGGGGGCGGTCTTCGGAACTCCCGCCTACATGGCCCCCGAGCTGGTTCGCGGCGAGGAAGCCACGCCACAGACCGACCTCTATGCGCTCGGAGTTCTGTTCTTCGAGATGTTGACCGGGCAGCTCCCCTTTTGCTCCGACGATCGGGCCAAGCTCCTCGAAATGCAGCGTACCGCCGTACTTCCCAGCCCAACGTCGCTCATGCCCGACCTGCTCCCCGAGGCCGAAACCGTCGTGCTCAAGCTGCTCGAGAAAGACCGACGCAAGCGTTATCGCGACGCCAACGAGCTCCACCAAGACCTCAAGGCACTCCAGCGGTGCCTCCCAAGCAGTACCTGGGAAATCGCTCAAGAAAGCATCGAGCCGCCTCGAGCAGCTGCCATTCCCTCCGCATCGCCCACGGTCCTGATCATCGATGACGAGGCCAACCTCGTCACGGCTGTCGAAAGCATCCTGAAGCGCGCTGGATATCTTGTTCACTCCGCCCGCAACGGTGCCGAAGGCCTGCGCATGGCCCAGGAACGCAAGCCCGATATTGTCCTCTGCGATGTCATGATGCCGCCCCCCAACGGCTTCAAGGTGCGCGAACAGCTCGAGAAAGATCCCATCACCGCTTCCATTCCCTTCGTCTTTCTCACCGCACGCGCGAGCCAGACAGACAAACTTCGTGGCCTGGAAGCCGGGGCCGACGACTACATCACCAAACCCTTCGATCGCGACGAGTTGCTCGCTCGTATCAAGGCAGTCCTACGACGGACGAAAAAGTCAACGTCGACACGCGGCTACTAAACCAAACCCATCTTGAAAACCGCAGGTCCGAACCGCAACACCCGCGACCCAATTTCGCGCAGACCTCACCCCCCAACCCCCCTCTCCCTCGACATTTTCCTTGCCCGACTGCCAGTCGCGTAGCGCCGGCGATGGAGACTAACAGCGCAGGGTCCAAGGGCGCCAACAC
>CAITRH010000243.1 GCA_903894755.1 uncultured delta proteobacterium
CAGCATCATGCCGTTCATGTGACACGTTTCCCGAGATTTGCATCCCGCGCCGGAAATCAAAAACGGTCAGAATATGGTCGAAATGTGCGCGCAAAGGGTAGTTCGCCCGAAAACCCAGGAAACGGGTATCAACGCCTTCTGCCACGAGCACGGACGCCGCTCGTGGGTTATCCCACCCTCGCCAGATTCCGATCCCGGCAAACTCGTCGGCGATCGGATCACTATCGACCCGCCTGTCGGCAACCGCGTACGGAGTTACGTCGATCTTGTCGCCCCTGACAGCACGCCTTCCGATCTGCTCCGCACTGCCTTCGCGCGATTTATTGTTCAGGCAAAGCTGGGGCCGCTGCCGTGGTCGGCAACCTCGGGGCCGTTCTTGTTCCGTGTCGGGATGGATGCCGCGCTCACGAAGACATGGCACGCCGAGCTCATGCTGCTCGTCGACGAAGCGATCCAACTACTTCCCGCCTAAGCAGGATTCCGGAACCCTAGGAATTCGGTCTTCTTTATTATTAATTATTAAAGATAGACGCATTGCGTTTCGCTGCCGCTACGAGTTTGCACTTGGTCTCTCCGGCACATCGACCTACCTACCTCCTCGTCCCGTTACAATTACAAGGGCATCACGGCATCTAGCCCTCCCAGGACGAACGGATTGAACTTGACCCCTGTCAACTTCGAAGCCACGAAGGCGTGTTGAATCTACGGCTGGATCCACTAGCGACGGGGCCGCTGCGCCGGGGTTGCTGGCGCAGGGTCCGTTCGACTCCTATGCCGCGGGGCGCGAAGAGCGCGGCTTTGTCTTTCGCACCGCGACGGGGGTGCGGAAGTTAGACCGGAGCCCAGGCGGGCCGCCGCCCCGCATTGGGTCTCGCGGCAACTCGGCTGCGAGGTTTCTGGAAAGGTCAAGAACCGACCTGTCGACGCGGGAGGATCCAAGCACGCGAATCTCATGCCCCATAACCACGCCGAATTCGACAACTGAGCTCGTTGACGAATAAATCGCTGCGGTTCGTTTCACCCATGCGGGGTAGAGGACTTTGGCTTCTCCGCTGAATTCCACTGCGGAGCCACCGTTCGCGCCACGAACTGTGCCCGCGCTCTTCCAGAACGAAACTTCGTCCCCCGAACACCCGACACGGCGCAGTCGCGCCAGCAAGAGCATCCGGTCATCTTTGCGAGTCTCCACCATGACCACCTCCCGCCGCTCCAGCCGAGAGTCCGTCGATTCTTCGGTGAACTATTCACCTCGAACGGTGGACACACGTCGGCCCAAGCGGGTCATGGTGGTCGCACGCGCGAACGCGTGCCTACGCAAAGCCTCATGAAAGTAACATCGAATGTCTGCGACGCAAGTATTATCTCTCGCGGATGCTCAGAGGCTCCAGATCCGTCGAAATTTCGAGATCCACGAGCCGATGTCCACCAGGACCCACGACATATCCTCCAAAACGGCTGGCCACGGCTCCAGCCATCTGCTCGACTTCGACGCCACGAGGCGCAAGCGTGGCGGCTTTTTCTCAACCGCAAGCCGAAAGAGGGGCAGGAGGAAATCCTCGTTCTCTAACTGCCATCGGTTCTCGACCAAGGCCCAGAAGACCAGATCGGGATATTGGAGGATCCACCGCATCGGCTCCTGCACTCCCTCCTCCCGGAGCGCGCTCCGATCTGGATCGATACGTTTGACGAGGGAAGCAGCCATCGCCTTGTACGCTGCCGTGTACGTGCCTGCTTTATCCTTTTGAGTCCAGTCGCGCAGCGAGCACAGCCACCAACGGGCCATTTTCGGCGAAAACGAGGAGACCAGACCGTGCGACGCGAGCCATACCGGGGTTGTCTTGAGTTTCTGACCGAGGGTGACTTCGCGGGACGCGTCGCGCGGATCGGCCAATGCCTCGCGCAGCATTTTGAGAAGCAACTTCGTCTCGTCGTCCGACCGTTCCATTTCCACAAGGGCACGGAAGACGTCGTCCGTTTCCCTTCCGGTGATTTCGTACAGGCGATGTGCGTCGGGGGAGTCGAGGCGGACATCTTCGAGGTACATGCTCCTGGAGATCGAACGCATCACGGCCCGCCTCGGATCGGTGAGCGACGACGTATCTTCCTTCCTAAACAGGTCTAGAACCGTCCTGAGGGCGTCGATGGGGCGCTGCTCGCACTGTTCGTGGAGGCAAATGAGGTACTTTGCGAGCACAACCCTGACTTCGTCCCGCAGATAGCGCATCACTCGATCGACTTCGCCGACCCAGCCGTGCTTCTGCAGCAGCGACGCCGCCTGAAACCACTTGGTCAAGGCGTTGGAACTGCAAAGTCCACCCCGTGAAGCGTCGGGATAGCAGGTTTCCCAAGCTCTCTCCTTTTTCTGTCGGTCAACGGAAACAAGGTAGTGGAACGCCTTGGCGAGAGCCATGTTTTCATTCATGGTCTCTACAGTATTCATCATGAATGAGAAAAGATCCTTTTCCCCATCTCGCACACGCCAAAGGTACGGGTGCGCGTCCTTCATGATTGCATCAGGAATGTCCATCCAGGTAATGATGCTAAAAAGGATATATCGCCTCGCGGACGTATACTCCTTGCAATCCTCATTTTTGAAAACGAGAAGCATCCTTCGCAAGATCGTTTCGGGTCGGACCCCACGATGCCGGAACTGAAGTGCCAGGTAGTAGTATTTCGCAATAATGGCACGTCGATTACGTATGAGATAAAGGAAGTTCGTTTTCACCTCAGGCGTCCAGCCTGATGCCTCGAATTCCCGCAAGGTCCCCCAAAAGAGTTTAGAATCGTTGGGGTTTTGGAGCCCGGCGTGTGGGCAGTTGAAACGGAATGGGGCTCGATGGCTCGGGATCAGAGCATCCTGGTCCGGTCGTCTTTTCGCGTGCGCCTCCTGACCCATCGCCGTTCTCCTCTCCTGGAGGTGGGCTCGAAGGGAAGCGAGGTCGATAACGTTGTTGCTACCGTCGGACATCTTTTCCCTCGAATGCGCGGCGTGTCCACGAGGAACACGGGCTGGAAGCGCTCGGATGACGGAGAAGCATGGTGGACCTCCGTCATGTACGACGTCCGAAGGGGGAGTCAACTTAGACCGCAGGCTCTTCGCGTCGGCACCTTCGACGACGCTCTTCAACCTATCCTCGCGGCACCCGCTCAATTAAGCAACGGCCCGCTAAGTTCCGGGGGGGCCGACGGCGATCACGCCCAACCCAGGGTTACCCACCCTGGGCTGATTTGACTCGCCCCTTCGGGGCTGCCAATCAACGCTCGTGGTCCTTTCCAGCGGGGGGCCCTTACGCA
>CAITRH010000244.1 GCA_903894755.1 uncultured delta proteobacterium
GACTTCCGAGGTCGATTTCGCCCGCGCAAGCGCTTGCGAGGCGACTTCCGCGGGAGATCTCGTGGTTGCAAGCGATCCCGCGGCGACTTCCGCGGCGGATCTCGTCGCGCCAGACCGTGGCCCCTTTCACACGACCACAGACCTCACTCCCCAGTCGCGTCTGACATGACCACGTCGGTCCCTGCATCGAGCCCCGCCTCTCTGAAAGGCAAGGACCCATCGAGCATAGGCGGCGCCGCCACGCACTGAAGCTGGGAACAGATCCCCGACAGGCAATCGTCATCCTTGAGACATTCCTCCCCCAGCGACCGCCGCAGCTCCGCACACGCAGCCGCAAGCGTCAGAACCATCACCACAAACGCCCCACGCGCAACCACTCCGCTCGAACCCATCATGCCCCGCACGATAGCAAGCCCTCTGGGCAAAGGACTAGAAACCGGCCCCTCTCGCTCATGGCGCCGACGACAGCGCCACCCGCGACCCAGGGTTACCCCCGGGTTACCCCCCTGGGTTGGTTTAGCACCGCCGATAGAAACTCAGCGACGTGTCCCCAACCCGCCGCGTCTCGTCGTGCTCAAGCCCAGTCCACACAGGTGCCGTATCCCCCTTCGCATGCTCCAACACCAGATACGCCGACGGCGTCATCAGGCCCGCGATCCCCGTCAGCGCTCGGGTCACCGCGCCTGTTGCCACCTGGTCGTAGGGAGGGTCGGCGAGCACCAGATCGAACGGCCCCTCGAGCTCCATGCGCTCCACGGCGATCGGCACGACGCGCACGTGATCGTCCACCCCGAGCGACGTGACGTTGGCGCGAAGCGCTCGAAGGGCGTCGCGGGCGCGCTCGACGAACACGACGTGGGAGGCTCCTCGCGAAAGGGCTTCGAGTCCGAGGGCGCCGGTCCCCGCATAAAGGTCGAGAACACGCGCCCCGAGAAGACCACCTCGCGACGTCAACATGGAGAACAGCGCTTCGCGTACGCGGTCTGAAGTCGGTCGGGTCGCGTCGCCGTGTGGCGCGTGGAGCGTACGCGAACGAAATGTGCCTGCCGTGATGCGCATGTGTGCCTTGTGTATGCCGTTGTTTCGGCTGGGGGGCTGTGGGGTGGAGCGGCCGCGCTCCCCCACATGTGACTAAGGCCGTGGTCTGGCGTCTCGAGCCCGTGCCGACTACCGTGGCGGCAGATGTCATCGCTCCGACGCCGTCTGGTTTTGTTGGCTCCCCACATGGAATCGGTCGATGAGGAGGGGGATCGATTCTACGACCAGTGCGGTGTCTTCGGCATCTTTGGTCATCCAGAGGCGGCCAACCTGACCTACCTCGGACTGCATGCCCTCCAGCATCGAGGCCAGGAGTCTGCCGGCATCGTAACCTCCGACGGCGAGAATCTCTACGCCCATCGGGCGATGGGGCTGGTGCACGACGCTTTCAAACAAGAGCAGCTCGCGAGGCTTCCTGGACGCGCGGGGATCGGACATGTGCGGTACTCGACGGCGGGCGGCTCGCACCTGAAGAACGCCCAGCCCATCGCGGTGGACTGGGCGCGAGGCTCCCTTGCGGTGTGCCATAACGGCAATCTCACCAACGCCGAGGAAATCCGTGAGGAGCTCGAAGACCGCGGCTCGATCTTCCAATCCGACTCGGACACGGAGGTCATTGTTCACCTCGTAGCGGGGAGCAAAGAGGTCGCCATCGAGGACCGCATTTCCGAGGCACTCGGGAGGGTCCAAGGGGCCTACTCGCTGCTATTTTTGACGGAGGAGTCGATCATTGCGGTACGCGATCCCCGCGGCATTCGCCCCCTGTGCCTTGGATTGTTTCCAGGGGCCCGCGAGGCGCATGTTCTGGCGAGCGAACCGACGGCCTTCGATCTCATTGGGGCCGAGTACGTACGGGACATCGAGCCGGGCGAGATGTTGATCATCGACAGCGCTGGACTGCGCTCGTCGTTCCCCTTCGAGAAGCAAGCTCCGAGGATGTGCGTGTTCGAGTACGTGTACTTCTCTCGTCCAGACTCGGTGATCGGGGGACGGGGCGTATATGGCGTGCGAAAGGCACTAGGACGGAGTCTAGCCAGAGAGCGTCCAGCCGACGTTGACGTGGTGATACCGGTTCCCGACTCTGGGGTACCGTCAGCGATTGGCTATGCGGCGGCGTTGAGTCTTCCATTCGAGCTTGGGCTCATTCGATCGCATTATGTGGGGCGGACATTTATTGAGCCGCAGCAATCGATTCGTCATTTTGGCGTACGTCTCAAGCTCAATCCGGTGGCAGAGATCCTGAGGGGCAAGCGAGTGGTGGTGATCGACGACTCGATCGTGCGGGGGACGACGTCACGCAAGATCGTGAAGATGGTGCGCGATGCGGGGGCGCGGGAGGTACACCTTCGGATCTCGAGTCCGCCGACGCAGTGGCCGTGTTACTACGGCATCGACACCCCGACACGTCGAGAGCTTATAGCGTCGAGCCACACGGTGGAGGAGATAGCGCGTTACGTGACGGCGGACTCCCTGGGGTACCTATCGCTCGAGGGGATGTTGGCCTCGGTAGCGGGGTCCGAGGCGGCGATGGATCGTTTTTGCCATGCGTGTTTCTCGGGCAAGTACGACGTGCCGTTCACGCCTCCGCAGCGTGCTAAGGCGAAGGTGGTGGGGTTCTGAGCCTGAGCGCTGGAGCCTGGGAAGTAGGCGACGAAGTAGGCGACGTGGTCGATTGGCGCTACGCTCGGCTCGTCTTGCCAAAGGGCGTTATCGCGCGAGGAGTCGCAGCCACCCGTGCCTATTGACCGCGACAAGGTACTCTCTGCAGCACAGAAGTTCGTTGAGAAGCGACGGTTCGACAAGGCGATTGTCGAGTACCAGAAGCTCATTCAAGACGATCCAAACGACGCCAGGACGCTCCTCAAAATAGGCGATCTGCAGTCGAAGATGGAGGCCCACGCGGAGGCTGTAGCGACCTACGACCAGGTCGGAAAGCTTTACGCCAAACAGGGGTTTGCGCTCAAGGCAGTCGCTGTTTTCAAGCAGATCCGCGACATTCTGATCAAGCATGTCCCGCAGCTCGAGGAGCGTTACGCGCATGTGACGCCCAAGCTTGCGGAGCTGTATGTGCAGCTCGGGCTCATCAACGATGCCCTGGCTTCGTTCGACGAAGTTGCAACGCGATTGCAGCGCCAGGGACGGGACGCGGAAGCCATCGAGGTTTTCAAGAAGATCGCCGAGCTCGACCCCACCAATCCCCTTCCTCACCTGCGTCTTGCCGAGGCGCTCTCTCGGGTCAAGGACACCGACGGGGCGGTTTCCGAGTTTGCGGCTGCCTCGACCCTGCTGGTCAAGCTTGGAAGGCGCGAGGATGCGCTCAAAGTCATCGAGCGTCTTCTCCATCACAAACCCGACCCGTCCCATGCCCGTGTGGCTGCCGAGCTCTACTTAGCTCGAAACCAGCAGAATGACGGGCTGCAGGCGCTCGCTAAGCTGCAGATCTGTTTTCAGGCCAACCCCAAGGACCTCGACACGCTCAGTCTTCTTGCCCGTGCCTTCACGGTCATTGGGCAGACTGCCAAAGCCATCGAAGTTCAAAAAGAGATGGCGCGTCTTGCGAGAGAGCAGGGCAAGACCGAGCTTTTCAGGCAGGTCATCGAGAAGCTCCTGCGCCTTGCGCCGAACGACGAGGCGGTACGTCGTCTTGTGATGGGGTCCGAGGCGCCACCGCGTGCAATGGCCCCGTCGAGCCTTTCGCAAGTCTCTGTCGTGGAGCGTCCCGACACCAGTGTCGTCGAGCTTTCCGACGACAGTGTGATGGAGGCGTTCGAATCGCTCCCCTCCCAGGCTATCGACAACGTAGCGGCCGACCGCGCCATTCAGATTGCCGAAGAGGTGGATGTCCAGCCCTCGTCTACAGGCGACTCACGCCAGCAGCTTCTGGACATATTGAGTGAAGCGGAGTCGTACCGAGCGTCACGCGCCTACGGAAAGGCGATTGAGGCGCTTCGGATCGCCCTCGAGATGGCGCCGCGCTCGCTTGAGGGGCACGAGTCCCTGCGCGATGTCTTTCTCGAGATGGGCCAAGAAGCGGAAGCGGTAGAGGAAATGCTTGCACTCGCGTCGCTTCAGATCGACGCGCTGGACGGCGAAGGGGCCGCGCAGACGCTCCAGGAGGTGCTTGCTCTGGACGGGCAAAACGCTCATGCCGCCGAGTTGCTGGTGTCGCTTGGATACGCGTGGGACGACGCACCGGATGTGGAGGCTCGCGATTCCTACGTTGAGGACCTCGGCAACTTTGATGAGCCGTACGACCTCGAGGAGGTTGGGACCAACGCCGAGGCGCTGCGAACGCCTCTGGTCGGTTCCCCGCTCGTCGAGATGGACGATCCCTTTGCAGAGCCGCCTCCGATGGAAGCGCTCCCCGATGGGGAGCGTCGGTCGGGGTTTGGGGTTCCCAGCGAGCCTTTTGACGATGTTGCACTGGAGCGGCAGGCGATACCTCCTCCCCCCGACCTTGGGGCATCGGACGCTTGGTCCGAAGAGACGGACGACGATGTGCGGGCACGGAACGCCGCGACTACGTCGCCACCGCCAGTTCAGCCCGAGATCGAGGGGGCCCTTGAAGAAGTTGAATTCTTCGTTTCTCGTGGTCTTTACGACGACGCCAGGGCGATCCTCGAGGAGCAGCTCGCACGTTCGCCAAACCATCCTCTTATTCTCGAGCGCCTTGCCGACCTCGATTCCGAGGAGCGCGGCTTGGAGCCTGTCCCGGTCGATCGGAGCTTCGACATTGCGGCGTCGCTTGGGGCTCTGGACGAACAGGGGCCAGGTCCTCTTGACACGTCGGGCCGGGACAGCGAGCAGATCGACGTAGAAGCGTTGTTTGCGCAGTTCAAGGAGGGGGTTGCACAGCAGGCTTCGGTCGATGATGGCCAGTCGCATTACGACCTTGGGCTTGCGTACCGAGAGATGGGGCGTACCGACGACGCCATTCGCGAATTTGCCGTCGCTGCGAGCGACCCGAAGCGTCAGTGCGTCTGCCAATCCATGATTGGCACGATCGAAATGGAGCGGGGGCGCAGTGACGAGGCGATCGCGGCGTTTATGCTGGGTCTTCGCGCCGAGCAACGCACGTCGGAGCAGGAGATGGTCCTCGAGTTCGAGATTGGCGTTGCGCACGAGGCGAAAAGGAGTGGGCAAGAGGCGCAGGCGTATTACCAGCGTGTTGCACGTCGTGACCCGAACTACCGCGACGTTTCCGAGCGCATCCGGCGCCTCTCCGGGGCCGCGAAACCTGCACCCAAGGCTGCAGCGGTGGTGGCTGACGACGAATTCGACCGCGCTTTCGACGATATCCTGGGCGACAACTAAACCAACCCCATCTTGAAAACCGCAGGTCCGTGCCGCGACATCCGCGACCAAGGGTTACCCACCATACGAGTCAAATCTGCCCAGGGTGGGTAACCCTGGGTCGCGGGTGGCGCGGTTCGGCCCTGGTTCGGACCTGTGGTTCTCAAAGTAGGTTTGGTTTAGCGCGGACCGGCAATCACGGCTTAGCCGTCACAGGTGCCTCGAGACGTACCAACGGGCGAAGTCGTTTGAGCGTCTTTGCGCCGATCCCCTTGACCTTGAGGAGATCTTCAACCTGCCTGAACTTGCCAAGCTTCGTGCGCAGCGAAAGGAGCGCTAACGCCCGCTTCTGACCTATCCCTGGCAGCCGCCTGAAATCCTCCAGTGTTGCCGTGTTCAGTACCACCGGGTTCTCTGGAGTCGCTGGCCCCTGCACCACCGGCGCAGGAGTCGGTTCGGCCGACGGTACCGAAGTCGCCGAAGCTGCCAGCGCTACTGACGACGGCTCCGGCTCCAACGCTGCACTTGACACACTTGCAGATGCTGCCGCCACAAGGGACAGAGACTCCGCTTTTCCCGCTACAGCCGTCCGTCCCACTATCGCAAAAATAAGCAGCGCTCCAATAGCCAGCAGGGCGCGTCCAATCGGCTTGCTCCAGCGCCATTCGATCGCCCTGGCAAACCATGTGCTGGCTGCAGAAGAAGAATCTATGCGACTCATCAGGGCCTCCTAAAACACGGTCTCGGGGTTGGCATCGCGTCGGCCTCGCTCGGAACCGTCCCCAGAACGACGCTCCTGAGGCTCCCAGTCTCGTACTTGCAATGTCCCGTTGGTAGGAAGTGCGTCGAGACGCAGATTGATCGAACCATCCTTGTTGACAAAGCCAACTCCAATGCGCGTCCAGAAGGACTTCCCCTGGCTGCGCTCGACTACCGTGTATACGACCTTCATTGTGCTTGATTGGGATTCCATGACTCTCCTCTTGCCTTCTCAGGCTCCGCTCCGTGACAGCGCCACCTGGCGCCTCCGTGTGCGTTTGCGTCTCGCCTCCCTCTACTGCGAGGCCCATGCCGGACCTTGACCGTTGAATTCCAATCACTTCTTGGGCCGCAGGGCTGTCATGAACAGATGCTAGGGTGTCCTCGCCAGGCAGAGCGTCGTTTTCAAACGCCCCAACCGCCGTGTCCACTTTGGTCTAGCCTCTCCAAAGCCCCACCATGCCTTCGATTGTACCCGCTCCCTTTACCGCCCTGCCCGGACGTTTCTTTCCTCTCGGTTCCACCTACGACGGACGTGGCGTGAACTTCGCCATCTACTCCGAACGTGCAAAGGCCGTCGAACTGTGCCTGTTTGACGCCCAAGGACACGAAACCCGGATCCCTCTTGGCAAAAAAACCCTCCACATCTGGCACGGCTACGTGCCCGGTCTCACCCCAGGCCAACGCTACGCCTACCGGGTATTTGGCCCCTACAACCCTCGCGTCGGCGACCGCTTCAACCCCAATAAGCTCCTCATCGACCCCTACGCCCGCAAGTTCGAGGGGAAACTTCGCTACGACGCTGCCGTCTTCGGCTACAAAGCTCTCGACCTTGTCCTCGACGAGACCGACGACGCCTTTGGAGTCCCCAAATGCGTCGTGATCGACGACGCCTTCGACTGGGAAAACGACGACGCGCCTGAAATTCCCTGGCACGACACGGTCCTCTACGAGCTCCACGTCAAAGGCTTCACCAAGCAGCTCCTCGAGGTCCCAGAAGAACACCGCGGCACCTTCGCCGGACTCGCCCACGAAGCCGCCATCGCCCATCTTCGCAAGCTCGGCGTCACCACCGTAGAACTCCTCCCAGTCCACGAAGCCATGGACGAGCCCCCTATCACCCGGCGCAAGCTCACCAACTACTGGGGCTACAGCACGCTCGGCTTCTTCGCTCCGGACCAACGCTTGGCCGCCAATCCTGCCGACCCGGTCCGCGAGTTCAAAGGCATGGTCAAAGCGCTTCACGCCGCCGGTATCGAGGTTGTGCTCGACGTGGTCTACAACCACACGGGCGAAGGGGATCATATGGGTCCTACGGTCTCACTTCGTGGCATCGACAACCGCACTTATTACCGTCTCAAAGCCGACCCGCGTTTCTACGAAGACTTCACCGGATGTGGCAACAGCCTCAATGTGTCCAATCCACAAACCCTCAAACTCATCATGGACAGTCTCCGCTATTGGGTCACGGAGATGCATGTCGACGGGTTTCGTTTCGATCTTGCGTCCACGCTGGCTCGCGAGGCCCTAGGGATCAACCGGGTCAGCAGCTTCTTCGATATCATTCATCAAGATCCTATCTTGTCGCGCATCAAGCTCATTGCCGAGCCTTGGGATCTGGGCGAAGGGGGATATCAAATGGGCAATTTCCCTCTCCTCTGGATGGAGTGGAACGGACGCTACCGCGATACGGTCCGTCGGTTCTGGAAGGGGGATCGCAATGCGATCGGCGATCTTGGCTACAGGCTAAGCGGCTCGAGCGATCTCTTTGGCGACGATGGGCGGCTTCCCCATGCCAGCATCAACTTCGTGACGGCGCACGACGGGTTCACGTTACGCGACCTGGTAACTTATGAAAAGAAGCGGAATCTAGCCAATAGCGAAGACAACCGCGATGGCAGCGACGACAACCTGGTCTGGAACTGCGGCGTGGAGGGGGAGACCACCGACGTCAAAGTCCTAGCTATTCGGGCCCGTCAGGTACGAAACCTCTTGGCGACGCTGGTCTTGTCGGCAGGGATCCCGATGTTGTCGATGGGCGACGAGGTCCGACGCACGCAAGGGGGGAACAACAACGCCTATTGTCAAGACAATGCGACGTCGTGGGTCGACTGGAACCTTGGCGACGAAGAGCGCAAGTTGCTCGAGTTCGCACGTCGACTGGTACGTCTTCGCGCGGCGCATCCAGTGTTTCGGAGGCAGTCGTTTTTTACGGGCGACGGCGACATCGGCTGGTTTCGTCCAGACGGCAAAGAGATGGTTGGTCCCGACTGGGAACGTCCCATCGCCGCGGCCTTGGGGGTGGTGCTAGTGGGGGATGCGCCAGCGTTTCTGGATGAACGAGGGCGACCGGTGCGCGACGACACGTTTTTGCTACTTCTCGTAGGGGAGCGGATCCCGGTGGCGTTTACCCTTCCGCCCGCCAAGTGGGGAGCGACGTGGGAGCTTGTCCTCGACACGGTGGTCGATGACGAGACGGGGCCGCCGGTACGATTTGCCGCGGGGGAGACGATGGCACGTTCCGCCTCGTCTTTTGCGCTTCTCAGGCGGCTTCCCACGTAGCCGCTGCCTCGGACGCGTATGCAGGTCGAAGCCACGCGTATGCAAGTCGAACCGACGCGTATGCAAGTCGAACCGACGCGTATGCAGGTCGAAGCCACGCGTATGCAGTTCGAAGCCACGCGTATGCAGGTCGAACCGACGCGTATGCAGTTCGAACGGCCCCGCATGCACGGCAAAGGAACGCCGATGCGTTAGTTCAAGACGCGCATGCAGGTGAAGATCGGACCAGGGGGGCTCGTCGGACGCTCCGATTGTGCGCTACCCTAGCGCTGCTTTCGCCGCCATGCGGCCAGGTCCCTTTTCAAGGAGCACTCCGTTGAACCGTACCAATCTTTACGTCACGTCAGCCGCTTTGCTCGGCCTTCCTTTGCTTCTGGCGTGTCCGCCACCGAGCACGCAGACCCAACCCGCCGTTTACAACCAGCCGACGGCGACCCCACAGTACGCGCAGCCCCAGCCCTACGCTCAGCCCCAGCCCCAGCCTTACGCCCAGCCGACGTCGCCGCAGCCCTATCCTCAACCAGGGCCGACGCAGCCCTATCCTCAACCAGGGCCGACGGCCGGCCCGACGGCGGCGCCAACCGGGGCGGGTCCATTCCCGTTCCCGCTTCCGTTCCCGACCGGGATGCCTGGGACGAGCCCGACGGCGCCAGCTCCTGGTCCTGGGCCTTCCCCGCAGGCTGGCGGGAGTGCGACCCCAATCGACCCCAACTTTGCCGGCGCGGCAACCGGGCCTCTCATGGCCTATGCGCAGACGGAAGCTCCCGGCATGACGAAAGAAGGGCCGATGATGGCGGGCAATTTCCAGCAGGGACAGACCCTCGAGCAGGCGGTCCAATTGACACCAAACAAGTGTTACACGGTATTGGCGGTGGGGGCTGGGGTGCAGGAGGTCGACCTGGTGCTCGTAGCTGCGCCGCCATTTCCCCCCAACATGCCGCCGCAGCAGCTTGCCCGCGATTCAGGGACAGGCGCGTACGCCTCTCTTGGGGGCAAAGGCAACTGCTATAAGTGGCCCTATCAGATTCCGGTCCAAGGCAAGTACATCGTGACCGCGGCCCAAGGTCAGGGGATCATCGCCTCGCAGCTTTATACGAAGTAACCTCTCCTCTCCTTTCTGCATCATTTGTGATCCACTGCCCTGCGCGTTCACCCCGTGAACGGGGACACAAATTGTGGTTCCGCATACGAGCTGGCTCAGTCTGCCCTCTGGCAGTCCTGAAGGGCGAACCAAAAGACACAAGACAAAACAGCGGCGTCCCACTCCCGACAACAGGATGGTGCAGGCTGTAGTGAGCCTTTTCGGTCACTCATGAGCGGCTCCAGTGAGCCCCCGTGGGCGGCC
>CAITRH010000245.1 GCA_903894755.1 uncultured delta proteobacterium
ACGCGCTTTTGGTGCGGGAACAACTGCACTCGGCGCTCGTCGGGCTGACGGGGCGCAACGCGGAGTTGGTCGCGCGGGTCGAGAAGGCGTTCGGTTCTGCCGCAGCCCCCGACAAGGCGCTCACGGCCATGACAGCGCTCGTGCGCACCTTTCTCGCGAATCCCTCCGACGCGATGAAGCGCCGCGCGGCGGGGACTTCGCTCACGCCCGAGTGGCTCGACGCTGCCGATGCGCTTGCGGCCGAGGTCGCGACGACGGCGACGAATGCTGCAGGAGCGCTCCGCAAAGGGAGCGTGTCGCAAGGGGACGTCGATCGCTGGGATGGGCGCAACCTGGCTCTCTTGCACGACCTCATCGGGATCTTCGCCGCCGCGCACGACATCGACCCGAGTATCCCGGTGCTCACACCGATCGCGCTGCGAACCCATTTCGGACGCCGCACGCGTGCGAAGGTGGTCGCGACGCCCGCGGTCGCTCCGCCCGCTCCTCCTGCGGTGGCTCCGCCCGCGCCGGGGGCAAGCAAGTAAGCGAGGTCGATGGAAATGGCGTTGGGTCCCACCGCACTAAATCAGCCCAGGGTGGGTAACCCTGGGTAGCGTGTGTCGCGGTCCGCCCCCCCGGAACTTAGCGGGCCGTTGTAAAATCTGCGGTTACTTCGACTTCGACGTGAACATGTGAGTGTTCAGGCAAGGGAAGCGGCATGCGGAGCTTGAGAACACCGGATTCGTAGACAGCTTCAAGTCTCATGGGTCGAGAGTAGTATGCCCTTAGCTGTTCGCCAAGTCCTCACGCACCGGACATGCCGAAAAAGGAGGTAGCGATACGACCCCCAATGGCCTTCTCGCCCGCGACCAGGGGCTAGTAGCTCGCGGCGTAAGTCCTTCTCCTACCGCACACGGATCACCGTCCCAGGCTCGAGCCGCGTCGGAAATACCGCAGCCCACCCCTCGGGAAGATGCGGCGACGTAAAATCGAACAACACTTTCGCGTCCTGCGGTGCCAAGTTCACACACCCGTGGCTCTTGACCCGTCCAAACTCCCGGTGCCAAAAAGCTCCGTGTATCGCCACAGCCTTGTTGAAAAACTGTACGTACGGGACATCCTCCATCGAGTAGTGCTTGTCGAGATCCCGTTCGACATTGTCCATCGTCGACGTAAACAGCTTCACCCAGATCCGTGACACCCCAGCGGGGGTCATGCTCTCGCCCGTGCCGCGTCCGGTCGATACCAACGTTGCATACACCGGCTTGCTCCCCTCGTACGCAACAAGGGTCTGGGACCCCCGGTCCACATCGATCCACCGCTCGTTGTCCCCCACCACCTCCGCAGGTCGCGCCGCTAGCGTCGGATGGAGCAGATCGCGCGCAAGCATCCATTCGGGTGAGTCTTTCTCCGCCGACGTTCGCACCATGAGACCTGCCCCCGCTACCGTCTTCTCCGCATGCCACCCCACACGTTCAAAGCGCACTTTCACTTTGCTTCCCGCGCTGCGTCCTAGCCCCGCCGCCGCGAACACATTGGCGCGCTCCGAGACCACCCACGCAAAGTCCAGCGCCGAGTCGACGCGCTCGCCGTGAAAGGTCGATGGACGCGCAGGGAAAAGGTCGTGCATCGGTACCCACTGGCCGTGGCTCGTCTTGCCCCAGCGTTCGCCTTGCACACTCCGCTGCTCGACAACCGAGATCGCCCAGCCCGCCTCGAGATCGCGCTCCGGTGCCTCGTCCCCAGGACTCCGATACGCCGACGCCCCATCCCGTCCCACGAAGAAGTAGGAAAACGGAAGAGAATCCGCGAGCACCGTCGGCACTGGAGCGTAGGGCTCGTCGGACGACAGATCCGCGGAGTCCCCGCACACCCACGCTAGCGGCCCCACCAGAAGCCATCGCCCCACACATCCCCAGGCCCGCGTCGTGCCGTAAAACCCTAGGCGCGCCCCCGCTAACGACACCCCTCGTCGCTGGGCATGACGCGTCGGGGACTCGAAAATCACAAGGTCGCCCCGTCGAGGTGCCACCGATCGAACCCACTCGGGGACCGGCAGATCGTCGGCATCAAGCCAAGGCGGAGACGCCGGATCGCGCGGCTCGTCCGCCCCCGCCGACGTCGCCAGCCCCAGAAATGCCAGCGCCAACGCCAACGGCCGCTTCATCGGGAAGGCTTCTGCGGAAGCACCACCTGGAACGTCACTCCGCTGCTCGTGGAACTCACCGTCACGGTCCCTTCGTGCTCCTCTACGATCTTCTTCACAATGGCCAGGCCCAGGCCAGTCCCGCCTACTTTGCCGCTGGTGACAAACGATTGAAAGAGACGATGCTCGATCTCCTTCGGGATCCCAGGACCCGTGTCCGAAAAGGTGAGCACCAACGCGTTGTTCTGTTGACGTGGGTCGTGGGGCCCCTGCCCCACTTGGTTGTTGCGGGCCACATGGATGGTGAAGGTCCCGCCACCTGACATCGCTTCGGCCGCGTTGCGAGCCAGGTTGTGCACCAAACGTCGGATCTTGCCTTCGTCAAAACGTGCCGTCCCGCGCTCGTCAAGCGTGACCACGAGGCGGACCTTCTTCCTATCGAGGTCCGGCTCGAGCGCCTCGCGCAGCTCTCCGAAAAACTTCTGCAGATAGACCCTGCGGACCAAAATGCTCTTCTCGCCGCGAGCAAACTCGAGGACCTCCCGCTGCATCGAGGCGATGTGGTCGAACTGACGCAGCACGAGCTCCGAGTAGTCGGACCGCTTCTGACGCGCCTCCGCAGCCACCATCAGCTGCACGTACCCGCTGATGACCGACAAGGGAGTCTTCAGGTCGTGGATGACCGCCGACAGAAGACTTCCAATTGTCGAGAGCCGATCGCCACGCTCCCGGGCCTCGCGGGCCAGCTGAAGTCGGATAGCCGTGGACGCATTCGCCGCGAGAAGTTGCACCAGGTCGAGGTCCGCGTCGGTGAAGAGCGAACCACGTTTGTCGTAGAGCGCCAGTGCGCCCAAGGGCTCGCCCTGTTCCCCTTCGAGTGGGACCGCAATGGCCGTGTTCGACTCCTTGCAGATGCGCATCTCGAGAGGCGGGTTACGTCGCTTGTCGTTGAAAACGTCGGTGGAGACGACTGTTTTGCCGCTCCGGATAGCGTAGCCAATGAGGCCTTGATTTTTGAAGGGGTACTGCTTGAGGGTGCGCGTGGTGCCGTCGAGCACATGAAGGGACCCCGGGGTCTCGTCCTGCTCGCGCATCGCAACGGCGCCTGTGCGGGCGTCGCAGGTGCTCATGGCTTCGCCAAGGACCGCGGCAAAGAGGTCCTCGAGGGTGGCGGCACGGGCCATGGCGCTCTCGAGGTCGAAGAGGAGCTTGAGGTCGTGGACGCGCGCTTCGAGTTGCTCCTTGATCTCGAGGAGCTGAATGTTTTTTTGCGTGACAGAAAGGAACAGACGGGAGTTGTCGATGGAGACGGCGGCTTGGGTGGCAAGGGCGTGAAGGATATCGGCGTCGGCCTCGCTGAAGTCTCCCCGTAGCTTGTTGAGCACCTGCACGACACCGATGGTCTTGCCCAGGTGGTTTTTCATCGGAACCGCAAGGACCGAGTGGGTTCGGTAGCCGGAGATGAGGTCCCATTGGTGGCTGAAGCGCGGGTCACGGTAGGCCTCGCGCACGTGGAGCGGTTTGCCTGTGCGGGCGACGTGTCCGGCAATGCCCTGGCCGTTTTTGAGGTGAATGGAACGGACCTCGTCGCCCTGGACCACGCGAGACACAAGCTCGTCGTTGGCCTCGTCGAGCAGGTAGAGCGTCGCCCGGTCGGCTTCGAGAGCCTGGGTGATGTTGTGCAGAATGAGCTCGAGCAAGTGGTCGAGATCAAGCGTCGAGCCGAGCGCCACCCCGACGTCACGAAGGGCACGGCTGATACGTCGTTCTCGCTCGCACGCCGCGTCGAGCTCGACGACACGTTGCTCGAGCGAGCGCGCAGGCTCAAACTTCGCCATCACGAGATCATCGTATCAGGGCTCCGCGGCCACACGCCACGTTGTCTTAAAGGGGCCCGCCGTGCGACCATGCGCCCATGGCTACGTGCTCGACATGCAACGCAACGATCATCGGTGCTGGTAAGTTTTGCTCTATTTGTGGCGCGGCAGTCGACGTGCCGGCGCCGGCGCCCCCCCCCTCTGCGGTCAATCCGTTTCTGCCCACGCCCATTGCACCGAAACCGCCGCCGATCGAAACGCCCCCTGAAGCGTCCGCCCCCGCCGCGCTGCCGTCGGTGCGGAAAGTCGCCGCCAAGGGGACCGAAATCATGGCGTCGGTCCCTGACTTGATCCCCCGTCCAACCCCTGTCACACCTGCAGCCCCCATCGCACCGTCCCGGCCCATCACCCCGCCCAGCATCCCCCAGGCGACCTCGGCGGCGCAGGCGCAGCAACCCCAACCCCAAGGCTACGCCCAGCCAGTGCCTGCGTACCGGCCTCCGTTTGGACCGGGCGCCACCGTGCTGGTGGCATGGGCAGATGGAAACCGCTATCCCGCAACGGTGCAACAGGTCGCCGGCAACCAGGTCTCCGTCGTGTTCCCCGATGGACGGCAACTCTGGGTCGACTCCCAGTATGTCGCGAGTCCGTACTGATGGAAGCTGATGTCCTTCGACAGCTGATGGAGAGCTACATCCCGTTCAACAAGTTCCTTGGGATACGCCTAGGCGAAATGGATCGCGGACGGGTGCGGCTGGAGATCCCCTTCCGCGACGAGCGGTCCGCAAAGTTCCGGGGACCTCTTCAAACTCCGAGGGGCCGACCGGGGGCGACCGCGCCCCCCGCGACCCAGGGTTGCCC
>CAITRH010000246.1 GCA_903894755.1 uncultured delta proteobacterium
CGCGTTGATTGGCAGCCCCGAAGGGGCGAATCAAAACAGCCCAGGGTAACCCTGGGTCGCGGGTGGCGCGGTTCGGACCTGCGGTTCTCAACGTAGGTTTGGTTTAGAACGGCGTAACAGGTTTAGCGTTCTCAACCACGCCAGTCTCGAAAGCCGCCGTTCCCGCCATACTCCGTTTTGGCCTGCGGTGCCTGCTCACGTACTTTGACGGCCTAGCCGGTTTAGCGTTCTAGTGGCTCGCGGTGGAAGTCCTTGGACACTCAAGATCCGCGACCCAGGGGCTGAATTATTCGACGGGCATTTGCCGGATCGTCTTCGAGCGAAGGGGCAAGGCTCTCACGGAGAAAGACGGTGCTTGACCAACGCAAGCAGCCCCTTTTTTTCCAGCGGCTTCGCAAGAAATGCCGATGCGCCAAGGGCAAGGACACGCTGCCTGGCGAGCGGCTGGACATCGCCCGAGACCACCACGAACCGGCTCACATCGACGCCTTTGTCTCGAAGGAGCTGCAGCACTTCGAAACCAGAGAGATCCGGCATGGTGAGGTCGAGAAACACCAGGTCGAAGGACTCGCTTTCGCAAACCGCAACGGCCTCCCTACCACTTGAAACCTCGCGGACCGTGAGTCCTGCGACAAGGCTTTCGCTTAGCCACTGGCACACCACCGCCCGCGCCGTTCGAGAGTCGTCTACAACAAGTATCTTGGCACCCATGTTCCGAGATCCTCTCACTTCCATGGCCCGACGGCAAACAAGTGGGATGGAGCGTTACCTCTTCTTGCTTGGCATCGTGCGCCACACGAGGTCCCAAAGAGGGGTCGAGACCCCGAAGCCCCCCTCGTGATCCGCGTAATGGTGCACCATGTGATGGCGCCGAAGGAGCTTTCCCCAACGGGAACGCGGTCGGAAGTGATGGATCGCGTAGTGCGTGCCGTCGTAGAGCAGATACCCCAAGGTGAAACCGGCAAAAAAAGGCTCGGCGATGCGAACGCCCCCCATGGTCACGAAGAAGACCGCGTAGAAAAAGACAGAGAGCGGAAGGCTTGCGGCAAGCGGCATCACCAGCCGGTCCTTGTCGTTCGGGAAATCGTGGTGGACTCCGTGCAGTAGAAAATGAATGCGCTTTCCTAAGGTCGTGCCGTTGGTCCAGTGGAAAACCCAGCGGTGAAGCGCGTATTCAGCCAGAGTCCAGGCAAACATGCCAGCAATCGATAGACCCGCCATCGCCACCGGGTGCACATCGTGACGCGTCGCGCTCCGATAGAGGATCGCCCCGACCACGGGGAGCCAGAAGACGAATGGGGTCACGGGATGAATCCGTGAGAACCGCTCGAGAAGGTTGTTGTCGAACATCCGAGTGGTCTGGCCCCTCGAACTCTTGTTGGACCGTAGCTCGATCGTGGTCTCCATCACTGCCCCAATTCTTTCACGTGGTGTATTCCGCGTTGACCTCGATGTACCGGTAGCCCAGGTCGCTCGTCATCAGCACCGCCTCGCCATCGCCATCGGCAAGCACCATGTCGAGAGTCACGTTTTCCGCCCGCATCGCCCGAGACAAGTCGGCCCGATCGAAAGACGTGGGAGCACCGTTTTCATAAACGCAAACTCCCTGGAGCACACAGCGGAGTGGCTCGATGCGCACGACCTCGGGAGCATTGCCCACTTGACTCACAAACCGTCCCCAGTTCGGGTCGTTGCCGTAGAGCGCGGTCCGAACGAGAGCCGACGACGCCACCCGATCGGCAATGGCCCGCGCGGCTTGCGACGTCGTGGCGCCGCGGACGCCAATCGTCGTCACCTTCGTCGCCCCTTCGCCATCGCGCGCAATCAGCCACGCAAGACGCCGCGCAACCTCGGTGATCCCGTCCAGCACCGGCATGTCGAGCGCGCCTTCGGGACCGGTCGAAAAGAGCAAGAGTGTGTCGTTGGTGCTCGGGTGCGTGTCGACATGAACCGCGTTGAAGCTCTGGGCGGCGATCCTGGGAAGCGCCTCGGCAAGAGACCGCGTCGACGCTGCTGCGTCGGTCGCTACGACGGCGAGCATGGTGGCCATGTTGGGATGGATCATGCCGGCGCCTTTGCAGACTCCAGCGACCACCGGTCCGTCGGGCCCAAGACGCGCGCTAGCTTCCTTCGGGAACGCGTCGGTGGTCATCATCGCTTGCAGAAACCGCCTGCCAGCGTCGAGCTCCCCAGAAAGCGCGCCTAATGCCGCGTCGATGCCCGCATGGACCTTCGCCATAGGCAACGGGTGTCCGATCACGCCGGTGCTGCAGACGAGCACCTCTTCGGAGGCGCATCCCAAGGCCCTCGCGACCTGAGCGCACATGGCGTGGGCGTCGGCAAGGCCTTGGGCGCCGGTGCAGGCGTTTGCATTGCCGCTGTTGACCACGAGCGCGCGAACCTTGCCACCGGTCGCGAGCAGGTGCGCTCGACAGACGAGGACGGGAGAGGCGGCCACTTTGCATTGGGTGAAGATGCCTGCGGCGTGCATGGGAGTCGCTGCCACGAGGAGCGCGACGTCGGGCAAGCCGCTTGGTTTGATCCCGGCCCGAACGCCCGAGGCACGAAGCCCGCGAAGCGAGGTCAAGGTGTCATCGGAGGGGGCCAGCGTAGGAAGCGATGGCATCAAACGTTTGTCGAGGCTCATCGCCGCATCGACACCGAGGTTGGGGGACGGGTCAAGAGGATCGTGCACTTGATACGGAGGCCTTGACGCGGCTTGGTGCGCGATGCTAGCGAACGTCGCGATTTGCCCGGCCCTCACGCGCGGTCGGGCGTTGCCGTGTGCCCGTCCCCTACCGGTGGACGGGCTTTGGTTCCACTAGGAGGCGATCCCGATGGCCGTCGATATCAAGAAGCTTTTCAACGAAGACCTGCCCGCCGCACTTGCCAACAACGCCGACGAGGCGAAGACGATTGGCGCCAAGTTTCAGCTCAACGTGACCGATGAGGGCGAGTGGCACATCGACGCGAGCGCCACCGGCCCCGCCTGCAAGGCCGGCACCGACACCGCCGATTGCACCATCACCGTCTCTGCCGAGGACTTCCAAAAGCTCCTCGAAAACCCCCAGACCAACGGCATGCAGCTCTTTTTCGCAGGCAAGCTCAAGGTCCAGGGCAACCAGATGCTCGCGATGAAGCTCCAGAAGCTCTTTGGCTTCAAGTGAGCCAAGCTAACGCCTAACCCCGTGTTGCCCCTTCCCGTCCCCTCGGCGAAGGGGCAACGCATTTAAGACGACGCCATGAAACCGCTCCAAGGCATTCGTGTTCTCGACCTGAGTCGGCTTGTGCCAGGTCCCTATGCTTCTCTGGTCCTCGCCGACCTCGGCGCCACCGTCGACAAAGTCGAAGACCCCTCGGGAGGCGACTACCTGCGCCACATGCCCCCCATGACAGGCAGGACAGGCGAGATCTCCTCCATGTTTCTGGCGTTCAACCGCAACAAGCGGAGCGCCTCGATCGATCTCAAAAAGCCAGCGGCGCAAAGAGCTCTGCTTCGCATGGTCGGCCGCTACGACGTGCTCTTCGATCAGTTCCGTCCGGGGGTCCTCGATCGCCTGGGTCTTCCCCACGCAGCGCTCCGTGCCGCGAACCCTCGTCTCATCATCTGCGCCCTCACCGGGTACGGCCAGGACGGTCCCCTAGCGCAGCGCGCAGGGCACGACATCAACTACCTCGCCCGTGCCGGAGTGCTCGGGATGCATGGGCCCGCCGACGCTCCGCCTCAAGTCCCAGGGTTTCAGCTTGCAGACATCGGAGGCGCCTTGTGGAGCGTCGTGGGGATTCTTGCCGCGCTTCTCGAACGCTCCCGAACGGGCGAGGGGAGCGTTGTCGACATTGCCATGGTGGAGGCGGCCATGGGGTTTGCGCTCACCGGGTATGGGGGCCTCTTTGGAGGCAAGGTTGGCAAGCGAGGCGACGACGAGCTGACCGGGGGCCTTGCGATGTACAACACGTACCGGGCCAAGGACGGGGGCTTCGTGAGCTTTGGAGCGCTGGAGCCTAAGTTCTGGACAGCGTTTTGCGGTGGAGTAGCCCTCGAAGTCGACACGAGTGCGTTCTTCGCGGGCCCCCACCAGCGTCAACTCAAAGACAAGCTCACGGGCATCTTTGCCACCCGCACCCGCGACGAATGGGAGGCCTTCGGCAAGCAGCACGACTGCTGCGTCGAACCGGTGCTGGGACCCGAGGAAGCGCTTTCCGATCCCCACCTCGCCGCACGTGGCATGTTCTTCACCATCGACTCCCCTTGGGGTCCCCTTCAGCAGCTTCGCACCCCCGTGACGCCTCTCGACATGGCCCACACCCCTCCGCCTCGTCAGGGAGAACACACCGAGGCGATCCTGCGTGAGGGGGGACTGAGCGACGACGACATCGCCGAGCTTCAGGGGACCCAAGCGCTGGGGTAGGGTCGGGACTGCTCCCAATGGAAGCTTGCCGATCCGTTACGGTCGGCTTGGGCCAGCTCCTGCGCCACCTCGCCAATAGGCTTCATGACCCCACTACCTCCGCAACGTACTCGTAGACACCACCAGAAGCCCCAGCTCCGCCGCCCGCTCCTTGGCATCGGGGTATACAGCTCGCCCAATGAGCACCGGGAAAAACACCCCCTTCGCAAACGGTCGCACCCGCTCCGCCTTGGCCCAGAACCCATTGACCTCCCGAAGCCGCACGCGGTTCTTGGCTTCCGCAAGGATCGTCATGGCTCCCTTTGGTCCCTGCCCCTCCCCGTAGCCATCCAGCTCCTCGTCGCCCAGCTCGGACAGGACAAAAGGACACTGGAGCTGTACGCGAAGCTGGTGGTGGTGTTCCAGCCAATCGGGCAGGTCCGCGGAGACGATGGCTTCCACATCGAGGCCTATGGTCTCCGACAGAGCGCCGACCTCCCTTCGTAAGGCTGCCGTACTCTTTTCCGAGGACACCATGAAATGCTGCAGCGTCGCCTCCGTGCGGGTTTGCGCGTCGCGGAGCTCCGCCATGCCCCCGCGAAGTTCCACGATGCCCCCGCGAAGTTCCACGATGCTCCCGCGAAGTTCCACGATGCTCCCGCGGAGTTCCGCCATGCCCTCGCGGAGTTCCGCCATGCCGCGATCGGTCTTCTCCATGAAGCGCTCGAGCGTCGCTTCGGTACGCGCCTGGGCCTCGCTGAGGCTCTGCACGGTCTGATCGGTACGCGCCTGGGCCTCGCTGAGCCTCTGCACGGTCTGATCGGTACGCGCCTGGGCCTCCGTAAGCCTATAAATGGCTTCCGAAAGGAGGTCGATGCGCCGGTCCACACGCGAAAGCGTCTCCTCCACCTGGTGGAGGGCCTCGACCGTGTCCGGAAGTCCAAGAAGATGCTTCAATTCCCCGAGGACCGCAGGGTTTCGTACTTGGGAAAGGCACTCTTCGGAGGTCACAGGCCCTAAGATAGTGCGCCGCGAGTCCTAAGCCACGTCGAAAATCCGAGCCGAGCGCTTCAGACGAAGAAGCACTCGACGAACCGGTCCTCGGCGGTCCCACACTACCCGGTCCCCTGGTCCGAACCGTGTTCATCAGGAACCACTCCCAGATGCGCAACATGTAGCGCAAAAGCCGCAGTGGCATCCAGCGGTCCGGGAGCTCTGGTGCTCCAGAAGCACATAGAGGAATACACGCTTGGCGCTGCCATGCTTGCGGCGGCCAGGCGGTCGGGGGGAGGGGACGGGGAGGGGTCGGGGAGGGGACGGGGAGGGGACGGGGAGGTGAGGTTCGGCCCCCGCACCCACAGACACCACTTGCCTCCGGAGCGCGACACGAGGAAAAGCCCTACGTGCATTCCTCGAACCTTCTGTCACGCCTCTCGGGCCCTCGCGTCGATGTTTCCCAGCTGCAGGGACCGCAGTTTCTAGCCGAAAGCCACGTCGACTTCCCACGCATTCGAAGCGCCTTCGCCATCGCGCTCCACATGCACCAGCCGCTGATCCCCGCAGGCCCCGGCGACCTCGCCCAGGCCGACTTGATCGGCCACCTCGACTGGATGTTTGCCCATCCCGAAGGCCAGGACAACCACAACGCAGGAGCCTTCCTGCGCTGCTACGAACGCACTGCAGGCTTCGTCACAGACCTCGTCGACGCTGGCTTCGAACCTCGCGTCATGCTCGATTACTCCGGCTGCTTGCTCTTTGCCCTGGAACAAGGAGGCCATGGACATGTCCTCGATGCCCTCGTTCAAGCCACCACATCCCCACAGACCCGTCGCTGCATCGAATGGCTCGGGACCCCCTGGGGACATGCCGTCGCCCCTTCAACGCCTCCCAAAGACTACCGCCTTCATGTCGACGCTTGGCGTTCTCACTTCGCGTCCCTCTTCGGTGCCGACGCGCTCGCAAGAGTAACCGGGTTCTCGCCTGCCGAAATGGCCCTTCCCAACCATCCCGACGTCGCCTACGAGTTTGTGCGCACCCTGCGTGACACGGGCTTTCGCTGGGTCCTTGTCCAGGAGCACACCGTAGAAAGCCCCGACGGTAACAGCGTGCTCCGTCCTGCCGTGCACCTTCCCCACCGCCTCGTGGTGCGCAACGCCCACGGCGACCAGGCCAGTATCATCGCCCTCATCAAAACCCAGGGGAGCGACACGAAGCTGGTAGGACAGATGCAACCCTACTACGAGGCTCGAGGCCTTTCGCGGCTGCAGCTCGCTGGCAAGTCGATCCCTCCTATCGTGTCGCAGGTTGCCGATGGCGAAAACGGCGGGGTCATGATGAATGAGTTCCCCGATGCGTTCTTGAAGGCCACACGGGAGGCCAGTGGCTCGGAGACCGCCCCCATGAACGTTGGCGAGTACCTGGAACATCTCGAGGCGCTGGGGCTAACCGAACAGGACTTCCCTGAAGTGCAACCCATCTTGCAGCATCGCATCTGGCAGCGCATGGCGCCTGGGGATGGTCCGGAGCGTCTCCAGACGGTCCTCGATGCGCTTCGTGGCGAAGACCCGCGCTTCCATGTCGAGGGGGGGAGCTGGACCAACGACCGCTCCTGGATCAAAGGCTACGAAGGGGTCCTGGGACCTATCCAAGAGGCGAGTGCCAGGTTCTCCGAGCGCATTCGGACGGCAGACGACCCCCGGTATCGCCAAGCCTTGCTGCTTCTGTTGGCTAGCCAGACGAGCTGCTACCGGTACTGGGGCGAGGGACGTTGGACCGACTATGGACGTGAGTTGTGCCGTCGGCTCCTCGAGATCGCGGGATAGACCATGCGAAGGGCTGCAGTTCTGCTTGTCCTGCTTGCCTGCAATGCGTCTCGTGTTCATGGGACCGAGGAAGACGCAAGCGACAACGTGACTGTGCTAGACGAGGACTCGGTTCCTAGCGCCGTGGAGCCGCTGGACACCGATGCTGCAACCGAGGAGCTTTCGCGGGTCGGACCCGTGGGAGGGGATCACGTCTACACCCCTGCGTGGGTGATCGCGTGTACGGCCGTTTCATCGAAGGGGACGGCCGTCGCGCGGGCTGCGGGCTTGCGAAGGGACTTCGGACGGGCCGGGATGCTCTGGATTCCGGACTATGCAACGTTGAGCAAGCGACGTCTTTGGCTTGCCTATGTGGGACCTTTTGACTACAGCGATCGGAAAGGGGTACGGGACGCACTGACGCGGGTGAAACGAACGATCCCTGGCGCCTATGCGCTCAAGGCGGACCACCGAGGTCGGCACGAGCTGTTTGCGCCATGAAACTGCTGCTGTCGCTTGTCTTGACCTGCAGTTGTTCACGTCCTGCCGGCCCCGTGCTTCTTGCCGAGCTGGATGCCCCAGTGGCTTCCGCATTCGCAGACCTGGTCCCTGCAATCCGTGACGCAGCGGTGGAGGCTAACGACGCATCTTCCGATGCGGCAGCGGCGCTTTCGATGGTGCAACGTTCGGGGTGGCGGGCCAGTCCTGCGATCCCGTCCCGTATGAAACCTAACCCATTGAAGCCAAGGCTACTGACCATCCATCACTCCGCGGCTCGAAACCGTCCTGGGCAAGACGACGGGCAGGTGCTCGCTGGAATCCAAGCGTATCAAGTGCAGGTGAAGCACTGGGGGGATCTGGCGTACCATTACTTCGTAGGGCCATCGGGGGCGTTGTACGAAGGGCGTTCCCTGCGTTATGCGGCGGACACGACGACGCACTATGACCCGACGGGTCATATCACGGTGTGCGTACTGGGGAACTTCGAGGAAGAAGAGCCGACCCGTCCAGCGAAGAAGGCCTTAGTGGAGCTCGTGGTGGCACTTCTTCAGAAACACGGGCTATCGTCCGCGGATGTGCGCCTGCATCGAGAGGTGGCCCAGACCCTTTGTCCAGGCAAGACGCTGCGCGAGTGGTGGCGGGGACCGTCCGGGCCCAAGGTCGGGGAACGGGTGCGGGGACCGCGTTTGCTGCTTCCGTAAGTTGGCTGGGGCGGATTGAGGACGGGCGAAGCTGTTTTGCGCTTCGCCCAGTTGCAGCACGCGGACGTCAGCTCGCGACGATGCGTATGATGATGTTGGCGAGGATACCGAGGAACCCGAGCGCTATCACGATGTACGCCACGAGGGAGGCCGTCTTGACCTTGGAACGCGCCGTTTCCAGGTCTCCTTGATCTTTCGCGGTCTTGGCTTGCACCGCGTAGATGATGATGAAAATGGCTGCCGGCCAGCAGCAGAAGATCGACACGATGCCCAAAACCAGAGGCAAGGTCGTATTGATGTCTTGACCGCCGCCAGGCATCATGGGGCCGCCTCCTGGCGGTCCATAGCCAGGCGGGGGACCACCAAATCCCGGCGGACCTCCCGGCGGCCCCCCGTACCCACCACCACCAGGTGGGCCACCACCAAATCCCGGCGGCCCCCCATACCCACCAGGAGGCGGACCTCCCGGCGGACCTCCGTACCCACCAGGAGGCGGACCTCCCGGCGGACCACCGAATCCAGGCGGGCCACCGAATCCAGGCGGGCCACCGGGCGGACCATATCCACCGGGCGGCCCTCCGCCTGGCGGACCGTAACCTCCCGCAGCATGCACCATCCCGTTTGTCGGTTCACTCAGCATCGTTCGTTCTCCTCACGCTATAAGTCCCCGCGAAGTGGTTGTCCCCCCTCCGCGCTTGGCGAAGCATCGCATGGATCGTCCGACCGCAAAACTCTTTGTGCTAAACCAAGCCCATCTTGAAAACCGCAACTTCGTCGCGGGCGCCCCCGAAGACCTCACCCCTCGCTATTTCGCCATTTCACAGCGCCCCCTCCCCATCGATGGGGAGGGGGACCTGGTGAACGCTCTGGATCCTGTGGGGGTGAGGTCTTCGGGCGGATCTGCGGGTTTCGAGATGGGCGTGGTTTAGGCCGCCTCCCGCAAAGGACCTCGATGTCAAACCAAAACGTCCGCCTGTTTGTCCGTCCCGCCCTCACCGCCGCCGCCGCCATGGGTGCCTACGGAGTCATCATCCTCACAGGCGTCTTGAAATGTCCCATGGCGGGCCTCTTTCATGTCCCATGCCCATCGTGCGGTTCCACCCGCACCATGAAAGCGCTCCTCTCGCTCCAATGGAACGAGGCCATGCGCTTCAATCCGCTAGCGCCCCTCGTGGTTGCCCTGGTTTTGACCATCGCGCTCCGAAGCCTCTGGCTCGTGCTGCACCACGGTCACGCCGGTCGCCTCGACGAAGAACCCACTGGACGTCGCCTGCTGTTTCTCCTGATGACCCTCGTCGCCGCTCAGATAGCCCTCTGGATCCTTCGCTTCTTTGGCCTCTTCGGCGGTCCCTGTCCCGTGTGAGCCCTGTTTCAGTTTCAGCCGACCCCCTTCCAGGTGACCAGAACACGTCGCCCAGCAAGCATCGTCATGCCCGATGCTTGGGTAGGCATGCCCGATGTGAGCATCGTCATGCCCGATGCTTGGGTAGGCATGCCCTATGTGAGCATCGTCGTGCCCTATGCTTGGGTAGGCATGGTCTATGCTCAAGTAACCTTATCCTATCTGAGCGTCGTCGTGCCCTACGCTTACATAGGCGAGCCCGACGCTTACGTAGTCGTGCCCTATGTAAGCATCGCTTTACCCTACGCTTACATCGTCGTCCACTACCTGAGCATAGGTGCCCATTACCTGAGCATCGTCGCACATCTTGTAAACCCTAAGTACCCATGATGTAAGCATCGTCGTGCCCTATGCTTACGTAACCCTCCACGACGCTTACATCGCCGTTCATTACCCAAGCCTAGGCGTACATTACTTGAGCATCGCCGTTCATTACCCAAGCCTAGGCGTTCATTACTTGAGCAGGCCTCATTCCCACCCCAAGAATGCGGGGCCCCCTGACTTCCATCAAGGCACCGCTGCGCACATCGGTCCGACCGCATCGATCAGATCCCCCGCTCGCCCAGCGACCCCGACCAGCGTGGCCCCCACTGGGCAAGCCAAACGCCACGGAGTCCCTCCACTGCCACCTATCGCCTCCGTGGGACTAGGCTGCGCGTTGCCGCTTGAAGCGCACAACAGTCCCACGGTATCCAGAAGGTCCCCCGCCTTTCCATGGAGCCCCATGGGAACCTCGCCGTCGTTGCAAACTAGACGCAGCACTTGCCCTTGATCGTGACTTCCTACCTTGGCAACGGCAAGCGACCTGCATTCCACCTCCAGCCTGGCCACGGTCTGTTTTGACGACCTCATCACACCAAGAGCTGCCACCCCGTCCCTGCACTCGAGCTGGAACCTGTCGCCACCAGAACCACCTCGCAGCGTCAGGTCCGGACCATGGACTCCGCAAAAGCGCTCCTCGGCCTCCCACGGATCTGTGGGAATCCTAAGACTGCCAAACTCCCAGGCTCGAACCACATTGCCAAGAAAACGCGCGGGCCCTAGCGGTCCTCGGACCGCGGGTTGCAGGTCGCGAAGCGCTCCGCAGCGAAGCGCACGACGTGCCGCTGAAACTCGCGAGTCCTCATGGGCTGCAGGCTCGGTGAACCGCGCGACCAGCCAAGCATTGGGAAGCCCCTTTTCATGCCCTGGACGTCCCCGATGCTGCAGAACTAACCTCGACGCGACAGGATCCGCAAGCCCCGCACGATCCACCAGATGCACCTCGGGCCCCAGCATGTACCCCATCAGCCCCACCGCAACCCGCGCCCCCACCATCACCGTGCCAGGCGCTACAGCCCCCTCTGCAAGCGGACGTTCCGACACCTCGGGCCACAGCCTCCCAAACTCCGGCTGATCGATGAAAAGACTGCGCCTGCAACGGGTCTCCCCCTTGGGACACATCGCCTTCGCCATCGCTTGCAACGTCTGTCCCTCGGCATAGAAGTAAAAACTACGGTAGTCCTCCAGCGTGACCGGATTGGCCACCTTCGATTGGCTCACGTACCACCGCCGCTCATCGCCAATGTTGTTCTGATTGGCCTCCGGCACCCGCAGCAACGCCGCACAGATCCCCGCCCAACCGAGCACCACCACGACCCCAGCTATCCGCAGCAATGCGACGGCGACGCGCTCCCCTTCGTGACGTACCGGCACTACCCAGACGGCAACGAGTACAAGGAACGTACCAGGGAGAAGCATCCGTCCATGCATGAAGTCCCCTCCCACGCGCACCACGTACAGCACGGTTGCCACCCCTGCGATCAACGGCGCAGCTGCGGCCAATACGGACATCGAACGCCTCTCGCGCAGTCCTCTCCACAACGCCAGCAGTGTCACGACAAGCACCACGGCAAAGGGGACCGCCAGGACATAGGTCCCCACGAAGTTGTACAGGTACGCTCCTCCCTGAGCCCAACGGCTCTCGAACGCCTCCTTGGCCAGCGCCGTATTGGGACTCACCAACGCGTAGTAACCCATTCGAAAGACCTGGTAGGTCAAAGGCGCTGCGGCCGCAGTCGCGACCACGGCGACCGCGATGGTGCGACGTCCTTTCGGTTCCCGTCCTCGCATGGCAATGGCCAGCAGCACGGCAAGAAACAGCGACGCGGCCAAGGCGAGGTCTGGACGGACCAGGGGGCCCAGTCCTGCGACAACTGCCGCACGCAAGAGAGGAGCACGCCTTGTCACGTGCAATGGGAAATCGTCGGAAAGACGTGCCAGTCGGGAGGTAGCTGCCGATGTGACGCCAATCCAGAAGTAAGAGAGGCCGTTCTCGAGACCGGACGACAAGAAGTCCCACACGGGAGGGAGCACCACGAAGACCGACGCACCTAGTGGCACGATCCCGTTTGCGAGAGCCTGACGCAGCTCTCGAGGCGCTGCGGCAAGATCGAGCGCAGCACGTGTTGCGGCCACGGCTCCACCGACGCCGAGGGCGATACCAAGCCAGGTTGCACACGGTTCGAGGGGCAAGCGCGTGGCACCTGCGAGGGTCAGCAAGGCGATCCACAGGGGGCTGGTGACACATTCGACACGCTCGCCAACGTTGAACACCGGTCCGTAGCCGTCCAGGATATTTCGAACCACGCGAAGGTTGATAAAGCCGTCGTCACTCATCCAGCGTCGCGCGACGCCAGCGATCAACAAGAACGCCAGCGGAGCAAGAACGGAGGCAGCATACGCGAGAGTCGACCAGCGCCGGGACCTGCCGGTGCGGACAACAGGCAAGTCGATGTTTGAACCCATGACGGGATCATGGAGCCTCGGAACCCCAAAGGGCAAGCAGGTGACATGACGGGCCCAGACATGCGAGACTCCAACAACCTCCTATGACCTTCGCCCCCCGCCATCGTGTTCTGTTGCGTGCCCTTGCCGAGGCGATGTTCTCGCATGCGGCGTCCCCATCCTCTCAGCGCCTCACGGCGTTTGTGGACGACGTGGATGATTTCCTGAGTCCGGTCAGTGCGTTCCTTCGCTTCGGACTGCTCCGCACCCTGGAGCTCTTGGCTATCCTTCCTCTCTTTTTGCTTGGAAAGCTTGCGCTTTTCAACGGACTGTCGGTTGACGACCGGGTGCGCATGCTGACCCGCATGGAGCGTTCTGCTTTCTGGCCCATCACGCTGATCTTCATCGGGTGGAAAACGATGCTCACGATGCTGTTTTTCGAGCATCCCGACGAGCTTCGCGCCCTGGGGTATCCAGGCGATGCGCCGGCGAGCTTACGACGTTGCCACACACGCACGCTTGGGAGCGGCCAATGACCAGGCTGGCGGTGACGCGTGGACGGGACCTTGGAGCGCCGCTGTACGATCGAGTGGACGTCGTGGTCGTGGGCTCGGGGGCAGGGGGAGCTGTCGCAGCACAGAAGCTTGCACGTGCGGGTCACAAGGTGTGCGTGCTTGAAGAGGGGGGCTACTACGCTCCTGAGGAGTACGGTTCTTGGCCGCCGACGCACACACTGCGCCGCATGTGGCGCGAGTCCGGGTTGGGGGTGGCAGTAGGGCTAGGCGACACGCCTGTCATCAGCGTGACCACGGGACGATGCGTAGGGGGCTCGAGTGTGCTGACGGGGGGCGTGTGTTTCCGGATCCCGGACTCGGTACTTCACACCTGGGTCGAGCGTCTTGGACTGCGCGCGATGACTCCCGAGGCATTGGCGCCGCATTTTGAGGCGGTCGAACAAGCGGTGCATGTGGAAGAAGTCCCGGTGTCGATGCGCTCGCGGGCGACCGAACTGTTGGTCGAGGGGGCTGCGAAGCTAGGAATCCCGATGAAGAGCCTACGTCGCAACACGCGTCACTGTTACGGAGCGTCCCGATGCAACTTTGGCTGTCCACAGGGGGCCAAACAGAGCGTCGACATCGCGTACCTGCCCGATGCGGTGGCCGACGGCGCTCGCATTGTGTCGGATGCTCTTGTGGAGTCGATCGATCACGCGGGCGGGCAGGCGACAGGGGTACGCGGTCGCTTTATCGACCATGAGACACGCAAGCCACGGGTGCCTTTCGAGATCCGGGCGAAGGTGGTGATCATTGCGTGCGGGTCGATCCACACACCGGTGCTTCTGAGGCAGAGCGGACTGCATGGCAAGCACGTGGGACGGGGCATGACGTTGCATCCAGCGTTTCGGGTGAATGCGCTTTTCGACGAAGCGGTTCAGGGGTGGGATGGCGCGATGCAGAGTGTCTACTCGGATCATTTCCACAAGGACGGGCTGACGTTGGTGGGGGTGTACAGTCCACCTAATGTTCTTGCGGCGGCGTTTCCAGGGGTGGGCAAGGAGCATCGGGAGCTAGCCGAGCGACTTCCACGGATGGCCATTTTTGGCGGGATGGTACACGACGACGGTGGTGGTTCGGTGAGGCGCTGGATCGGGCGGGAGCCTGTGACGACGTATCGGATGGTGGAGCGGGACAAGAAGCGTCTTTTTTTTGGGATGCAGACGGTAGCGAAGATGGCGTTTGCGGCGGGGGCGCGTCAGGTGATTCTCCCTATTTTCGGGACGATGCCGTTCAAGAGCGCGAGCGAGGTAGAGTTTTTGACGTCGAGGCCACCTGCAGGTCGTCTGGCCGAGTGCATGGCCTTTCACCCACTGGGGTCGGCGAGGATGGGGGCGAGCGAAGGGGATGGGGTAGTGGGTCCGACGGGGGAGGTATGGGCGATGTCGAACCTATTTGTTTGCGACGGCAGCGTGTTGCCGACGAGCATCGGGGTCAATTCGCAACTTCCGGTGATGGCGGTTGCCGACAAGATAGCGACGGGCATTTGCGACGACTGGTCACGTCTCGCGGGCAGGGCGCGTTGACCTCGGTGCGTGACCTACGGTTCGACGGTGCTGATCTTTTGAATGCCGTCAGTCGTCCATTGGAACCCGAGCGTCAGCAGGTGAGCCCGATCGGCTGCCGCCCCGTCCGCGTCGCCGGCCCGCTGGCGCCGATCGGCCCGCAGGACGCGAAAAGGCATCGAGTCGGGGACCGCGGCGATGGCACGATCGAGCATCGCAAGGTGCGCCTTGTTGTCGCCCATCCCCTCCCGGACCCGTACGAGCTCGTAGTAGATGTCCTCGTCGTGTTTGCCGAGTTCGAAGGCCCTCTCGAGGTCGGCGAGCGCCGAGGTGCATCGCGCGATCATGTCCTCTTTCGACTCGTCGACAGGCGGCCAGTGTTCCTCATCGAGCCGTGACTTGCAGAAACCGCGATCGAAGTGGAGCTGCGCAACGTCGGGGGCAAGCGCAAGTGCCTTATCGATGTCGGCAAGCGCTTCTGTGTACTCACACCGCGCCATCAGGTACTCGCCTCGCTTGCGGGGGTAGATCACATTGGTCGGGGCAAGCTCTATGGCACGTCCCAGGTCTTCCTTCACCCGAACGACCCCTTCGTCCGTGTCCTCGGAGTGGCTCCGGTAGATCGCGCGCAGGGCGTAGGCCTCCGGATCGTTGGGGGTAAGCTCCAAGGCGCGGGAGAGAGCGACGACTGCATCGGCCATGCGTTCAAGCTTGGCGAGCACGTTGGCGCGACTCACGTGATGTTTCGCTTCGCCGGGCTCCAGTTCGATCACCCGATCGAAGTCGTCGAGCGCGCTCTGGTGGTCGCCGCGCAGCCAACGAGCCCGCCCCCGCTGTGCCAGCGCGGAGACGTCGTCCGGTGCGAGCTCCAGGGCACGGGAGAGATCTTTGATGGCCTGCTCGGTCTGGCCCAGAGCGACGCGCGCCTTGCCGACGAGGGATAAGACTTCTTGTGCCTGGTCGGTTTCGAGCTCGCCAAGGACCTCTTCAAATGCGGCGCTGGAGACGGTGACGTCACCGGTGCGGACCAGCAAAAATGCGCGGTGGATCCTGGTGTCTATACGGGTCGGGTCAAGGGCGAGTACGCGATCGAGGTCCTGGATGGCCGCGACGATGTCATCGAGGTGCTCCCGAATAGCGGAACGTTCGAGGTAGAAGTCGACATAGCGCGGCGCAAGGCGGATCGCCCGATCGTAGGCCACGAGCGCCTTGCGGTGTTCGCCGCATGCGACCAAGGCCTGGCCCATGGAGCGGTGCACGTCGAAGAGCTTCGAATCGAGGCCGAGCGCACGACGGTAGTTGGCGAGCGCTCGCTGGTGGTCACCGAGCGCTGCGTGACAGTCCCCACGCCTGGCATACATGTTGGGTTCGGAGGGCTTGGCGGCGACGGCGCGGTCGAAGTCGTCGAGGGCCGAGGACGGGTCCGTATGCATCCGCCAGCGGGCGCGAAACAGGTAGGCGGTCCCGACGTCATGGCCCTCCTCGATGACCTCGGCCCACTCGGCCAAGCCCGCCGCGGAGTCACCGCGCAAGCAACTCCGCAGGCCGCGGACCGTGCGGAGCATCGCCCTCGCGCTCTTCGCCTCTTCTTCAGGCAATTCCCCGAGCTTGCCGAGGCCGTCTTCGATGTCCAGTTTCTCCATTTCCTCCTGCTGCTCGGTCACGCCCATGGACGACTCGAGGTCGCGCAGGTGCGAGGCGGCGACGCGTTTGCGCTCCTGTTTCTTGCGCCGGCGCTCGATCTCGCCGACAATCGAGATGATGTTTTTTTGCGGCTTGGGATCTTCTTCGGGGTCTTTCACGCCGGGGACGATAGCTCGGAAGGGCCATAGTCACATCGTACCTTGTGTGTGCCGTTGTTTTCGGCTGGGGGGCAATTGGGGTGGGGGGCAATGGGGTGGAGTGACTAAAGCGGCATGTGCGTGCAGGCGCGCTGACCCTAAGGGGCGGTCATGAGCCAACGTCATCTCGTATTTTCAACCCGAGCGTATGCCTACTTGCGTGAGGCCATTGCGACCCAATCCGGAGCCGACGTAGGCGAGGTTGAGACGCAGACGTTTCCTGACGGCGAGTTGTATCAGCGGATTCTCACCCCTGTGGAGGGGCGCGATGTGGTCCTGGTGGCGGGGACCGTCTCCGACGGCGACACGATGGAGCTTTACGATCTGTCGTGTTCTTTGGTTAGCTACGGCTCGGCGCGTCTGATCCTAGTGGCGCCGTACTTTGGCCATTCGACGATGGAGAGGGCGGTCAAGCCTGGAGAGGTGGTGACTGCCAAGACAAGGGCGCATTTGCTGTCGTCCATTCCGGGCTGGAACACCAGGATTTTGCTGCTCGATCTTCACTCGGAAGGACTCCCGCACTACTTCGAGGGGCCCATTCGACCGGTGCACGTTTACGCCAAGCCGGTGGTAATGGCCCTAGCAAAGAAGCTAGGCGGCGACGACTTCGTACTGGCGTGCACGGATGCGGGACGGGCCAAGTGGGTGGAGTCGCTCGCCAACGACCTAGGAGTGGGAGCGTCGTTCGTGTTCAAGCGTCGGCTCGACGGCAATCGGACGCAGGTGACGGCGATGAGCGCCAATGTCGAAGGAAAGCGTGTGGTTATTTACGACGACATGATTCGGACTGGGGGGTCGCTTCTTGGTGCGGCCCGGGCGTACCGCGAGGCGGGGGCGAGCGACGTGGTGGCGATTGCGACGCATGGGATTTTCCCTGGGGACGCGCTCGGGGAGATCGAACGAAGCGGACTTCTTTCGATTGTGGCGTGTACCGACAGCCATCCACGGGCGCGCGAGCTGGCGCAGGGCTCGAGGTTTCTGCAGGTGCATTCGGTGGCCGCGGTGTTGGCGCAGGCGTTGGCGGCGCACCTTCTTCCAAGTTGACGTTGCGCTTACCAGCGTCCCGCGTCACTGTGCCGCGCTGCTGGGGAGCTTGAGCGACCTTCGACAAGCTCCTGAAAAGAAATCGCGTCGAAACCTTCCAGCAACACCACGCGGGTACTTCAAGAAGAAGTCCAGTTGTCGCAACGCAGCGACCGTGCGAGAGAGGTCTGTTATGTATCGGATCGTCCGTCGAGAAGAAATTGCCCCTTCGGTAACGCTCTTCGAGGTCGAGGCTCCCCGCATCGCCAAACGCCATCGTGCCGGGCAATTCGTCATGATTCGCCCGCTCGAGAGCTCCGAGAGGATCCCCCTCACCGTCGCCGACACCAACCCGCTTCGTGGCACCGTGACCCTGGTCGTTCAAGCCATCGGCAAGACCACCATCGAGCTTTGCGACAACCTTGGTGTGGGCGACAGCCTGGCAACGATCGCCGGACCGCTCGGCAATCCGACGCATCTGGGACTTCCTGGCAAACCCGACGACGTGCTCGGGACTGTCGTATGTGTCGCCGGCGGGATTGGCGCGGCGCCGCTCCTTCCGATTGTCCGGGGGCTTCGAGCCCGCGGGCACCGGGTGATCACGATTCTGGGGGCGCGTTCTGCGAACATGTTGGTTCTCGAGGCTCCTCTTCAGGCGAGCTCCTCCGAGCTGCTCGTTTGCACGGACGATGGTACGCGGGGGCATCACGGGTTTGTGACCCGCTTGCTTGCAGACCTGCTTTCTAAAACGTGGGCCGATGAACGTCCCATCGATCTCGTGTTTGCCATTGGGCCGCCGCGGATGATGCAAGCCTGTTCGGAAGCGACCCGTCCCTTTGAGGTTCCCACCATGGTCAGTTTGAACACGGTGATGGTGGATGGCACGGGGATGTGCGGTGGCTGTCGGGTGACCATTGGCAAGGAAACCAAGTACGTGTGTGTGGATGGTCCTGAGTTTGACGGGCATCAGGTGCAGTTCGACGAGATGATTCGGCGCCAGGGGATGTATGTGCGCGAGGAGTCACGAAGTCTCGAGCTTTACCGCGAACACATTGAGACCGGCTGTCGCGCGGTTCCACAAGCTGCCGAGTGATAGGAGTCTGCCATGCCGACCCGAGCCCACGAGCCACGACCGCGCGGCCACGACGATCTGCGCGACCGCATCACCCATCGCAACGACTTCAAAGCAAAAGAGCGCGCTCGGCTTCCCAAGGTCGAATGGGCCGAGCAGCCCGCGGCCATACGGATCCACAATATCCGTGAGGTCCCTTATGCCTACACGCCCGATCAGGCTCGAGCCGAGGCCATTCGGTGCCTCCAATGCAAGACCGAGCCTTGCGCCAATGCCTGCCCAGTGGGCGTGGATGTCCCCGTATTTCTTCATCTCGTGGCCGAAGGTGACTTCAAGGGAGCCATTCGAGAGATCCGCAAGACCAATATCCTCCCCGCCATCACGGGACGGGTCTGTCCACAAGAGACGCAGTGCCAGCAGAACTGCGCGGTAGCCAAGGTACACAAGGACCTCGGGTTTGCCGTCTCTGTCGGCAAGATCGAAGCGTTTTTGGCCGACTGGGAGCGTGAACAGCTCGGGATCGAGCTTCCAGCAATAGCCGCGGACACGGGCAAGCGCATTGCGGTGGTAGGGGCGGGTCCTTCTGGGCTTACCTGTGGTGCCGACCTTCGCCGTCTTGGCCACGCCGTCACTATCTTCGAAGCGTTTCAAAAAGCTGGCGGCGTGCTCGTTTACGGGATCCCAGAGTTTCGACTCCCCAAGGCCATTGTAGAAGCCGAGGTCGACGTGCTGCGTCGCATGGGGGTGACCTTCGAGTTCGACACAGTGATTGGGCAAACCGTGACGGTCGACGAGCTCTTTGAGGAGGGGTTCGACGCCGTCTACATTGCAACCGGGGCGGGACTTCCGTATTTCATGGAGATCCCGGGGGAGCAACTCAATGGCGTGTACTCGGCCAACGAGTACTTGACTCGTGCGAACTTGATGGGGGCGTATCGATTCCCCGAGACAGACACACCGGTCCTTCGACGCGATCGGATCGCTGTTCTTGGAGGGGGCAACGTTGCGATGGACTCCGCGCGGACAGCGCGCAGGCTAGGGGCCAAGCACGTCCACGTGATCTACCGTCGCTCCCATGCAGAGATGCCGGCCCGCCACGAAGAGGTCAAGCACGCGATGGAAGAGGGGATTCAGTTCCACTATTTACGGGCTCCCACCGAGATCCTAGCGACCCAGGATGGGTGGGCACGAGGGGTGCGTGTTCAGGTGTGCGAGCTTGGCGAAGCCGATGCAAGAGGGCGGCGAAAGCCAATCCCGGTGGCAGGAGCTTTCGAGGAAATTGCTGTCGAAGTGGTGGTGGAAGCCATTGGCAACGGTCCCAATCCGCTGATTCCAAAGACCACGCCGGGGCTCGAGGTAACCCGCCATGGAACCCTCGTGGTGGATCCAAAGACCATGATGACCGCTCGACGGGGAGTGTTTGCAGGAGGCGACATCGTGGCGGGGGCGTCGACGGTGATCTTGGCCATGGGCCATGGGCGTCAGGCGGCCCAAGCGATCCACGAGTACTTGCAGGCCGCCTAGAAAGCTTGCAGACGGGACGCGCCTGGGCCAGCTTGGCGCCGCATGAAAGACCTTTCTGAGAGCAGGATCCTCGTTGTCGACGACAGCAAAGACAGCGTCGAGGTTCTCGTTCAAGCGCTCCGAGCCGATTACAAACTGAGCGTCGCTTTGAGCGGCGAGGCGGCCCTGAAGTTCGTCAGCAAAACCACACCAGACTTGGTGCTTCTCGACGTCATGATGCCAGGCATAAGCGGCTACGACGTCTGCCGACAGCTCCGAAAACGTCCCGAATTCGAGCATGTCCCCATCATGTTTCTTTCGGCTCGCGACGAGGCCGAGAGCAAAGTCGAGGGATTCGAGGCCGGAGGCACCGACTACATCACCAAACCTTTCGAGCTCCTAGAGCTCAAGGCCCGCGTACGCTCCCTGCTCAAGGCCAAGGCGTTCACCGACGCCGCCAAAGAGCTTCTCGCACACGACCTGCGGGTTGCACACGACATCCAGATGGGCATGGTCATGCACGACTTCTCGGGCCTCGCAGAACGTGCGCCGGTGGATGTCCACGGGGTGCTCGAGCCGGCCAAAGAGGTCGGTGGCGACCTGTACCACGCCGAATTCCTCGACGACCGCCACCTCGGGTTCGTGGTTGGAGACGTCTCTGGCAAAGGGATCCCCGCGGCGATCTTCATGGCGGTCGCCACGACGCTGATCAAGACGCACCTGAGGCAGCTGCGGGATCCGGCCCGGGTCCTCCAGTTGCTCAACGACTACCTTTCCGTAGACAACCCATCCTCCATGTTTGTGACACTGCTTTGCGGCATTCTCGACGTGACCACAGGCAAGGTGGCGTGTTCGAGCGGAGGCCACACGATCCCACTGCATGTGCGTCCCGACGGTCGCTCCACTTTCATAGGCCTCGACACAGGGATGGCTGCGGGCATCTTGCCTGGGCTCACCTTTGCCACGTTTCACCTGCAGCTTGGTCCTGGGGAAACGTTTGTGGCCTACACAGACGGCGTCACCGAGGCGTTCAACCCGCGTGACGAATATTTCTCCGATGAGCGCTTGCTCGAGCACTTTAGCAAACCGAGTCTAGGTCCCTCCAAGCGGCTGGTGGACGACCTCTTGGCGCATGTGCGAGCGTTTGCGGAGGGGGAGCCGCAATCGGACGACATCGCAGTGTTGGCCATTCGTTACCTGGGAGCGGCGTCGTGATTCGGCGCATAGAACGGGATTTTGCTGCGACCCTCGATCAAGTGTCGGATGCCTGCGACGTGCTGCGGGAGTTTTGCGAAGGCCATGGGGTTTCCGAAGACCAGTCGTATCCCTTGGTGCTAGCCCTCGAGGAGCTTGCCGCCAACGTGGTCAACCACGGCTACCGAGGGCGCGCGGACGGCAGGTTCGAGGTGCACATGACATGCTTGGACAATGCCCTCGAGCTCGAGGTGATCGACGCAGCCCCTGCATTCAATCCCCTCGAGGCGCCGCCCCCCGACCTGGACGCGTCCATAGAAGACCGTCCCATTGGTGGCCTTGGAGTCCACCTCGTACGCCAGCTCACAGAGCATATCGAATACCGCCGAGCGCAAGGCCACAACCACGTCCTCGTCCGCCTCCCGCTCCCCTGAAGCAGACCTGAGCTTGTGCCATGATGGGCCAGCCTTCGACGCCGGCTTGGACAAATCTCGCAACGTGATGGATGGCATTGGTGGTGCTTAGGAGCGCGTTTGGACCTATGCGATGTCTTCTCCCGTGGCTGTCTTGCGCTCTACTTTGCGTGACGTCGTGCACGTTGAATCCCCAGCCACTTCCACCGGACCCTGGCCCGTTCGACGGCAAGGCGACGGACGCGTCGGCGCCGCCAGCACCACCACCATCAGACGAGGAGGCGTCCGCGGCACCTGCGCGGGATGCGGGGGCAGTTCTTGGCGACGGAGGCGATGATGCTTTGCTTTTGGACGCAGACCCGCTGCGAGAAGACTAAGGGAGCTCCCATTGCTTCTGTGCAGAGAGGAGCTGGCGAGCGGTGCTCACATGCAGGTACTTCCGGGCTACGCGCTCACGCCCAAGGGCTCTGTGGAAACCTGGTGGTGGTATTTGTGAAGAACGGCTGCCGGATGATTCTGGCACTTCCAGCGACCGGAGAGCCGCCAGCGTCGACTAGGAAATACGCGGCGGCACGGTCGGAAGAGACCAGGGGGAACCCTTCCAAAGGTGGCGGGGGGCATGCGGGCGTCCCGTGGGGATCATCTGGGATCCGGAGTACCGCGGATGGCGACCCGCGGGGCTTATCTAGGATCCAGGGTGAGGGATGCGGGCGACCCGCGGAGCTTATCTGGACCTTTGGGTGAGCATGGATGGAGACCAGCGGGGCTTGTTTCGGATTCGAGGTGAGCGTCGATGGAGACCCGCGGGGCTTATTTCGGATTCGAGGTGAGCATGGATGGAGACCAGCGGGGCTTGTTTCGGATTCGAGGTGAGCATGGATGGAGACCAGCGGGGCTTGTTTCGGATTCGAGGTGAGCGTCGATGGAGACCAGCGGGGCTTGTTTCGGATTCGAGGTGAGCTCGGGACGGTCCGACACGACCGCATCGCGTATTCCGAGGCCGTGAGCACGGGAGCAAGGGAGGACAGGAATGGGTCCTGGGTCGCGGGCACGGGCTTGGGGCAGCTATTTCCTGGGGAGTCCCTAAGATTGCGTTGACCCGGACGCGAGCGTTGCATTACGACTTGAGGAGACGGAGTGGACAATGACCCGAACCGTATTCTCGCAGAGGCGCTCGTCGGCTGCTCGCTCAAGGGGAAATACCGCCTCGATCGCGTGATTGGCTACGGCGGGATGGCGGTGGTCTACGGCGGTCTGCATCGCAACGGCAAGCGTGTCGCGATCAAGATGCTCCTCGCCGACTGCTGCGAAGAGCCCCTGGTCGTGGAGCGCTTCGTCCGCGAGGGATACGCCGCCAACGCGGTCGACCACGACGGTGTCGTGCGGGTCGACGACGACGATGTCACTGACGATGGCCGCGCCTTCTTGGTCATGGAGCTTCTCGACGGCGTGAGCCTCGAAGACCTTCGCGATCAACACGGTGGCAAGCTTGCTCCCGGTTTCGTGCTTGCTCTTGGCTATCAGCTCCTCGATGTGCTCGTGGCCGCCCATGCAAAGGGGATCATCCATCGCGACATCAAACCTGCAAATTTGTTTTTGACCAAAAAGGGGGAGCTCAAGGTTCTCGACTTCGGCATCGCTCGCTTCCGGGATGGCAATATCCCCAAGACGATGACCCAGATGCGCATGGGAACCCCGGCTTATGCAGCCCCCGAGCAGATGCTGGGCAATCAGAATCTGGTGGACGCGCGGGCGGACCTTTTTTCCACTGGGGCCACCATGTTTCATATGATCACTGGGAAACTTCCACGGGACGGTCTCGTGCATTCGCGGTCGCTCGCACAGTTGGTTGCCAACGCCGACCAGACCCTTGTGACGCTGATCGATCGGTCCCTCGAGGAGAAACGAGAGGCCCGATGGCCCGATGCTCTGACCATGCAAGACGCGCTGGTGGCAACCTACGCTCGCATTGAGGGAGGTCCGGTGGCGACGGGCAAGCAACTCTTGGAGCAAATGCGCCGTCGTGCCTCGAACCCGCCTGCCGGTCTCGCCGCTCCTGTGCAAGATGCCGCCTGGGCAGCGACCGTAATAAGTAGTCCCCGGCAGTTGGTGAAGCTGTCGAAGCAAGGTGCCCCGGAGCCCTCGGACGACATGGCCACTCGGGTCTACGCAGGACGTGGACAGCCCGAGGATACGGCTGCCACCTTGGTCGAGCCGGCTCGCGAAAAGCGCAGTCGACGTCAGCGTGTTCCCGCCTCGGTCGCTCATGGCGCCTTTCCAAAGCTCCCATGGGGACCTCGGAACCGCGTTCTATGGCTCCTCCTTGGTGCACTTGGACTCGTGATCGTTGCCGCAGTGGTTGGACTGGTTTTACTCAGCGCACACCCCGAACGCTAACCGTCCAAGGCCCTGTCGAGGATTGCAGGCACATGAGCCAACGCGTGCTCAAGATCGAAGCACTTGGCTAGCTCCTGGTCGCTTAGACGCTCGGTGATCTGCGGTTGCACAGAAAGCAGCTCGCGAAAGGAGCCCTCCCCCCTCCACGCTTTCATGGCGCTCTGCTGTACCAGCACATAGGCCTCCTGTCGCGGCAAGCCCCGGTCGACCAGGGCTAGCAACACCGCTTCGGAAAAGTACAGCTCGCCCGCGCGCAGGAGATTCCTTGCGAGGTGCTCTGGATACACGACAAGTTGCAGGACCAGACCCGCAGCCCGCTCGAGCACGAACCCCAAGGTCGTCGTGGTGTCAGGAGCCAGCATGCGCTCTACTGACGAGTGGGAGATGTCCCTCTCGTGCCACAGTGGAATGTTTTCGAGTGCCGGAATCACCGCAGCACGTACCACCCGTGCAAGCCCACACAGGTTCTCGCTCAACACGGGATTGCGCTTGTGAGGCATGGCGCTCGATCCCTTCTGGCCCACGGTGAAGGCCTCCTCTACCTCACCGACCTCGGAGCGCTGCCAATGCCTCACATTGGTCGCAAGACGCTCCACTCCAGCAGCAAGCAGCGCCATCGCAGAAAAGAGCGACGCATGACGGTCGCGCGCCACGACCTGCGTGCTTACTGTCTCGGCCGACAGTCCCAACGCTGACAGCGCGCGGGCCTCTATGGACGGGGACAAATGCGCGTAAGTCCCAACGGCTCCGGCGATCTTGCCTGTAGCCACCTCATGTCGGGCAAGAGCGAGCCGGCCCCGTCCTCGCTTGATCTCGGCATGATGCCCCGCCAGCGCAAGACCAAAGGTGATGGGCTCCGCAAAGATCCCGTGGCTCCTGCCGATCATTGGGGTTTTTGCGTGCTCACGCGCCCGCGTAGCTAGAGCGTCAAGGAGACGATCGCAGCGGGCAAGGAGCAAATCGGCCGCGTCCCGAAGCAGCACGGCGAGAGCAGTGTCGAGCACGTCACTCGAGGTCATGCCGCGGTGAAGCCAGCGCGCATCGATCCCGGCGAGCTCTTCGACATGGGTCAGGAATGCAATGACATCGTGTTTGGTGGTCCGCTCGATCTCGTCGATGCGGTTCGGATCGAGGACAAGCTTTTTGTCGCGGATGGTCTGGGAGGTCCCTTTGGGGACTGTCCCGGCCTCTTCCATGGCCTCGCAGGCAGCCAGCTCGACCTCGAGCCAAACGGCAAAGCGGTGCTCCGAGGACCAAAGACTCGAGAATTCAGGAGGGCTGTAGCGCGCAATCATCGGCGGCTGTCTAGCAGCCGTTTCCTAAATGTCCAAAAACCTTGCTGCGTTCTTCGAGCCGGGCCCGGCAGCTCGGCAGGCTCATTGGGGATGAAATGCCAGGCCGTAGCTTACGGTGACCGTACCGTCCTCTGGCGCCGAGAACGACAGCCCCTGGAATGCTCGCACCACACAGGCCCGGACGGACGCGTCGGGGAGGTCACTGCCGGAGTCCATGGCGGCATCGACCGCTCCGCTTCGTCCAATCACGAAGCGCACCCCGACCCGTCCTGCCAGCGACGGGTTGTTGCGGAGTCCCTGTTCGTAGCAGCCTCGGTAGCGTCCGCTGTTCATCCGGATCACGCGCTGGATCAGTTCCTGGGGAAGGCGTCCATTGACTTGGAGCGCCACCTCGCGCATGGGACCGGGGCCTTTGGGCGTGTGGGCACGGACCGTAGGTCCGCGGGTGGCTCCAATGCAAGTCCCCACGCAAGTGCCGGTTCCCAAGGGGCCGATGTTGTTCAAGCCGATCCAAGGTTGCTTTCCACCGCCACCTTCGTCGAGGCCGGAGAGCCCGAGGCCACCGCGGCCTGGGCCATCGTTGATGCTGGATCCGAAGAGGCTTGCCATCGTGCTGCGATCGTCGGAGCCATTGGGAGCGCTTCCCCATGGTGCCACAGGACCGTTGCCAACGGTTCCGAATTCGTTGGCGAGCACACTGAACATGACCCAGGAGCCCATGTCACGTCGGCTTGCCGCTGCGGACGGGGCGGACTGTTGGTCGCCTCGTTGTATTGTTCTGCTTCCCGGTGCCGTGGCATCGGGTCGTCCTGCGGAGCCCTCGGAGCCGGTTGCACGGGGACCTGAGGGCGTGTCTTGTCCGCCTTGCTGGGTGGAGCCTTGTTCTCGAGAGGCGGGGAGCTCTCGATCGGCCGATGCGCGCAGCAGCGTTTGCATGAGGGTCAGGCGGTCTCTGTCGAACTCACCGGAGTCGTCCGGAGCGAGCGCCGGGACAAAGAAGGCGATGGCTCCAAAGAGGGCGGCGTGTGCAATGGCCGAACCGGCGACGGCGCCGAAGGGTCTCGAGGAATTCCACCGACCCATGGGGAGCGGCTGCTCATTGGAAACCAGTTGGAGAGACAGTGTGAAGAGGCCAGCGCGAAGCTCCACGCGGCTTCCAGGTACGAGCTCGACCTGGTCCTGCCCGCGCAGACCGTCGACAAAGAGAGCCGCGCCGCAAGGGGCTCGAACGTAGAGGCGGCCATCCACCAAGTGGAGCACCTCGGCCCGGCGTGTTCCGAGCACGGACTCGGGGATCGGGACTGGCGTGCCTTCTCCAATGACCAAGGGTTGGTTGGAACCAAAGCGCCATGTGCTGAGGACGCTGAGGACCGATTCTGCACTCTTGTCGCCCCAAGACAACACGGCCTGAACCTGCTCGTGACCTACGGTTACAACGTTCGATGACATGGGCTAATCCTCCGCACTGCGCTTCGTTTGCGCTCGGGGAAGACTGACATCGATGGGACCCAAAGGTTCCCAAGTTTCGAAAGGAAGGCGTCGAGCGGGGGCACGGAGCTTGCGGGCGCGCCCGGGCGAGTTACCTTCGTCGGCGCGCGTCTCTAGTAGAGGAGACCGCAGTGGAGTTTTCTATGCAACCTGAGCGAATGACAACGAAGAGCCAAGAAGCGCTGCGAGAGGGGATCGACCAAGCGTCGCGGCGAGGAAATCCCGAGCTGGTTCCCGAGCACCTTCTTCTCGCGATGCTGGGCCAAGACGGGGGCGTATTGCCCGTGTTATTGGGCAAAGCGGGGGCGCAGGTGGAGGGGCTTACCAAAGCTCTCGAGAAGCGAGTCGAGGGCCTTCCTCGGGTCACCGGCGGGGCCGAGCCTGCGCTTTCGCGGCGGATGCTGGAGGTCCTTCGAAAGGCCGACGACGAGGCAAAGACTCTCAAAGACGAGTTTGTGTCGGTCGAACACTTTGCTCTCGGGGCGGTCCGGGCCGATCGGGAGATTCAGGTGTTGCTCGAGGAAAACGGCGGGGTGACCCACGAGAAGCTTCTGCGGGCGGTCGCTTCGGTGCGAGGGAGCCAGCGGGTGACCGATCGCGATCCGGAGGCGAAGTTCCAGGCGCTCGAGAAGTACTGCCGCGATCTGACGGAAGTAGCGCGCAAGGGAAAGAGCGACCCAGTGATTGGCCGCGACGAAGAAATCCGACGTGTGATGCAAGTTCTGTCGAGGCGTACGAAGAACAACCCGGTGCTGATCGGCGAGCCCGGGGTCGGCAAGACAGCCATCGTCGAGGGGATTGCGCAGCGCATTGTGCGGGGCGACGTACCGGAGTCGCTGAAAAACAAACGTGTAGCGGCGCTCGACATGGGGGCGCTGGTGGCAGGTTCCAAGTACCGAGGCGAGTTCGAGGACCGTCTCAAGGCTGTACTCAAGGAGATCGAGGCAGGGGCAGGACAGATCATCCTGTTTATCGACGAGCTGCACACGATCGTGGGGGCAGGGGCTGCGGAAGGGGCCATGGACGCTGCGAACCTGCTCAAACCTGCGCTTGCACGTGGCGAGCTGCGGTGCATTGGAGCGACCACCCTGGACGAATACCGGAAGCGGATTGAGAAGGACGCTGCCTTGGAACGTCGGTTTCAACCTGTGTTCGTATCGCAGCCGACCGTGCAGGACACGATCGCTATTCTTCGCGGCCTGAAGGAGCGCTATGAGGTGCACCATGGCATTCGGATTCAAGACAGCGCGCTCGTAGCTGCAGCAACCTTGTCTGACCGGTACTTGTGCGAGCGGTTTCTCCCTGACAAAGCGATCGATCTTGTCGACGAGGCGGCGGCCAAGATCAAGATAGAGGTCGACAGTCTTCCTCAGGAGATCGATGCCATCCAACGAAAGACCATGCAGCTTCAGATCGAGGAGCAGGCGCTGGTACGGGAACGCGACCCTGCGTCCAAGGGGAGGGCAACAGCGGTGCGCAAAGAGCTAGCCGACCTTGAAGAAAAGGCGAGCGTGATGCGGGCGCAGTGGCTGCGGGAGAAGGAGGTGCTCGACGAGGTCCGGAAGAACCAGCGGGCCATCGACGAGCTGCGGACCGAGGCGGAGCTTGCACAACGGCGAGGGGATCTGGGGAAGGTAGCCGAGATCAGCTATGGGAAGATCCCGTCCCTGGAGCGCTCCAATGAGGAACATCGAAGGACCCTAGCGCGTGTACAGGAGAAGTCCTCGTATTTGCGCGAGGAGGTTACGGATCAGGATATCGCGGGCATTGTGGCCAAGTGGACAGGGATTCCAGTGAGCAAGATGCTTCGTGGGGAGATGGAGAAGCTTCTGAGGATGGAGCAGGAGATTGCGAAGCGCGTGGTGGGACAGGGCGAGGCGGTGGAAGCGGTCGCCAACGCAGTTCGGCGGTCGCGAGCAGGACTTGGTGATGAGAAGCGTCCCATTGGAAGTTTCCTGTTCTTGGGGCCGACTGGAGTAGGCAAGACGGAGCTTGCGCGGGCGTTGGCGGAGTACCTTTTTGACGACGAGCGGGCGATGATCCGGCTGGACATGAGCGAGTACATGGAGAAGCACGCGGTCTCCCGTCTCATTGGCGCTCCTCCTGGGTATGTGGGTTATGACGAGGGGGGGCAACTGACCGAGCCCGTGCGACGTCGTCCCTACGCTGTGGTGTTGTTCGATGAGGTGGAGAAGGCGCACCAGGATGTTTGGAACGTGCTGCTTCAGGTGCTCGATGACGGGCGGCTGACTGACGGGCAAGGGCGTACGGTGGACTTCAAGAACACTGTTATCATCCTGACGAGCAATGTGGGCTCGCACCACATTCAGGCCATCGAGGACCGGGCGGGACTGGACGAAGAGACGAGGAAAGAGCTTGTACGCCGTGCGGTGACCGAGGATCTGCGCAAGATATTTCGCCCCGAGTTCTTGAATCGTCTCGACGAGCTGGTGTTCTTCGGGCGACTTGATCGGGCGGAGCTTCGGAAGATAGTGGATATTCAGCTCACGAGGTTTGCGCAGCGCTTGGAACGTCGAGAGCTAGGCGTGGAGGTGAGCGAGGGGGCGCGCGAGGTGTTGGCGGAGCGGGGGTGGGATCCGCAGTACGGGGCACGTCCGCTGAAGCGAGCGTTGCAGAAGGGGCTGGAGGATCCGCTGGCAAAGCGGGTACTGGCGGGCGAGTTTCCGGCGGGGACGACGATCGGCGTGGAGGTTGGGCCTACGGGGGAGCTCGTGTTTCTGACGCGGGTGCAGAATTGAGTCTCTGCGTCAGAGTTTAAATGCGGCGTTCGGGGCCTCCATTTCTCTGGTATGGGGGCGTCGATGTCTTCTGTCCCGCCCCCGCCCCCGCCTCCGCCGTCGTCCCAGCCGATCCGAGAAAAAGCAGACCAGCAAAAACCCCACCCGCAGGAAGGGGTAGCGACCAACGGGAGCGTAGGGGCGAAGCCCCTGTTTAGCCCCCCCGCAGGGGGCACGGTTGGGTGGCTTTTGTCGCGTCCTGTTTCGTTGCTTCGTCGGCTGTTGCCTCTTGCCAAGAATACCTATGTGCTCGTCGAGATCGATGGTCCGGTAGCTGAGTTTCTTGCTCCGCCGCGTCTCTGGGAGTTTCATGATGCGCGGTCGTTTTCCATTTACGAGTTCGATGCCCTGGTGACTGCGGTCCTTGGCGACTCGCGTATTCGGGGCGTTGTGCTGGTGCTCAAGTCGCTGGGAGACGCGGGGTTTGCAACGGCAACGTCGCTTCGGACCGCGCTCGCACGACTGCGGCAGGGGGGCAAGGAGGTTGTCGTGCAACTTCCGCTCGGAGCCGGAACGCGGTTGTTCTATGTGGCCTTGGCGGGCGATCAGGTGTTCTTAGGGCCGGCGGCGTCGCTCGAGGCGGTGGGGTTTCTTGTGGCGTCGCGTTACCTGCGCGGGGCGCTCGACCGCGTCGGGTTGGCTGCGGAGATCCATGCACAGGGACGCTACAAGAGCGCAGGCGAGCAGCTTTCTCGGGACACCATGAGCGATGCCGAGCGCGAGCAGGTGGGGGTGATCCTCGACGCCCTCCAGGCCGCGTTGGTGGGGGCCATCCGCGATGGAAGGAAAGTGGACCAGGACAAGGCTTGTGCGTTTGTCGATGGGGGCCCGTACCAGGGGCAAGAGGCCGTTGCGGCGGGGTTGGTCGACGGCGTCTGCTACGAAGACGAGCTCAGTGGGCGCCTGGCCAAGGATTCGACGGAGCCACCGTTGTTTCTAGACGCAGCAACCTATTTTACAGCGCGACGGGCGCTGGGACTGCGACGTGTGGTGGCAAGGCCGGTGATTGGGGTCCTGCGTGTGCATGGGCTCATCGCTCCCAAGACAGCAATGGCGTTTGTTCCGGTGGCCGAGGACGAGCGCATCATTGCAGCGATTCGAGTAGCGCGACGGAGCCATCGGGTCCGCGCGGTGGTGGTTCACATAGATTCGCCTGGGGGGAGCGCGTTGGCATCGGACCGCATCCATCACGAGCTGTGCCAGCTAGCGCGCGAGAAGCCAATGGTGGCATGTTTTGGCGATGTTGCAGCGAGTGGTGGCTACTACATTGGGATGGCAGCGCCGTGCATTGTAGCCCAGCCCACGACGCTGACCGGGTCCATAGGTGTGGTGGCGGCCCGATTGGTGCTCGAGCCGGCGCTCAAGTCCATTGGGGTGATGACCGAAGTATTGCAACGCGGGGCACGGGCAAAGCTTCTCGACGCGACCCTGGCCTTCGACGATGCCGATCGAGCGGCCCTCGACAGGCACCTTCGCGTGGTTTACGACGGGTTTTTAGCTGTCGTAGCTGAGGGGCGAGCAAAGCCTGTGAGCGACATAGCTCCCTTGGCCGAGGGGCGGGTGTGGACCGGGCAGGACGCGCTGGACAGGGGGCTTGTGGACCACCTGGGTGGGTTTGCGGAGGCGCTTAGGCTAGTGCGCGGAAAACTTGGATCCGGGGCCGAGAAGCTTGCCCCCGAGATGATCCGCCCTCCCATGTGGGCCCACTCCGAGCCGCTTGCCCCGGCGCCTGTTCCCCCGGCTGCGCAAGCGCTGCTCTCGGCACTGGGGGTGGACCCGTCGCTCGCGACCTTAGCGTTCTGTGGAGACCGTGTCCTTGCGTGGTGTCCCTTTCCTCGGGAGTGGAGCTAGATCCAGCTGGAGGCCATCGAAGAGATCAGGCGTCTTGTCCACTGGTACCGGGCAAAGGACAACATGGCGCGGTACTCGCCTCAATGAACCATGAAGCTCACAACCCGCGACCAGTCATTCGTTGCATAAGGTCCGAGATGGTCATGTCCGCTACCGTCAAGTCTACAGACGTGTCGCGGGAGACCCCCGGATTGATGAGAACATGATGAAGCTTTGCCATTGACGTGACATTTCACCGTTAGAACGCCAAGTCTACGACCACTTGGCGCGCCGGAGCTCCGATTGGGGGCGCCGGAGCTCCCGTTGAGGGCGTCAGAGCTCCGATAAAGACTATCGGCGCTCCGATAAAGAGCATCGGCGCTCCGATAAAGACTATCGGCGCTCCGATAAAGACTATCGGCGCTCCGATAAAGAGCATCGGCGCTCCGATAAAGACTATCGGCGCTCCGATAAAGACTATCGGCGCGCCGATAAAGACTATCGGCGCTCCGATCA
>CAITRH010000247.1 GCA_903894755.1 uncultured delta proteobacterium
CTCGTCAGCGCGTTCGAGCGCGGTGCGACGCTGCTGGGAGAGCTCGATCCCGAGGAACTCGCAATACCATGTGATTGCCTCGACCAGCCCCTCACGTCGCCCTTCCTCTTTGCCATCGGCGAAGCCTTCCTCTTTGCCATCGGCGAAGCCCCTCTTCTCGCCTCTCTTCTCCCCCTTGCGAATGCGCTCCATCAAGACCGGAGTGCGCTTCGCAAGCAGCGCCAAGGCAACTTCTCGATCCGCATCCGCGGCCTCAAGCAGCGCCTTGAGCCCAAGAGGACGTACGAAGCACGTGGGGTCCTCGATCACCTTGGAAAGCTCATTCCAACTCCCCTGGATCCACTCGGATACGGTCGCTGCGTTGATATCCAAGATAAACAGCCGTCGGACTCCGCGTTTCTTGAGGAGCCGTACCTTCACCGTCACGTTTGCCACGGACTGCGAGTCGAGCACCTCGAACACTAAGTGTTCCAACCGACGTCCCCCAGACACTGTCGGGGCCTTGGGGAAGACGCAGGCGTCTGGGGCCACGTCGCTGTGGCGGTCGGCGCGTGTGAGCATGTCCACGGCGGCTTGGAACTCGGGGCGGACGAGAGCGGAAAGGATATAGGCAAGCCGTCCTGTGGCAATGGCGTGGGGCTTGTGCGAGCCCATCATCTCGTAAACCTGGCCGTGCATCACCTCGAAGCGGCTTTCTGGCTGGACAATGCGTTCATCGACCGGAGGAAAAGGGGACTCCCGTCCAGGGCAGACGGCGGCGTGACTGGAGGACGCAGGCCCAGGGGCATGCAGTTTGGCGGGGGGGGAAGACGAACGGTCCATGGGGGGAACATGGCACGCGAATGGGGAAAAGACAACCCTTGGGCCATCGGGAGTAGCGTGCTGGTCTTGAGCCGCTTTCGCGTATTGCCAGAGGTGGCATCAGGTCCGCATGGTCGACCGATGCCTGCAGTCCATACGGACATCAAGCACCGCATGACCGGGGAAACAGGAAGCTGGGCGGCCGCGCGGACAGGGCTCGATCCGACGGGCGATCCCTAGCGGGGCGCTCGGACCGAGGCGGATCCGGGAAGCGATCGCAGGTCGGCCACGCTGCCAGACGTGGGATCCACTGCCGATCGGGCGTGCGGCAATGTGGCCGGGATGGGGTCTGGAACCGGATCGCATGATCTGGCAACTTGCCCACCAGGGATCCGCCGCCACCGTGACGTGTGGCAGGCGCTCCGGCCCCAGATCCGGAATCGATGTGCCTCCAGTGCAAAGTTGCCGGAGTGCGATCCGGAACCTGCGAGGCTCAATCCACGGATTCCGCCAATGTGGGGTGCGCCGGATCGGGGCCCGTGCAAAGCAGCCGGGATGGGATCCTGAAGTCGAGAGGCCGCGGCCTGATGTGCCGAAGGCGCCTTGGGAGTTATGCGCGGGTGAGGCCGCCTGGCCGCGGGGCGATCCGGTGGAACGAGGGGGAAGCGCGATCTGCCCGGCAAGGCTTCCGGGATCCATCCTGTGTGCGGCCAAAGCGGCAGGGGTGCGATCCGGAACCAACGTGGTATGTGGCAGATGCTCCGGGGGCAGATCCGGCGGTCTAGGCACCGACGGCCAGAAGCTCCGGGAACCGCACGGCGACGCCACGTGGGGTGCCAGCCCCGGTGGCCCCCGCTCACTCGTAACGAAGCGCTTCAATGGGATCGAGCTGCGACGCCTTCCGGGCCGGATACAACCCAAACGCAACCCCAACAAACGCGCTGAACACCACCGAGATGCCAATCACGTCGGGCTGGATCAACATGGGCCATCGGAATCGCTCCGCTAGCCACCCCGCCATCCCTACCCCCAGCGCCACCCCAATAAGCCCACCTGCCATCGAAAGTGTCAGCGCCTCAATGAGAAACTGTAGCAAGATGCTGTGTGGCTTGGCGCCAATGGCCATCCTGATCCCAATCTCCCTTGTCCGCTCTGTCACACTCACCAACATGATGTTCATGATCCCAATGCCCCCCACCAGAAGCGAAACCGCGGCCACACTCGCTAGCAACGTGGTCATCGTCTCTGTCCCCTGCTGCTGTGCCCCCGCTATCTCACTCAAGTTCCTGATGGAGAAGTCGTCGTCAGCCCCAGGAGCAATGTGATGCCGATCGCGCAAAAGTGCAGTGATGTCCCCCAGCGCCCGCGCCGTGGTCTCCGAGCTGGTCGACTGAATGAAAATCTGTCCGGTCAGGTACTTGGTAAGCCCCCCCGATATGCGATGCGCAAAGGTGGTCACCGGGATGAACGCAGTGTCGTCGTAGTCCTGACCGCTCGCCGACTGCCCCTTGCGCGACGCAATCCCCACCACGGAAAATGGAGTGTTCCCAATTCGAATGCTCTGTCCCACTGGGTTTGCATTCGCGCCAAATAGACGCTCCGCTACGGTCTGCCCAAGTACCACTACCTTCGAACCAATGTCCACATCCCCCTGCGTGAAGGGCGACCCCAAGGCAATCGGCCAACTGCGGATCTGAAAGTACTCCGGGGTGGTCCCGATCACACTGGTGGTCCAGTTCATCTCCTCGCTCACCATCGACTGGTTCGACCGAAGCGACGGAGCCGCTGCCCGTACCGTCGCAACCTCGCTCCGTATGGACGCAAGATCATCCCAGGTCAGCGTGGGCATGGTCCCGAACCCACCAAAAGACCCCCCTGTCGAGGTCGACCCTGGAAGCAAGATCAACAGATTGGTCCCCATCGCCGCAAACGCCGCTTCTACCTGCGCTTTGGCCCCCGCCCCAATGGCCATCATCGCAATCACCGCAGCTACTCCAATGATGATCCCAAGGGTGGTCAAGAAGGACCGCATCTTGTTTCGCAAGATGGCGCGAAAAGCAATCCGAAGGGTGACGAATGGATTCACAACATGCCTCCGCTCCTAGCCTCGAGATCGATCTCACTGGCCGAACGCTGTACTTGCTTCTTGTCCGAGCGTATCAACCCGTCGCGTACCACCACCACCCGCGACGCATACTCTGCAACGTCGGCTTCGTGGGTCACCAGCACAACTGTCATGCCTGTCTGTCCAAGCTCCTGAAACAGCGCCATCACGTCGCGGCTGGTCTTTGAATCGAGGTTCCCCGTGGGCTCGTCTGCCAATATCACTTTGGGGTCTCCCACCAGTGCCCTCGCAATCGCTACCCGCTGCTGCTGCCCCCCAGACAGCTGACTGGGCGTGTGCTCAAAGCGACCCGCAAGCCCCACCCGTTCCAGTGCCGCCGTCGCCCGCCGAACCCGGTCCTTTGAACGTACCCCGCGGTAGATCAGCGGAAGCTCCACGTTTTCCAACGCGCTGGTCCGTGTCAGCAAGTTGAAGTTCTGAAATACAAAGCCAAGGACTTGGTTACGTACCTCGGCCAGCTCCTCCTTGCTCATATGCGATACCTCGCGCCCCGCCAACACATATCGTCCTGCGGTGGGACGGTCCAAACAGCCAAGTACGTTCATCAACGTCGACTTGCCCGAGCCGGATGCCCCCATGATCGCTACGAACTCCCCAGGCTCCACCGCAAGCGATACCCCGCAAAGCGCCTGCACCTCCACGTCGCCGGTCTTGTACACCTTGTGGACATCCACAACCTCGATAAGCGGTGACGACATGGCTCAGAACATGCGCCCAAAACGTGGGGAAGCTCCCCCCGTTGTGGCGGTTGTTGCGGGACGTCCCGCTACGGTTGCATCCACAATGGTCAGGTCGCCCTCGTTGACGTCGCCGGACACCACCTCGGTCACTGTCCCATCGGAAAGCCCGGTGCGTACGAGCACACGCTCTGGACGACCCCCGCGAAGCAGCCAAAGGGCCCGTCCTTCGTTCGGATCGCTTCGTGCGGAACCGCTCGGCGCGCTACGGGTCCTCCCTGAGGAACCTGCGGAACGAGCAGGGAACGCTTCCGGAGGCGGACGAAACCGCAAGGCAGCGTTGGCCACGGCCGACGCGTTGGGTTTTTCAGCCCACACAATGGTCACCGTCGCGGTCATGCCTGGACGTAGCCGAAGGTCGCTGTTGTCTACGTCGAGTACAGCGTCGTAGGTGACCACGTTTTGCACGGTCTGGGGAGCATTGCGGATCTGGGCAACTTTCCCCTTGAACCGCTGCCCAGGAAAGGCATCGACCGTAAACGTCGCCTCCATCCCTGGCTCGAGACGTCCCACATCCCCCTCGGCGACATTGGTGTGCACCTGCATTTTGCTCAGGTCTTCTGCAATCGTGTAGAGGACCGGCGCCTGGAACGAGCTGGCTACGGTTTGACCGACATCGACACTGCGTGAGATCACTACGCCGTCGATGGGGGACGGGATATCGCAAAAGGAAAGGTTGACTCTGGCCTGGTTTAGTGTGGCAGCGGCCTGCTGGAGCACCGCACGGGCCACGCCGGTGGCTGCTGCGGTGACAGCAATATTGGTCTCGGCGGTCTGGAGCTCGGCGGTCGAGGCGATCGATTGCTCGGCAAGGGCCTTGGTACGAGCAAACACGAGCTCGGCATCCCTCTGCTGCGCCTTGGCACGCACAAGGCTAGCTTTTGCGGAGGCATAGTTGGCGTCGGCCTGCTCGACAGCTGCCTGAAACAGGAGAGCGTCGATCTTCGCGATCAGCTGGCCCTTCTTGACCCTGGAGTTATAGTCGGCAAAAAGCTTCGCGATGCGTCCGCTGACCTGCGCGCCGACCTGCACGGTGACGGTCGCCTGCAAGGTGCCGCTGGCGCTGATACGGGCGACAATGTTGCGGCGCTCGATGGGGGCGGTCTTGTACTGGACATCGGGGGTTGTGCCGGTGCGTTGCCAGCGCCAGACACCAACACCGCCTCCCGCGAGAACGAGAAGGGCGAGGAGCCAATAGATCCACTTTTTCATGAGCTCACTTGGTGGGGTCAGTCTTCTTCGAGAGTCCCGAGGGACGTCGAGGGGGATCGGTGGGTCCTTTTCGAGGAGGACGGCTTCCATAACGCGATACGAGGACCCTCGCCTCGCTCTGGGCATCGGTTGCACGCGGGTTGAGTGCAACGGCCTTGCGAAAGTCCGCGAGGGCAAGGTACGGGTCCCCGAGGCGCTTGTAGAGCATGCCTCGGTAGTAGAACGCTCTCTCGCAGCGGTCGCTCACGGCAATGGCTCGATCGAGGATCGAAACCTTGTCGAGCGTTGCTTCGGGAGTCTGGCTGCCAGGGTGCATCGCTTCGATCCAGGCCAAGAGCGCCAGGTAGTCGGCCTGCGTCGGGTCGGCTTGATGAGCGTCGCGGCAAAGCTGCTCGGCCCGCTTGTAGTCTTCGTGTTTGGCAAGGGCTTCGGCCTTCTGGAACAGCTGCGACGCCTCGAGCACGCGCCGCACATAGTCCTGTGCTGAGGGAGCTCCTGCGCCCTGACGGACCATGAGCAGGTAATGAGCACGTGCCGCAGGATCCCGGAGCGTGTGGTGAGCGTCGTTGAGACGGGAAATGATGTGGGTGCAGATGTCGGTGAGGTCCGCCAACGCAGAAGGGAGGCGGTCGGGATGCCACACTTTTGCAAGGGCCATGAAGGCTAGGTCGACATCCTGCGTCGAGGCGTCGCAGGGAATCCCTAGCATCTGGAAGTAATCGAGCTGTTCGATGCGCTGGCCAAACTCGCGCACCTCGATGCGTCGAGGCTCGTGGTCGGCGACGGGGTTGGGACGGTCGCTGACGACGGGGAAACGCGACGGGGGAGGTTCGTTGGGAACGCGAACCGCGGCAAACGAGAGCGATGGGTACAACGGGGCGGACCGTGTGGACGGAGAAGTCGCAGGGGTCGACGAAATAAGAGAGCGTCTGACGAGCGTCGGAGGCTCTTCTTCCTCTTCAGGTATTGGCTCAGGTATTGGCTCAGGTATTGGCTCAGGTTTTGGCTCGGTGACCACGACCTGCTTGGTGATGACGAGCGTGTAGACCAAGAGGTGGGCGGTGGGATGGCTCAGGGGGCTTTCGCGTGTGAACTGCCCGATTCCGAGAGCGCGTCCTTCGAAGGTCCTCGCGGCCAGGGCGACGTCCTCTTGAAAGCGAAAGCGGTCGAAGGTTGGGTCGGTCTTGGCGGTGAGGCAAAGGCCTCCGACGCGTCCTAGGGTCGTGTCGATCTGTTCCCAGGGAGGGGCCAAACAGAGGCCGCGCCAGAGGGAGGGAAAGAGGTCGAAGAACTCCACGGCACCGAAGCCTTCGAGCAGGTCGACGTCACGATAGAACGCGAAGGTGGAGCGTACGGGAAGGGTAAACACGTAGGCGAGCTTTTCGTGAAGCTGGACACGAAGTGCGTGATCGAGCTCGGCCTCGGTGAGAGCGCCGGAGCGGAGCAGGATCTGTCCGTGGAGGCCGCCTTCTTCGGTGAGCGGGATACGGGAGGCCTCGAGCACTTCTTGGGAGACGTAGCCGAGATCGAGAAGGACTTTTCCTAGGGGAGCGACAGGTTTGCTGGTGGAGACTTTGGCGACCGCGCCTTGCACGATGCGAAGGACCGCGGTGGCTCGGTCGGGAGCGGTGAGCTCGAAGGAGCCGGTGAGCTCTCGCTCCAGCGCGTAGACGAGGAGGTGAGCGACGGGGATCTTTCGAAGCTCGCCACGAGCCGAGGGTTGGGGTCGAGCGAGACTCGGCAACGCCATGGGCAGGAACCTAAACCAAACCCATCTTGAGAACCGAAACTTCTTTGCCGGCGATCCCGAGGACCTCACCCCCGCACGATCCGGCGCGTTCACAAGGTCCCCCTCCCCATCGATGGGGAGGGGGCGCTGTGAAAGGGCGAAATAGCGAGGGGTGAGGTCTTCGGTTCGGATCTGCGGTGTTCAAGATGGGGTTGGTTTAGTCAAGAAACCTTTGGAAGCCAACGCAGGTGCAACAGCGGTTCGGCCCGCTCTGGAATCCAACGCATGCCGCCGTCATCGTAGCGCTTGCCGAAAACGTACTTAACAGCTCCCTC
>CAITRH010000248.1 GCA_903894755.1 uncultured delta proteobacterium
CGTCTGCCCTAATGGGGAGAACGTCTGCCCTAAAGGGGACAACGTCTGCCCTAAAGGGGAGACCGTCTGCCCTAAAGGGGACAACGTCTGCCCTAAAGGGGAGAACGTCTGCCCTAAAGGGGAGAACGTCTGCCCTAAGGGGAGACCGTCTCCCCCGAGGGGAGACCGTCGCCTTTCTCGGCAGGTCCAGGAAGTCCGGCGTAATGTCGACGGCTACCGAAACCAGCTCGCGGAGTATTGAACCCTATGTTGCCGATCGTTCTCAGCGGTTTCATGGCCACCGGCAAGAGCACCGTGGGCCCACGTCTAGCGGCCCGTCTGGACCTCCCCTTCGTCGACACCGACGCGGCCATCGTGCAGGGGGCTGGAAAGAGCGTCGCGGAGATTTTCCGAGACGAGGGCGAGGCCGGGTTTCGATCTCGCGAAAAGGACCTTGTCGAGCAGCTGCTCGCGAGTCCCGAGGCGCGGGTCCTTGCGTTCGGTGGAGGGACCGTCACGTCACGACGGCTCCGTCACTACGCGCTCGACAGGGCACTAGTGGTGACCCTTTCGGCATCGCCCGAGACGGTCCTCGAGCGTGTAGCGCAGACGGGGGGACGTCCCCTGCTTGCCGGTGCGGACCCTCGGGCTCGTGCCTGCGAGCTCCTCGAGGCGCGCGCCGACGCCTACGCCGAATGCCATCTGTCGCTGGTGACCGACAACACCGATCCCGACGCGTTGGTCGATGCCATCGTGGCGTTAGCGGAGCGATCCCCGGTGGCCGTACCGCTCGGGACACGCAGCTACGTGGTGGATTTCACCCGGGGCAAGCCGACGCATCTGACGGACGCATTGGCGCGTCTGGGGCCATCGTCGCTGGTGGTCGTGGACGATGCCAATGTGGAGCGTGCTCGAGGGGGAGCGCTCGCGGCGGCTCTAGGACCGCTTGCCGTGCGTTCGATTCGGGTGACCCTTCCAGCGGGCGAGCAGCACAAGAACCTGGCGAGCGTCGGGACCATTTGGGATGCGGCGCTTGGAGCTGGGATCGATCGTGACGGTGTGGTGGTGGCTTTTGGCGGCGGGGTGGTAGGCGATCTCGCGGGGTTTGCGTCGGCGTGTCTTCTGCGCGGGGTGCGCGTTGTTCAGGTGCCGACGACGCTGCTTGCGATGGTGGACGCGTCGGTGGGGGGCAAGACCGGCTTCGATCACGCGTCAGGCAAGAACCTAGTGGGGGCGTTTCATCAGCCGAGCGCGGTGGTCATCGATCTAGAGCATCTGTCGACGCTGAGTGTGCGCGAGCGCACGGCGGGACTGGCCGAGGTGGTGAAGGCGGGGTTAGCGCTCGATGCGACGCTGTTCGAGGCGCTTCGATCTCAGGTCGTGGCGGTACGTGCGGGCGATCCGGAGGTGCTTCTTCCCATCGTGAGAGCGGCGGTGAAGGCGAAGGCTCGCGTGGTGCGCGACGACGAGCGTGAGGGGCAACCGGCGGGACGGGTCCTTTTGAACGTGGGGCACACCGTAGGCCATGCGCTCGAGGCACACGGCGGCTACACGCGGTATCTCCATGGGGAGGCGGTGGCGATCGGGACGGTCCTCGAGCTTGCGGTGGGGGCATCGCTGGGGATCACGCCACCTGACCTGGTGGTGTTGGCCAGGGAGCTTTTTCAGAGCCTGGGATTTGCCGTGACGGTGTCGCGAGACGAGCTCGCGGCGGCGTGGCGTTTTGCGTTGGCGGACAAGAAGCGAGCGGGGGCTCGGCTGAAGTTCCCGGTGGTGACGTCGCTTGGGGCGGCGCGGGTCGAGATGGTGGCGTTCGACGTGCTTGAACGTGCTCTTTTGGGGGAAGGTGTCGGCAGGTTTTTGGCCGCTGCGAGGTCTGGAAGCTAAGCTAGGTTCAGCGGTTCGACGGGGGACCGACGGAGCCGGTGGCCCAGGCGAACGACTTGTTTGTGCGTCTGAGCGGAGCGAAGGATCGAACAGACAGGAACTTTTCGCATGAAGAGCATCTCGGGACACCTGGTGGTCGGCGCGACCGCGGTATTGGGCGCTGCTGGACTGTTTTCCGCGTGTGTTAGCGACGACAGCAGCATCTTTCTCCGAGGGGTGATGGCCCCCCCAACCACGGCCACCGCCGGCACGACCTGCCTTTACGTTGGGGACGCGACCCAGCCCATGATTTACCAAGGGACCCTCGACACGGCCCTTTTGCTGACCTACACGCCGACGCTTCTCATCGGAAGCCAGCTTTTGCCTCGGGGAAACGAAGGGCAGGTGCGTGTCGAAACATCGCGCGTGGCGATCCAGGGGGCCATTGTCCGCATCAATGATTCCGAGGGACGAGAGCTACGGTCGTTCACCCGTCTCGGAAGCGCGTTCATCGATCCCGCTAGCGGCACGACCCCGAGTTACACGCCCTTTGCCACTACGCTCGTCGACTCCGCCACGGGCCTTTCGCTTCGCCAGGCTCTTTCTCCCGGCGGCGTGACCAGTGGGCAAGTCAAGCGTCTCGTGGTCAATGTCAAAGTGTTTGGAACGACCCTTGGAGGTCAGAAGCTCGAAAGCAACGAGCTGCAGTTCCCGGTGAACGTCTGCTATGGTTGCCTCATCAGCTATCCCACCGACTCGGTCAATCAGACCCTCAAGCAGGCCACGGGACGAAACAACTGCGCCAATGCCGGATCTGGCACCGCGGCCATCCCCTGCATCCGGGGTCAAGACCAAATCGTCGATTGCCGACTCTGCCAGGAGGTATCGGAGTGCGACCCAGGAAACATCACGCCCCCCCAGCCCATCGTCGACGCGGGGGGAGGAGGATGACTCCGCGCGTCTTTCCAGTCCTTGCGCTTCTCACCGCATTTGTGACCCCTGCGCGAGCCGCGCCCCAGGTCAGCGTAGGGCTCACCCTTGGTGCGGACGTGCGCAGTCTGCGTGCCGAAGCGCATCCACCGGTGGCGTTCCACATGGGAGGACGGGCCGACATGGTGCTTTTGCGTTCCCGCGGGAGCGACATGGGCATCGGGCCTTACGTCGACATTGCGACCAACGCCTTTGACACCCTCGAATTGGGGGCAGGGGCGCTTTGGCTTATCCCGGTGCGTCCTGAGTTTCCGCTCGTGTGGTCCGTCGGAGCGTTCGAGCGTCGGGCTCCAGTGTTTGGATGGGAACCAGGGGTAGCGTCGACACTCTTTTGGGGGAGTCGGAGCTACAATTTCCACTCCTGGTACGGACTCTGTGCTGGCTTCTTTGTCCAGGGCAGGTACGGGCTTGGGGACGCGCGCCAGGCAGAAATCATCGGTGGAGTCCAGCTCGACACGGCGTTTCTGGCGCTTCCCTTCATGGCGCTCGTATCGGCGCTCCGACGTTGACCACTTGACCGCATTGGAGTTTCCTCTGGGGCTACTGCGGGCCATCGTGGTAGCCTTCGGCCTTATCTGGGGAAGTTTCCTCAACGTGGTCATCTATCGTCTTCCCCTCGATCTCAGCGTGGTGTTCCCCCCGTCCCATTGTCCTGGGTGTGGGGCACCGGTGCGGGCGTACGACAATATCCCGGTGCTATCGTTTCTTGTGCTGCGGGGACGGGCCCGGTGCTGCGGAATGCGCCTTAGCGCACGTTATCCCGTGGTAGAGGCCCTTGGTGGCGCGCTGTCTTTCGCGGTATTCGAGGTTTTGGTGCGGAACGAGCCCGTGTTGGGCCGTGCGTTGGCGATCTACGGTGCCGACCTAGCCTTTTGCCTTGGGCTCGTAGCAGCAGCCTTCATCGATGCCGAGCACATGTACCTTCCTGACAGCATCACCATTGGGGGGGTCGTATTGGGTCTAGGCACATGTTCGCTGCGCGGCATGGGGTTTTACGAGGCGTTGCTGGGAACCGTGGCGGGTTTCGTGGGGGTGTGGCTACCGTTCATCGTGATGTACCGCTGGGTGAGGGGGGTACCTGGGATGGGGCTTGGGGATGCCAAGCTTGTCGCACTTGCGGGGGCTTGGTTTGGGGTATTGGGCGCGGTAGTAGTCCTATTTGCCGGGGCGGTGCAGGGGACACTAGCGGCCCTTGTGTTGTATGCAACGCGAGGGAACCTAGAAGAGCCAAAGGCGGTGCGCGAGGATCGCGAGGCACTCGAGAGGGCGGCTGCGCTGGGCGATGACGACGCTCGCAAGGCGCTTGCGGACGACCCATTAGGGACAGCGCCCGAGCCTGGGCTGCTTCGTGCGAGGCTCCCCTTTGGTCCTTTCTTGGTCCTGGCGTGTCTGGAGTTTCTGTTCCTTGGAGCTTGGTTTCGCGGTCGCTACTTTGGGCTCTTCTTCTAAGCAGCTGCTGGAGGTCGAATTGCTACGTCTACGCGTTTGTTTCGTTGTTGGGGTGGTGGCTTTGGTGGGTTGTGCGTCGACGGTCTCGCAGACGCCGCGTGTGTGGAAGAAAGCGGTATTGACCCCGGAGCTGACTGGGAAGCCATGGTTGTCTGGTCCACCGGAGACAGGCGGGATGCGTTCGGGCTATGTGGTGCTCGCTCCCGGCAAGGCGATGCATCGGCACAGTACAAACGCCAACGAAGAGACTCTGGTGTTTTTGCAGGGACAGGCGCGAGTTCTTTTGAACGACCAGGCGATGGAGCTTCGGGCTGGCGAGGTATTGTACATTCCGCCTGCGACCTGGCACGAGGTGCACAACGTAGCGGACACGGAGCTCCGCTACGTATTTGTGGTATCTCCAGCAAAGGAGCCCTAGCCGTTACGCCGCACCGTCTGGATGCGCGAGGGCTGGTGGTTCGCCAAGGGGGAGTGCTCCTTCTTCGCGGCGTGAGCGTTGCAGCAACAGCGGGGGAGGTCTTGGGGGTCCTTGGTCCTTCGGGGGCAGGCAAGACCACTCTGTTTCGGGCGCTTTGTGGCGAGCTCGAGGTGGCTGCAGGAACTGTTTGCCTCGACGGGGCGGACATCACGTCGTGGCCGCTTTGGAAAAGGGCTCGGGCGGGGTTGGGGTATGTACCACAGAGTCCCAGTGTGTTCTGGGACTTGACGGTACGCCAGAACCTAGAGACCTATGGACGTGTAGCACTGGGGCGGGTTGGGGATATCGAGGCCAATGCGGCGCGGGTAGGACTGTCCGATCGGCTCGAGGTACGCGGCAGTGAGCTGTCGGCAGGCGAGCGGCGTCGTCTTGAGTTTGCGCGGTCGGTCACACGGTTACCGCGTGTACTGGTATGCGACGAGCCTTTTGCGGGGGTGGATCCCAAAGGTGCGGAGCGTCTTGGAGAGCTTCTTCGAGGACTTGCATTGCAGGGGGTGGCGGTACTTCTTGCAGACCACCATGTGTCGGAGGCGCTTGCAGTTTGCACGCGGGCGTTGCTTCTCGTGGACGGGCAGGTGGTAGTGGAAGCGGAGCCGGCGGAGTTTCGGGAACATCCAGTGGTCCGAGCTCGCTACTTGACCGAGGGGCTAGGTCGCCATTGAGACGCCCGCAATTGCAGTTGCGCCCGCAGTTGCGTACCTCGTCGACTGTCTCCTCGTTCTGGTTGTGCTTCATTGAAACAACATAGCGTTCGAGCGAGAGAAGCTGCGCAACGGACGCGAGTACGAGGTTCGGGTCAACGAGGACGTGATCGAGCAAGTGCGGCAGCATGGTGTTGGCTCGAGATGGCTGGAGGTTCTGGCAGCGATCTGGTCAACTTCAAGGTCAGCACGGTCCCTGTTGGCCCGCAGGCACGGGTATATTTTCGAGTCCAGACGCTTTCACCTCGTTGCGCCGCACGAAGTATCCGCTGGACGGGCCCAACCAACTGGAACAGGGACGATTGCAGACGAAGGCCGTTTGTTGGTCATGCAAGCTCCAGGAGACCGTGTCCTCGGGAGCCTCGAAGGCAACTTGCACGCCCTTGTCGGCCCACTGCTGTTCTTCTTGGCGATGACGGGTAACCTCCTCGCTTTCTCGACGCCTCACCGGCACCAGGAACAGTTGGATCGGCGAGGAGCAATCAGCATGTGGGCTTTGGTCCGAGGTGTTGTTGTATCCATCGACTTTGCCCGCTTCCCGGAGCATGGTCTCGCTTCGGGACGTTTCTCCTCCGACATCCAGTGACCCACCACGATGCCGGCTCCCTGCTTTGTGGAACCGCCTCCAAAGAGCTTGAAGGCTCCCACGCTGATGGCCGACACGAGGTGGGTGACTTTGCCACAGGACTGGTCCGTCAGGATTTCCCGATCTTGCACATCGCCACTGAGCTTGAATTGGCCTGCAACGGTGGTGCGGACTGCGAGATGTCCCTGTTGTTTGAGGGTCCCCTGGAGGCTCACAGCTCCGAGCGGGAGTTTGGCGTAGAGGTCCGCTTCGCTGGCGATTTCCACTGTATCGGTGGCAAGGGTGGTCATTTGCCAGGAGTAGCGTCCCTGGATACGGCAGGCTTCGACGACACGGAAGTCGCATCCGGCGTATTCGACGGCGACGGTGCGCTCGCGGGCAATGCTTTCGAGGTTTGCCTTTTCCGAGGCGGGCCACTCGGTGACGAGAGGTCGCGACGAGGTTGCAACTACGCGGGATAGGGTCCGCGTGGCCGGGAAGGGAGGAACGCGGGATCGAAGGTGAACAGGCTCCCAGAAGGGGGAGATCAGCGACCAGACGAGGTGCTTAGCGGATGAAACTTCCCAACGGGTTGGAGTGCTGCCTGTCCAGAACAGGGCATTCTGTGTTCAGAACAGTCTTGATGTGCAAAAAACCGAATGTTTTTGAGGGGGAGGACATGGCACTCGATGTGCATTTGGTTTGCCTGATTCGCGCGATCTCTCCTGCTAGCGGTCTGATCGGGCGATGTTGATTCTCGGGCTGCCCATCGGGAGAGGACGGGTGAGGGCAGGCCCGTCGGACCGGGTATTTGACGGTTCGGCGGGTTTGGGTTCGCGGCGGGAGCGAACGGAGGCGTGGCGTGAAGTAAGGGCGCCGTCTCCGGGAGTGCAGTTTTGAGGACCGGTTCTGAAGAAGGGAGCCGCGTTATCA
>CAITRH010000249.1 GCA_903894755.1 uncultured delta proteobacterium
CAAGGCCAAAGCCATCGTGACGCTGGGCGGGTCGGGGCTCACGGCGCTGCTGGTGTCGAAGTGGAAACCGACGGTGCCCATTTTGGCAATGAGCTCCCACGAGGGGACCTTGCGTCGGTTCAACGTGCTCTGGGGCGTCGTGGCGCTCCCCATTCCCGAGGGGCTCGACATGGAGAAGCAGCTCGAGATCGCCGACCAGTTCTTGGTGCGCGAGGGATGGGCCAAACCGGACCAGACCACGGTGGTTGTAGGGGCGCTTCCCCTTAGCAAACGGCGTCAGACCAACACCATTCGGTTTCACCGGATCAACGGGCCACTCCCCTAACGAGACCGCGCTGACCGTTTGATAGCCCGCGTTCGATCGTGTACAAACCCGCGGCGGAGGATCGGATGGCGAGCTTCGACATCGTTTCGAAAGTCGAGTGGCACGAGATCGACAACGCCCTCGGACAGGCCACAAAAGAAATTACCCAGCGCTTCGACTTCAAGGACACCGAGACCACCCTTGAGCGAGGTTCCGATGGCATCACCATCCGTTCCTCGAGTGAGGACCGCGCCAAAGCGGCGCTCACGGTCCTGCAGGAAAAACTAGTTCGACGCAAAGTGAGCCTCAAACACATCGACCCTCAGAAGCCCGAGGCGACCGGCAAGGGGGGGACGCGGATCCTGGTCAAGGTCCTCGAGGGGATCGAGACAGAGAAGGCCCGCAAGATCGTGCAGGCCATCAAGGACGCGAAGCTGAAGGTCCAGAGTCAGATCCAGGAGCTTCAGGTCCGTGTCCAGGGGAAAAACAGAGATGACCTCCAGCTCGTCATCGCCCTCGTGCGCAAACTCGAGCTAGGCCTCGAGCTTCAATTCGTCAACTTCCGCGACTGAGCGACAACCCACGTGAAAAAGACCTCCAAACCAACCGAATCGAGCCCCCAGGACATCCGAAACCTTTTCGGCACCGATGGTATCCGCGGCGTCGCCAACGAGCCCCCGATGACCCCCGAGGTCTCCATGCAGCTCGGACGCGCCGTGACGTTCGTGGCGGGACGGGGCAAGTCCCATTCGCCGCGGGTGGTCATCGGCAAAGACACCCGCCTATCGGGCTACATGATCGAGACCGCCATCGCCTCGGGCATCACCTCGATGGGGGGACGGGTCATTCTATGCGGCCCGGTCCCCACACCTGCCGTGGCTCATCTCACGGTGAGCATGCGTGCCGACGCGGGCATCGTGATCAGCGCGAGCCACAACCCGTATGCCGACAACGGGATCAAGATCTTCGGAAGCGACGGGTTCAAGCTTCCCGACGAAGCCGAGCTCGAGATCGAGCAGCTGATGACCACCGAGGGGGCGCTCGGAAAGCGTCGCACGGGCCGCACCATCGGACGCGCCGAGAAGCTCGAAGACGCACGCGGACGTTACGTGGCGTTTGTGAAGAACACGTTCCCTCGGGGCCTGCTCCTCGATGGCATTCGCGTGGTGGTCGACGCGGCCAACGGAGCGGCCTACCGCGTAGCACCTTTGGTGTTCCACGAGCTCGGCGCCACGGTGACGTCCCTCGGGGTCAAGCCCAACGGAGTGAACATCAACCGTGACTGCGGCGCGCTTCATCCCGGCAACGTACAGGCCGATGTCGTGAAGAAAGGCGCCCAGATCGGCATCGCGCTCGACGGGGATGCAGACCGCGTGATCATTGTCGATGAAAAAGGACAAGTGGTGGACGGCGACGTCGTGATGTCGATGTGTGCGCAGCGGATGATGCAGGACGGCGAGCTTGCGAAGAACACGGTGGTGGCGACGGTGATGAGCAATCTTGGTCTCGAGCGGGCGCTCAAGGCCAAGGGGGGGAAGCTTATTCGCACGGCTGTGGGCGACCGCTACGTAGTCGAGGCGATGCGTCAAGGGGGCTACAACCTTGGGGGGGAGCAGTCGGGACACCTGATTTTTCTCGACCACGCGTCGACGGGCGACGGTCTCATTGGGGCGCTGCAGGTGATCGCACTGATGATGAAGACCAAGAAGCCGCTGTCGGAGCTTGCGCGTCTTGCGATGGAGCGGGTGCCGCAGGTGTTGGAGAACGTGACGTTTCCGTCGCGTCGCGCGCTCGACGACCTACCGACGCTGGCGTCCGAAACGGCGCGGGTCGAGGAGGCGCTTGGGGACGAGGGGCGGGTGCTGATTCGGTGGAGCGGCACGGAGCCGAAGCTTCGGATCATGCTTGAGGGGCCTGACGAGGACTCCATTCGGACCTGGGCCAAAGAGCTCGTGAAAGCGGCCAAGCAGGACTACGCGGACTGAGACAATGGACCTCACGCGACTGTTGCACGCCGAATAGCGTCCCTGCGTCCCCGCTACAATTGCCGATTCCGCTCGATGGGCTCCCGGTCGGCGTGCGTCACTGCATCGTCCAGCTGTTGAACATCATCCAGGCCCAAACGACGGAATTGCAGTAACTGCGTGAGGAAAACGCGCAGTTGCGCAAAGAAATTGCCGTGCTCAAGGGACAACACCGGCGAAAGCCGCTCGAAATCGATACGGGTGCGGCTCTTTTTGAGCGTTGATGATTTGCCGCCTTTTGGGGCAGATCGCGAACCGTACTGACGCAACGGCCAAATCGTGGCATGGCGTCGAGCATGTCGAGCTCCTCGAAGAAAACCACCGTTCAGGATATGTTCC
>CAITRH010000250.1 GCA_903894755.1 uncultured delta proteobacterium
ATCGACAGGCGGCCTCTTGGATGCTTGGGAGTCCGACAGCGTCTTTGCCGGTATTGGCTACTTGCGATGTTCCTTTTGCTTCTTCGCCAATACGTCGTCAATCGACACATTGACTGTCACCTTGGCATTCTCATAGCCGACAGGGTTCGCTCTCATCGCCTCCGTCGTAGCAGTCGGCGAAAGTTCCAAGCCGTCGGCCCATCGGACCGAAGTCGCGCGCCTCTATGGGGCCTGTGTTGCGAAGGGTCGGTGCGCTTTGCTGACTCGCGGCGAAGTCGCCACGCCACACTTTTAGGCGCGAGCCGACAGACCTATGGGCACAAGGTCCGTTTTGGGCTAGTCGCTACGTCATGACTCAACTGGACGAGCACAAACGCAAAGTAGCCGAGGCGGCGCTCGCAGAGCTTCCCGCCGAGGGCATCATCGGTCTGGGCACTGGGAGCACGGCCCGGTTCTTCATCGAGGCGCTGGCAGCGCGTATTCGCGCAGGCGCCAAATACCAAGCGGTCGCAACCTCGGAGGCGAGCCGCGCTCAGGCCGAAGCCCTGGGAATCCCGCTCCTCGACGACGACGGACCATGGGAAATCGAGGTCACCGTGGACGGCGCCGACGAGGTGGACGGCGAGATGAACCTCATCAAAGGGGGAGGTGCAGCCCACACCCGCGAAAAAATCGTCAACGGCGCATCGAGAAAGAACGTCATCGTGGTCGACGAGTCGAAGCTCTCGGCCCGCATCGGTGAGAAGTGGCCCGTGCCTATCGAGGTGCTCCCCTTCGCCCACAAGACCACCCAAGCCAACCTCGCTCGCTACGGCACCCCGACGCTGCGGATGCACGGAGACGTCCCCTTGCGCACCGACTCGGGAAACTTCATCTATGACCTAGCCGCAGGCCCTATTCATGAGCCGTCGGTTCTCGAAATGGACCTCCGAGCCCTCCCTGGAGTGGTCGAGACCGGTCTCTTCGTCGACCGTGCCGACATCATCCTGGTCGCAGGACTCCACGGAGTCCGACGCATCTCAGAAGCAGGCTCCTCCCAAGCTAAGTAAGCGCTTCTCCCCTCTTCACGGCTGCGGGGCCAGGTGAGGGAAGTGTCTCCCTTTCTTTCCCTCCTCGGACGGCTTCCGTTACGATCTTGGCTGCGATGCCAAGTTCCTCCCGCTCTCCTCGTGCCACCGATGGGTCTCTTACGCCGGCGCCGTCGCAAGGATGGGCCCCTCGGCACGCCTCCGTGGCCCCTCCAAGGCTCCATCGTCGGACCGGAGCACGCGCCGAAGAAGCCTTTCTGCGTGCCCGCGTCGACGAAGCCAGAGAACGTCGCGACGACAATGCGTTGCGCTCGGCCGCCGCCTCCGCCGCTCGATGGCTCGCCGTCCGAGACCGCTGCCTCGACGATGCGGTCCGATTTGCCCAGACCTCACTGCGGGTTGGCGACGACCCCGAACTTAGGCAGGAGCTCGCCACTTGGTGCGAGCGTCTCGGAGATTGCACCACTGCCGCAGCCATTCTTCGCCCCGTCGCCAAACGCCTCGAACCGCGTAAGGCCGCGTCTCTCCTCGTTCGAGTCGGTCTGCTCCATGCCCACGCCGGCAACGCTATCTTTGCCAGCGCCGCGTTCGAAGAAGCCGCACGTCTCGATGGAGTCGACCCCACCCCTTGTGAGCTTAGAGCCATGCTCGCAGGCTGTGCCCACGACGCCATCCCTAAGGAAACCGCCGTCGTCTGTCTCATCGAAGCGTCTCGACGTGCCCGCGCCCAAGGGGCCGCAGAGCGCGAGATCGACGCCCTCTGGACCGCCTTCGACCTCGACCCCACCCGTCGCGATGCCCCCACGGCCCTCGCCGAAGCGCTCACAGCACGCGGTAGAAACGCCGCCGCAGACATCGTCCAGCGTCTCCGCACCCCCGTCGAACACAAGAACGAGCACCCCGCGCACGCCGCCTTGCACTCGGAAATCACTCGGGCCGATCGCGCTGCCGCAGCGCCAAACAGCGCCGCCCTACCAGTCCTGACCCATGCCATCGAAACCGTGGGCCCGCGACGCGCCTGGTGCTTTGCCCTTTCGCGAATCCTCTTAGCCCAAGGCGAGATCCGCGACGCCTTTCGTTGGGCCCACCGCTCCCTCGCTCTGTCCCCTTCGGACCCGAAGCTGCAACAGCACTGGCTGCAGTGCCTCGCCGCCCTCGACGAGCCGGCAACGCTGACCGAGGCGATCGAGTGGTCCCTCTCTCTGCCCCTTGCTGGCGACGACAGGCTCGCCGTGCTTACAAAGCTCGTTCAGGCCACGGCTCCATCCCCCTGCGACCCTTCCCTTGCCCGTGCCATCCTCGACGCCGTCGGCCCAAAAGACATGACGCTTCGCGGAGCCCTTCTCGCTGCACGGGGCGGAGACGACAGCTTTGCCGCCCTCGTGAGCGAACGCTGGCTCGCCTCCGGTGCCGCGTTGCCCGATCGCATGGCCGTCACCCTCGACCTTGCCGAGCGACGGCGCCACCTGCGAGACCCGGAGGGAGAAGTCCGGGCCGTCGTGCGGGTGGTCCATGAGCTCGCCAAATCGACTGGCTCCAGACCAGGACTTCGCCGCGACGTCGACGTGGACATCATTCGGGACCTCGACGCACGCCTCGCCAGACTCAAAGCGCCAGCTCTCGGAGCCCTCGAAGCCGATGGCGAGCTGGCATGGCTGGAGGCCAACGCCGAGCTCTTCGACTGCAAGGGCAAACGACGTCAAGCGGCCGCCGCATGGCGCGACCTCGGCGCCGCACGTTGGGACCTCGCCGACGACCGAGGAGGAGCCCTCGCTGCATGGCTTCGCGCCGCTCGCACCGCCCCTATCCGCGGATACGCAACGCTCGGCGTCGACCTCGTGCACTTCGCCGACGCTCACTTTGCCTTCGAGTCCCTCACCAAACTCATGGAAAACGAAAGGGATCCGATGACCACTGCAGCCTTATCGGCAGAAGCCGCACGGGCATCCTTGGCGCTGGGCGATCCGACGCGGGCCCTCGCCCTCGCACAACGTGCCCTCGCCCGCGATCCCGGGTATGCCGATGCGCTCGAAATCGCCGAGCAAGCCGCCTCGCAGTGCGGACAAGACGAAGCGCTCGAGGAACTCTACGTACGGGTGGCCGACCATGCCCTCGGGCGCTTCGGACGTCGCGCGGCGCATTTCCGCGCGGCCCGTCACTTCGAACGACGGGGCATCCACGCGCTGGCCCTCAAACACGCCGCCCTTTCGTTTGCTGCGGTGCCATCGGACGGTTCGGGGCTCCTTCTGCTAGCTCGAGCCGCCGAACATGCCGGCGATACGGCGTCGGCCATGCGCACCGTCGAACAGGTCGCAGAAAAGGTTCAAGCTCCCCGCGCCCGAGCCGCTTGGCTCGTCAAGGCCGCGTCCCTCGCCGGTAGCGGAGAAGATGGCGCTCGACGACGTGTGGACGTGCTTCTGCGTGCTGTCCTTCTTGCTCCCGATCGGACCACCCTTGCGTTGCTGGGCGATGCGGTCCACGTGCTGCTCCGCTTGGCCCCTGACGAAAGAGACGGTCTCGAGCTCCGCTTGGCTCGCGCTACCCGAGCCCTCGGCGAAAAACTCGAAGCAGGACCCGAAGGCGCGCGCATCGCCATCCGTCTCGCGTCCCTTGCCATTGACTCCTTCGAGGACCGAGAAGGCGCTCTTTCGGCCGTCGAGCGCGCCTTCAGCCTCGACGCAGACGTGGACGAGTACCGCGATCTGTTGCCCGTGGCTCCTCGTCTCGCCCTAGCCGAGCACGCCCTTGCCATGGTGGAACGCTCCCTTACGACCGCAGAGAGCCCGTATTCGAACTTTGGCGTGGCGTCGCTCGGCCTCCTTGGAGCCATCGCCAAAACCAGGGGAGACACCAGGGCCTCCGTACGTGCTTACGTGCTCGCGGCCGAGAAGGCGCCAGAAGATGCGGCCCTCGTACGCGACGCCGAGCTTGGCACGTCCCTTCTGCAGGACCCAATCCTCGAAGCCCGTCTGGCGCGTGCAATTCCTTCGGCACGACGCTGCGAGGTGCTCGTGGCGTGGGCACGTGAACGCACCCAGGCGGCTGCCTATCGCGAAGCGGTTGCAGCTCTCGAGCGTGCGGTTGCCTTGTCCGAAGGGGAGATGAAGCGCGCTCTCGAAGCCGAGCTTGCCCGAGCCTACGACGCCGCGGGGCGCGGGATCGAGAGCGAGAATCGAGCGCAACAAGAGGCCAACAGCCCCGATCTACGCCCCTCCATCCGCGCCACCCGCTGGACCGAGCTGGCCGAACGACGCGCCTACCGGGGCGACCTTTCGGGGAGCGTCCGCGCCCTCCTCGAAGCGTCCCGCCTCGACCCCACATCGCTCCCGCGCTGGGTCGAAGTCGAACGCGCCGCAGAGCAAGCTGGCGACATCGAAACGCTTATTCGAGTCCTCCAAGAGATTGCCGCGCGGGTTGGCGACGACGGCAGACTCGATGCACTCAAGCGCCTTGCTCGCGCCCAGGAGCGACACGCCGACCTTCCAGCCGCCGAGGCGACTTGGCAACGGATCCTCGAGGCCAATCCCGACGATGACGAAGCCGACCAAGCCGTCGAAGCGCGCTTCTTGGCCTCGTCAAGGTTCGCCGAGCTTGCCGACCACCTCCAGCAACGCGCAGCGCGCCTCGAACGTCGGGGCGAGAGCATGGACGCTCTGCGAGCCATCCGTCTACGCCGCGCGGCTATCCTCGAGCAGCGGCTCGGACGCATCCAGGAGGCTTGCGACGAGCTTTCCAAGCTTCTCGCGAACAGTCCCGACAGCAGCAGCGCGCTCCGCTACCTTGCTGAGCTCTACGAACGTCAGAACCTCTGGGCTCGAGCCGCTCCCCTTTGGCGTCGCGGCGCCGCGCTCGAAGCCGATGAGGCAACCCGCGCCGACCTCGAGCTGCACTTCGCCAAAGCCTCGCATCTCGCGGGCGACTGGGCCACGGCCATCGGTCCGCTTCGTTGGCTTACGGACCGCCCCGGTGCTGCCCGTGACGAGCTCGTTCTCTATGTCGAGGTGGCCCGAGTCCTTGGCGACGCCCAGGAGCTTGGAACGGCGATCGAAAGGCTCGTGAACCATGTCGAGTTTGAAGCCACGGAGCGTTCGGACCTGCTCGTCGAGGCCGCCCAGGCTGCGGCGCGACTTGGAGAGACCATGCTCGCCATCGACCGGGCCCGTCGTGCCGCCGACGCCACCCCTGACCGAGCGGCAGTGCAGTTGCTTGCGCGTGGGCTCGAGTATCGGCTTCGTGGCGCGGGCGATCAGGAGTCATCCAAGATGACCCTCGACGAGCTCGGCAAAATCCGAGGGGCTCTGACGCCCGAAGACGCCGCATTGCGGGCCTTTCTCCTCGCCGAGGCGCTCGACCTAGTGAACGGGCCCGGGGCGGCAATTCGTGAGCTTACGATGGCGCGCAGGTTAGCTCCTGACAGCGCTCTCATTGCGCTCGGGTTTGCCGAGCGGTACGCGTCCAAAGGCCAACTCACCGAGGCTGTCCGTGAGTACGAGCTCGCATCCAAGGGGGCCCTTTTCGGCCTTCGCCGATCAGCCAACGTGGCGCTCGCGGGGGCCGACGTAGCGCTGCGTTCTCCGCACCACGACGTGGCGATGAGGCTGCTCGAGCGCGCTGCCGAGGACCCAGAGCTGCACTTCGGTGCCCTTACACGCATGGTGCAACTCGCCATCACAGAAAGGAAATTCCCACGTGCCCAGGGACTCCTTAGCCAGTTGGCGGTGCTTGCCACCGATGACGATCGGTCGAGGGAGCTCGCACAGCTCGCGGGCCAACTTTCCAAGGCCTCGAATGTCGACGGCGAAACGCTCCTTCGGACTCTCGGGTCCCTCATACCGCCGAGTGCTATGCCTCCCGAGCCCGCCTCGAGGATAAGTATGCCGGCCATCCCACCGTCATCGGCGTTGGGTTTCGATCTGGGCGCAAGGAGCGAGCCTCCGCGATCGATTCCCCTGTCGGCGGAGCGCCAGAAGGCGTTGTGGACGGCGCTTGCGGGGGGGGACATCGCAGCGGGCGACACGCTGGCGGTGATGCTTTCGCAGGTTTCGGACCGGAGCGGGGATCTGGTCCGTGTGCGTCGTGCGCAGGTGGAGGCGCTTCCAGGGGATTTCGAGAGGCTCGAGCAGCTTCGAGGGGCGGCCCTAGCCGACAACAACGCGGTGTATGCACGCGCCATCGACCATGTGGTGCGGGTCTTTGATCCAGCGGCAGGCGCAGTCCCTTCACCACCACTTACGTCGCAGACGGAGCAGCCTGGGCTCCTCGCTTTTTTGGCGCGTCCGAACGAGCATCCAGCCTCGGAGGTCATGGCGCTTCTATGGGAGGCGGCGCCCCAACTCTTTGCTCGCGACGAGGCGAGCTACGCGCTGTCGTCCACCGAGCGCCTTGTCACGGGGGCCAATTCGGCGGTGGGACGGGTCTACGACACGGCGCTGCACCTCCTCGATATTCCTAGGGTGCAGCTGCACGTGGCGCGGACCGTCGGCGCGGTGTCCGTGGTGGTTGGCCTGACCCGTCCACCGGTTCTGATTTTGTCTGGGGATGCCAAAGACGAGACTTCCGAGCTGCGTTGGCTCGTGGGCAAGGGGCTTGCGTCGACCTTGCCGCACAACGTGCTCCTGCTTGGGTTGGCTCCAAAGGAGGGGCGGGCCCTACGCAATGCGCTTCTTTATGCGTTTGGACCCGATCTCGGAAGCAGCATCGATCCGGAAACGATGAGGCTGACCCAGTCGTTTTGGCAGATGCCGGCGCGCATCGATCGACGTCTCAAGGAGCTCTTCGCGGCCCCTTTCCCCTCGCACGAGGAGAACTACGAGCGGGCGGCCCAGAGCGCGAGGCGGGTGGCGTTTTTCCTGGTCGGGGACTTCGGTTTCGCCCTGCGCGCGTACCTGACCGAGCTCCATATTTCCCACGACATTCTGGGAGGACGGCGTGCGTTACGCGATCTCTGCAAGCGGCTTCCTGTGGCTGCCGACCTTTTGCGTCTTGCGGTGAGTCCCGAGTATGCGGACGCCCGGTGGCATCCTCTCGAGTCGGCGTCGCGGTCTCATTTGAGCATTCGGGCGCGCATGGGATGAAGCGGCATTGGGGGATTGGCGCGGCTCTCTTGTTGGGCCTGTCGTGTGTGATCGCCGACCCTCCAGCCGAGCTTCCTCGCCCTCCTCGGCGACGTCCCACGATTTTTCACGGCTCGGTGGTTCCTCCGCTTGGGCAGGTGCTCGGTCAGTTCCCGACGCAGTTCGTGGTGCCCGTTGATGTTGGCGATCCGAGCACGTCGTTCGAGTGGAACGTGTTCCTCGACTACGACCCGGTGTCCCGTCCTGCCCCGGTGTTGTCGGGGTTCGAGGAGGATCCCGCGGGCATGGATGCGGGCGTGCGCGTGGTGGCGTTCAGCATCGACGTTCCGGACCCGACGGCTTGCCACGTGATCGAGTTCATGGTGGCGCTGACGTTCAATCGTGCCTCGGCGCACACGCCCGACTCCTACGGAGCCGATTCGACGATATGGCTTTACAATCCCTCGGGGCTTGCGACGGAGTGTCCGCGTTACGATGCGGGGGGCCTGGATGGGGCGTTTCCGAACGACCGTTAGTGCCCGTCTATCCTCCCTTGGACAGGCGCGGGGGACGGGCCGCGACAATCACCAGCGCTTCCTCGCGAAGTGCCGCCGCGCAAAACGCCCGCAACGCTTCGAGCGTCCATGCGGGCGCCGTCGCTTCGTCGCGCCAAAGTGCCACCAGACGCTGGCGCGGATCGAGGGATCGCCGAAGGTCCGCTTCGTTGCGACGCTGCACGGCGAGCGTGACCTCCGTCTCCGTCAGCGCCCCCGTGCGCAGACGCTCGAACAGCACCCGCGTTTGTGCCACGGCATGGTCCACCGATGTGTCCGACGCCGTAAAACGCACCACCAACGCAGGCGCTTGCGGCGCCCCGACCACCCGCGCACTCGCGCTCCGTACGAGCGGCCCAAGCGCCCGCGCCAGCAACCCCCCGTCAAGCACCGTCGCCATCCCCTCGGCGAGGCTTCGCGCAGACCGCTCGACTGGTATGGCCAGCGCCACCTCCGAGGACGCCCCCGCGGGTAGGTCAAAGGCATAGGTCCCGGGACGCACCTTCGTTGGCCCCGACGGCAACGCACACGCGCGGTTTTCACCGGGACGGCGCGCGACCCATCGGTCCACGGCACGCACCGCAGCGTCGGCCTGGGCCCCGTCGGCGTTGGCCAACACCGCTACTCGAAGCGGCCCGGCGCGAAGGGCCGACGCTCGAAGAAGCACCGAGCCATCGGACACCCGTCCAAGCCCCTCGGTGGTTCCAAAAGGCGACAGCCATGGGGCATGTCCAAGCCCTGCGGCGAGCGCCACCAAGAGTCGCGCCTCCCCCTCGCCAGCTTTCGAGAAGAGCGCGGCGTGGACCCGAGCCACGGTAGACGCCTCCAGCGCTTCGGCGGCAAAAGGACGTGCCACAGCATCGGCAAGCCTACGCGCGTGCGCCAACGTCGTTTCGCCAGGACGAGCGGAGCCATGGACCATCACCCCTACGCCATCCGAAGCCACCCAGGGTTCGGCCTCCATGCCGCTTCGGTACACCTGGTCGGACGCTGCCACGGCCACCGTTGCACTCACCCCCGCGTCCGTGTCGACCTCGCCCGACGTGCCACATGGAGACGCCAACAGGAGCCACAGGTCCCCCTGTCCCCGTTCGACCCGGGTGCGTCCTTGCACGACGGGCGCGTGCCATCCCACGATGGCCCGATGCAGGTCGCTCTGGATAGCCGTAGGAGTCTGCGAGCCCCGTGTCGAAAGCCCAATGGCCAAGGAAAACCGCCGTTCGGTCTTCTCGCTTCGCTCCGACGCAAGGGTCCACCATGCGGCACGTTCAGCGGCCTCGCGAGGATCGGACGCTCGAAGGAGCAGCGCCTGTGCGGCGGCCGCGTCGGAGGCGAGCTCTCCAAGCTCCACGGCCAGCTCTTGGCGCGCCAGAGCGGCGGCGGTAGCAAGGCGTCCTGAGGGATCTCCTGCGAGGTCTCGTGCGGCCATGTCGAACACCACGGCCAGGCAACCGCCTCCTGGATGAACGCCGGCTGTGACGCTGCGGAGTTTGGCGGGGCCATCGAGGGCGCCCAAACGAAGCGCAAGGGCGCCGCGTTCGCTTCCCACGCCGGCTGCCGCAAGAAGCGCCAGGGAGGGCTCGGGCGTGTAGGCCAAGAGGGTCACTCGGGCCGAACCCGAGGCAATGAGTCCGGTGGCGTCGTAGATCCCGGCCTGCGCGTCGGCACTGGGCCATGGAATGGATGCGGGCAGCGTTGCGCTGGGCCACACGGGGCTCTTCGCGAGGGACGAAGCTGCCGCGTCGGTGAGCGGAACGGTTCCGACGGCGGCAAATGCTACCCGTCCGAGTCCATGGGCTTGACGACGCCATCCTTCGAGCTCGGCGACGGTGGGCGGGTGGAAAGCGCCGGGGCGACCGAAAGGATCCCCGGTGCACCGGGCGGCGTCTAGGAGCGCCGGGGCGAGGAGGGGACGATGCGTCAGCGCCTCGAGTTTCTTAGCGGCCCCTGCGGTGGTATCGACGGGGGTCAACAGGGTTTCACGGAGTGCGTCGAGCGTACGCGACACGTCGGCCTCGGTTCGGACGAGTGCGCGGACGCGGTAGCCATCCCAGGACGGCACCACGGTGATGTCCGCGAGGCCACGAGCCGCGAGGCGCGTCTCGATGAGGCCGGCGAGAGCCACGGGAACTTCGGCCCCTCGTTCGTCGGCAACGCCGGTAGTGACGACGGCGAGGGCGACAGCTCCGCGAGGGTCGCCGTCGCGTTCCACGAGGGCGAGCGGAGGGTGATCTTTGATGATGCGCGTAGATGGATGGGACGGCGGACGAGGGGAAGCTGGGCCACCGCAGGACACGAGGAAAAGCAGCGCACCGAGCATCGGCCTCATGGCGGGCGACTATAGCGGCGAAGGAGTGCGATCACACTCCACCTACCCCCAGGGTTACCCTGGGCTGTCTGACTCGCCGGGAATTTGTAGGAAGGAGCGCGAAATCGCGGGTGAGGTCTCCGGCCAGGGCGGCTTGGGTGGCGACGGAGTTTCAGAGCAGACGTCCATGAGCGCGCTCACCACCTACGGATTAAACACCCCGACGGGTGGGCGTGCTGCCTGACCAGAACAGGGCATTCTGTGTCCCGGACAGTCTCGACTTGGAAAAAACAGAATGTTTTTGAGGGGGAGGGCATGGCACTCGACGTGCTCTCTGTTCGCCTGATTCGCGCGATCTCTCCTGCTAGCGGTTTGATTGCGCGATGTTGATTCTCGGGCTGCCCATCGGGAGAGGACGGGTGAGGGCAGGCCCATCGGGCCAGGTTTTTGACGGTTCGATGGGTTTGGGTTCGCGGCGGGAGCGAACGGAGGCGTGGCGCGCAGTAAGGACGCCGTCTCCGGGAGTGCAGTTTTGAGGACCGGTTCTGAAGA
>CAITRH010000251.1 GCA_903894755.1 uncultured delta proteobacterium
CCCCCTCGCTCGAAGACGATCGTCCTTGCCCGTATGGGCAAGGAGGATGTCGAGGGAGAGGGGGGTTGAGGTCTGGGTGCGGGAAGCGGCGGTTCAAATCTGCGGTTTGGTTTACGGCCGCCCCAAATGGGAGAACCACGCAGCGGCCGCCGCAGCCACGAGCACCATCATCGCGACGGCTACCCTAAGTTTTCCGAACTTGCCGGCCTTCGTTGCAGGGCTCGGTTGCCGCAACGATGCAACCGGTCCCAAGGCAACCGGTTCTACGTCGTCCTCGAGCGCCGACAAATTGCCTGGGGAAACCTCCGGCGCGATCGAAGGAGCGACGCGTGGACGGGTCGAGCCGGGAACCTTGGGCGCAAGCTCGTCAACCCACGACGCGGCAAACTCCATTGGAAGCGACGCGGGATCAGCCGGCCCGGGCGCATCGCTCGCAATGCGGTCGCCGTCGAGCGAGATCGGACTCGCTCCCCCCCCGCCCTCCTCCTTGTCGGTCAGCGACGTGAACTCGAGAAGCGCCTCTTCGATCAGCTTGTCGATGAGCGCCGATTGGTGAGGACGCGATCGCTGACGCTCCCGCATCGCCCCCTGGACGAGTCTTGCGATGTCGAAGGTGCTGACCGGTACTCCGTAGCGGAACATGAACCGCGAGAGGTCCAAACCAAGCTCGCGTGCGGTCCCGTAACGCTCGTGGACCTCGCGAGCTAGCGCCTTCATGAGAATCCGTTCGAGCTCCACTGGAACCTTCGAGTTGATCTGAGAGATCGGCGGCACCTTGGCGGCTTGCACACGTTTGACCGTCTCGAAATCCGTATCGCCCAAAAACAACCGGTCGCCGGCCAACAGCTCCCACAACATGATGCCCACCGCGAAGACATCCGTGCGGGCATCCACCTCTTTTCCCATCGCCGCCTCGGGCGACAGGTAGGCGAACTTCCCCTTGATGATCCCCGGCTCGGACCTCTCAAGCTGCGAGTTGGCTTTCGCCAGTCCGAAATCCACGATCTTGACCTCCCCAAACTTCGTGATCAGCACGTTGGGAGGCGAGATGTCGCGGTGCACGATGCGTAGCGGCGTGCCGTTCGGATCGGTCAGCTCGTGGGCGTACGCAAGCCCCTTGCAGATCTCGAGGGCGATGAACACCGCCGACTCGACAGGAAAATCCTTCGTCCGCTTCTTTCGATAGTCGATGACAGCCTTGAGATTGCCGCCATCGACAAACTCCATGACGATGAAATACGCGTTGTCGCCCACCCCGATGTCGAACACCTGCACGCAGTTCGAATGCGACAGATGCGCACTCAGACGCGCCTCATCGAGAAACATCCGAATGAACGTCTTCTTCGAGCTGAGATGCGGCAGGACCCTCTTGATCGCGACCTGCTTGCGAAAGCCCTGAAGCCCCTCGCTTTCGGCCCGAAAAACCTCCGCCATGCCCCCCGACTCGAGCTTTTCGACGACCCGGTAACGCTGAGCCGATTCCGTCATTGGAGAAAAACGCCTCTAGGGGAGCGTGCCACCCAAGCCAACAAAGGGTCAAGGCTCCTCTTGCCTCACCCCTCCGGGTAGTATCCACGTCCCACGTGCGATGCCCCCGCGCCGTCCCCCTCGTCGCGCTCTTGGCCGGTCCCCCGCGCGCCTTCGCTGCAGACGTCCCCGCGCCAGTCCCCGTCGTCACCAGCGAGACCTCGGCGCAGTTCTACGACCTGCGAAGCCCCACCGGCGAAACCGTGCTCACCCGACGGCGCGTCACCTCCACCCTCGGCCTCTCGCTCCAAGACCTCGCGGGAGTCCCCTCCACCCCCCACGACCCGCAACTGTCGTTTCACGCCCGCCTCCGTTACGACGCCGACTACGGTCAAAACGCTCACGAGCTCGATCCCGCGCAACGCAATAGCGTGGTCCCTGGACTCTCCTACGACGGGGTCGATCTCCTGTACGGCTACCTCGAAGGACGACGTTTTCTACGAGGCTGGGTCGGCTTCAAACTGGGACGTCAGTACGTCGTCGATGGCCTCGGCTGGTGGTCCTTCGATGGCGCTCTCGTACGGATCACGTCCCCAGTGTTCGTGGCCGCGGAGGCGTACGCGGGGTTCGAAGTCCGTGGAGGTCTCCCCCTGTCGTCTTCGCGGTTCGAGGCCGACGGTGTCTGGCGAGGCAACCGCACCGCCTTCGACCCGGCGCTCTATCCATCGTTTCAGCCGTCGAGCCCCGCCCCTGCGATGGGGGTTGCGCTCGAATCCACCGGCCTGTCTTGGCTCCACGCTCGTGTGGGCTACCGACGCGTCATCAACACCGGACCCGCCACAGTCGCGCCGTTTGCTGGAGGAAAAACCACCTACGACGCCGCCCGCATTTCCCAGGAACGCTTCGGAGCCAGCGCCGAGGTCCTCGCGTCGGACCAAGCCGCCCTCAAGACTCGTGTCAACTACGACCTCTACGCCGCACGGGTCACCTCTATCCAAGGAGGCCTCGACCTCTTCTTGGCAACCCGCGCCTCGCTAGGTCTCGACTACGAGTACTACCGCCCCTTCTTTGACGCGGACTCGATCTGGAACTTCTTCATGACCCAGTCGTGGCACGACCTCGGCCTGCGGGCGTCCTTCGACGCGAGCGATCGCGTCTCCTTTGCCTCGAGGGTCTTTGGCCGTCTGTTTGGTGAAGACACCTGGGATGGCGGCGGGGATCTGTCGGTCCGGTACCGTCGCGGCGATGCGTCGGTGGGGGTACGCGGCAGCGGGAGCACCGGGTGGGCTGGGACTCGCGCTGGGACCGATGTCGTTGCCGAGCGGGTGCTCGAGACGCGCTACGTGTTTTCTGCGAGGGGGTCGCTCTGGAGATGGGAGGACTCGCTTCGTCCAGACCGAGCGGCGACGAGCGTGGGATACGTCGCGGGGATCGGGTACCGCTTTGCCAGAGGCTCGCAGGCGATGGCGGAGTGGGAGCACAACATGAACCGGTTGGTGGGGCATCGGTTTCGGCTGCTGTTTTGGCTCGCCGTCGCGGTGCTTCCGTGAGAGCCGGGCTTGCGGTGTGCACCGTCCTTGTCGGCCTGGGTGTGTGGGGTGAAGCCGTCGCGCTCCCACCACCGGTGACCAAGGCTCCGCCAGGGAGCGACGACACGGGACCAAGCGGCGTCATTTTTCCTGAGCAGCAGCTCCCGCTTCGCTTCGATCATCGGAAGCACGCGACCGCGCCGTTGGGTCTGTCGTGTACGTCGTGCCATCCAGGGGCAGGCCTCGCCGCCAACGCTCCCATGCTTCCACGCGGTGCCACCTGCGACGCTTGTCATGGCTCGAAGCACGACGGGGTCGTCTCTGGCGCATGCGCGTTCTGTCATGTTGGAGTCGAGCAAGGACGGGTGCGTCCTGTGCGCATTCCGCGGGGCAATCTGGTGTTTTCGCACCGCAAGCACGCCGTTCGAAACATCGCGTGTCCGCACTGCCACGGCGACGTGACGGCGGTGGGGTTAGCGACCCGCGAGCAGCTTCCTCGGATGCGCGGCTGTCTGGTGTGCCATGGCAGACCCGACGCGGCTTCCCGAGGCGACGCGCATTCCGCATGCGAGACTTGCCATCTTCGGAACGTGGGCGAGGAGGGGGGACGAATCCGGACCGTGTATCGCGAGGGGGTGCTTTATCCGCCGCGGTGGCTCGGGGACGCGTCCCACACCGCCGACTTTGTCGAGCGTCACAAGGCTGTTGCGGGACTCGACTCGGCGCTCTGTGCCAACTGCCATGTCGAGCGCTTCTGCACCGACTGCCACGATGGACGGGTTCGACCGAGACGGGTGCATCCGAACGACTACGTGTCGATGCATCCGGTGGAGGCTCGAACGATGGCGACTCGATGTGGAAGCTGTCATCGGGAGCAGACCTTTTGTTTAGGGTGCCATCAGCGTTTGGGGGTGACCCGCACGGGGCCTCCATCGGCACGGGGGGGCGGACGGTTTCACCCGTCGAAGGCCATTTGGAGCGACGCGCCTCGGAAGCCCGGGCATCACGCGATGGAAGCGACGCGCAACCTCGAAGCCTGCGTGGGGTGCCACATCGAGCGCGACTGCGTGGTCTGCCACGGCGCGCTGGGGATAGGCGCGGGGCGAAGTCCGCATCCATCGGGGTTTGCGTCGAGCTGTGCGTCTGCGATGCGTCGAAACCCCCGTCCATGTTTTGTCTGCCACGCTCCGGGAGCCGAGGTACTCGGTCGGTGCCTATAAAGCGCCAATATGGGGAGAGGGGCAGTTCGCGCTTGCGGCAGAGAAAGGCGAGACGATATAGGCTGCAAGCTCGAAACGAACGGGGCCATGTCGTAACCGCTCGGGCCCCCAGCAAGGAGAACTTCCGTGAAGGAGCTGGTTCGATACCTCTTGGAGAACATGTATCTGGATTTCCAGGGGGAAATCTCACTCGACATGGTGCGGCAGCTGCTGCGCGGCGACGACAGCCGCGAGGCCCGGCAGCTTTTGAAGAAAGTCGTCGAGGACCGGGGCGTCGACGAGCTTCTCATCACGCTCGCCGATTGCCTGAAGGACAACATTCGGACGGGGGTGAGCGAGCAGGTGGTGCGCGAGCAGCTCTCGCTTTACTCCGAAAGCTGACGTTCGCCGTCGCGGCGCTGGCCCTGGGATGCGACCAGGGCGAGCCGCACGACTCGGTCCCGTCGCCGCCCCCGGTGCACTTCGTGTCGTCGAATGTCGGCCCCGATCGGGCCGCGCCGGCCGACGGGACTCTCGACTTTACCTTCGACCGTTTGCTTCTTCCGGTCACCGTCACGCGTCAGTCGGTGACCCTTCGGCAGACTGGCGTTGACACGCTGCCGTCGCCAGTCGTGATCTACGACCCGGTTTTGAGGACCGTGTCGCTGTCGAGTCCCGACCCGCTCCGCGCCACGTGGCTTGTCCCGGGGCAGGAGTACTCGGTGACGTTGGGCTCCGCGGGGCTTCGAGCGTTTGACGGTGCGCCACTTGCGAATCCGACGGTGGTGAGCTTTGGCGTGACCGAGCCGGTGGGTTCGGTGCGTCCTTCGCGTGTCGTGTTCTGCGTCGAGGTTCTTCCGCTTCTGCAAGCGCGTTGCGGGACGTGTCATGGGAGCGCCCCGACGCCGGCGGGACTTGTGCTGGCTACGTCGGCGGGTGTCTTGGGGGCTTTGGGACGGGTTGCGTCGGGGGCAAACACGGGACCGATGGGTGGAGGTGCGTCAGCGCCGGGCGTGGTGTTTGGCGTCGACATGGCGCTTATCGATCCAGGCGGTCCGGGGACAAGTTGGCTGATGTACAAGCTGCTCCTCGGGGCTCGTGAAAGCGGGACGTTGTCAGACGACGAGCGCAGTCGTTTGGGGGAGCTCGTGTTGGGGGACGGGATGCCTCCGGGCGCACCGGGGCTGACGGCCGAGGAGCTTGAACGGGTCCGACGATGGATTGCCGAAGGGGCGCAGGTTGAGACGTTCCCTGAAGAAAGCCGTTACACGCTCCGCGATGGCCATCGCATGTACTGTTCTCCTTCCGGTGGGCAGCACGCGAGAGCCAACGCCGTAGGGGCACTTGCCCTCGCCTCGGACCCCGCCGCTTCCGAAGTCGGC
>CAITRH010000252.1 GCA_903894755.1 uncultured delta proteobacterium
CGAGTGACCCCATGCTCGATCGACAGGAGAAAGTTGCGGTTCTCAAGCTGGGCTTGGTTTATTAGTTAGCTCCAAGGACTTCCGCCTCAAGCTGCTAGGGCGTGTCTTCAAACTCAAGAAGTCCGGACAAAGCGGCCTTCATGTTTTGGCGACCTTTTGCCGGTTTGAAGACACGCCCACCGCTCGGCAGGCCGGTGGACCACCCCCGCGAGGTACCTGGACCACACCCGCGAGGTACCGCGAGATACAAACGGCCTCCTGCACTTGCACTGGCGGAAACGAACCCTAGAGCAGCACCTGTCCGCTCGCTTCTGTGCGCGCTTGGTCATCGCCAGGACGACAGGGCGATGTCAGGCGGCGGAGGCAACGCGGGTCGAAAGGTGAACCACCATGCAGGAATTGAGGAAGGTCGTCGTACTGGGTGCAAACGGGACCATGGGGTCCGGAGCGGGGGGGCTTTTTGCAGCCAACGGCTACGACGTTATTATGCTCGCACGAAGTTACGACAAGGCTCACCAGGGCCTTGGCCGTATCAAAGAAGCGCTCCGGGCCGACGTACTCGGACGTCGTGTTCGTTGCGGAACCTATGATCACGACTTCGACCAAGAAGTCTCGGGCGCAGACATTGTCTTCGAGTGCGTCTCGGAAGACATGGCCATCAAGGCGCCCATTTTGGAGCACATCGATAAGGTGCGTCGGAAAGGCTCGGTGGTGGCCACGGTCTCCTCGGGCTTGTCGATCGCCGAGATGGTGAAGGGACGTAGCGATGATTTCCGAAGGAACTTCCTCGGGCTTCATCTGTTCAATCCGCCGCACGTTATCGTGGGCACGGAAGTCATTGCGGGCCCAGACACCGACCGCGAGATGCTCGGTGCGGTGGTGAGGTTCCTTAAGAAGAAGCTGGGACGCGTTGTCATCGAATGCCGCGACATGCCGGCCTTTGCGGGCAACCGCGTGGGTTTCAAGGTTCTCAACGAGTGTGCGATCCTAGCCGAGCACCACGGGGTCCAGCTGATCGACTACCTCGTCGGACCGTACACGGGACGCGCCCTGGCCCCCTTGGCTACGGTCGATCTAGTGGGCTGGGACGTGCACCACGCGATCGTGGAAAACGTCTATGCCAACACCAACGACGAGGCCCATGAGACCTTCCGTCTCCCCACCTACATGGAGAAGCTCATGGATGAGGGGCACATGGGGAACAAGACGCCGGCCGAAGGCGGGTTTTATCGCCGCATGACCGACCGCCTCGACAACAAATACACGAGCGTGGTCGATCCCAAGACGCTGAACTACTCGGAAGGGGCCGGGGCTAGCGTGAAGAAGCTCGCGTGGGTCGAAGAGATCAAACGTCAGCACTCGGTGGGTCGATACCGGGACGCGATGGAGCTTTTCCTGAAAGCGGAGGGGGCCGAAGCCGAGCTCGCCCGACGCGTGATCGTCGGGTACGCCAGCTACGGTCTGAACCGGGTGGGACCTGACGAGGTTGTGCAGACTCCTCTCGGCGTGGATCAGATCATGGGCTTTGGTTTCAACTGGGCTCCTCCGAGTGTTCTCGTCGACCTTTGGGGCAAAAAAGCCACCATTGCGGCGATGGACAAGCTCGGTCTGAAGGTTCCGGCGGTGGTCGCCAACCTCAAGGAAGGCGAGCGGCTTTACGCCCTGCCCGCATCCAGCGTCGGTCGTTTTTTTGTTGGCAAGTAAGGTGAACTGATGGCAACGAGAAAAGCAGCGCGCCCCGTTTATATCCTCGGTGGCTACCAAACGGATTTTGCGCGTAACTGGAACAAGGAAGGCAAACACCTCGTCGCGCTCATGCGCGAAGCGACCCTTGGTGCGTTCGCGGAAGCCCGCATCGAGCCGAGCGAAATCGAGATCGCACACGTCGGCAACTTCGCTGCCGAGCTCTATTGCATGCAGGGACACCTCGGAGCCTTTGTCCTAGAGGCCGATCCGGCCCTGCGTGGAATTCCCACGTCCCGTCACGAAGCCGCGTGCGCATCGGGCTCCCTCGCCGCGATGGCTGCGGAAGCGGACCTGGAAGCAGGCCGTTACGATCTCGCACTGGTTCTTGGCATCGAGCAGATGAAGACGGTCGATTCGAAGCGCGGCGGCGATTTCCTCGGCACTGCGGCCTGGTACGAGCGTGAAGCCAAGGGGGTCGAGTTTCCATTTCCCAAGCTGTTCGGAAAGCTCGGCGACGAATACGACAAGCGCTACGGCCTCAAAGACGAGCACCTCGCACGGATCTCCACGATCAACTACGCCAACGCCAAGCTCAATGACAACGCCCAGACGCGCACGTGGTTCATGAACTACGACCACGCCTGCTCGGTGGGTCCCTTCAACGCGCACATTGGCGGACGCATCAAGCTGACCGACTGCTCGCAGGTCACCGACGGCGCTGCGGCGATTTTCCTGGCCTCCGAAGAGTACGCAAAGACGTACGCGGAGCGCATCGGGACGACGCTCGACAAGATCCCGCGCATTCTCGGATGGGGGCATCGCACGGCCCCCATGGAGTTCGTCGAGAAGGTGGCCGAGAGCAAGGACAACCCGTATATCCTGCCGCACACGAGGCGAGCGATCCTCGATGCTTTCGAGCGCTCGGGGCTATCGGGAGTCGAGCAGGTGCAGGCCATCGAGACGCACGATTGTTTTACGACGTCCGAGTACATGGCCATTGACCACTTTGGGTTGACCAAGCCTGGTGAGAGCTGGAAAGCCGTTGAAGAAGGAGTCATCGAGATTGGCGGCAAGTGCGCGATCAATCCGAGCGGTGGGCTCATTGGCGCAGGACACCCGGTGGGTGCGACGGGCGCACGGCAGTTACTGGACGCGTACCGTCAGGTGACGGATCAAGCGGGCGACTATCAGGTTGCCGGGGCACGTCGGGTAGCGACGCTGAACATAGGCGGGTCGGGGACCACGACTGTGGTGCACGTGGTCGGGTTCGAGAACTAAGAGCTAGGGATTTCCACGGAAATACGTATCCCGGCGCCCTTGGTAGGACGGTGGGAGGCGTATTTCCTAGGGAGTCAAGGTCTCGGGTGACGGGTCCCTTTTTGCGCCCGGGAAAGGTGTTTGCACGCGAGCTCGTCATGTGCGTCACATGCCCGTCGGTAGTACTGGAGCGCGCGAGGAAGGTCCTTAGGGGTCCCTTTGGCCTGTTCGTACATTAGGCCGAGGTTGGTGCATCCGCGCGGATGGCCCCCTTCGCAGGCACGCTCGTAGAGGCTGCGCGCACGAACCAGGTCACGTTTGGTCTCCTCGCCGTATTCGACCATGTCGCCCAGTCCGTTGCATCCCCTCGCACTGCCGTCGTTGCACGCCTTGTCGAAAAGGACGAGCGCTCGTTTGCGGTCGCGCAAAGGGGCACGGGCATGTTGAAGGACAAACGCGAGCCCTGCACATCCAGCGGCATCCCCCCCATTGCATCCGCGTTCGTGAAGTGCGGCAGCCCGACGGTCATCCTTGCTCACACCTCGTCCCCGCTCATACAGCGTTGCAAGGTTGGTGCATCCGTGCGCATAGCCACCGTCGCAAGCCTTCTCATATAGCGTTCGTGAACGTCCTACATCAATTGCGATGCCGTCGCCCCACTCGAGCGCCACGCCGAGGTCCGAACATCCGGCCAAGTCCCCTCCGTCGCAACCACGCTGAAAAAACACGACCGCACGCGCAGGGTCCCGTCCTGGCACGCGCGGCTTGAAAAGCGCACGGCCCACGCGGGTGCAGTCGGACGCGACCCCTGCGTTGCATGCCTGCTCCGGATCCTCGAGCAGTCCCGTTTCCAAAGCGGCATCGAGGCCGGAGTCGGGCGGGGACACGTTGGGCCCGACGACCGAAGGTGTGGCAACGGCGGGCGTAGGGGCGTGAGGAGGCTCGGACGGACCACACGCCACCAAAAGCACAATCGGGATGAGTCGACGCATTCCCCTTCGATAGCGCACAGGAGCGCGTCGCAGCATGGGTTCACCAAGAGGACCGGACTCAGCGCTCCCCAGAGGTGCCTGTCCGGGACAGGGCATTCTTTGTCCCGGACAGGGCCGATAGGGAAAAACCTGAATGTTCCAGGGGGGGAGGACATGGCACTCGATGTGCGTTTGGTGAGTCTGATTCGCGAGACCTCTCCTGCTAGCGGTCTGATCTCGCGATGTCGATTCTCGGGCTGCCCATCGGGACAGGACGGGTGAGGGCAGGCTCGTCGGACTGGGTTTTTGACGGTCCGACGGGTTTGGGTTCGCGGCGGGAGCGAACGGAGGCGTGGCGTGAAGTAAGGACGCCGTCTCCGGGAGTGCAGTTTTGAGGACCGGTTCTGAAGAAGGGAGCCGCGTTATCAAATGCCGCAAAAAGTCGGTCCCCGGGGTGTGGAAGCCAAC
>CAITRH010000253.1 GCA_903894755.1 uncultured delta proteobacterium
AGCGTCAGCGTCAGCGTCAGCGTCAGCGTCAGCAGCATTGCAACCGTGCGATATCGTTTAGGGTCTCACGGGATGGACGCGACCACGTAGGGCCTACAAATTCCCCCTCCCCATCGATGGGGAGGGGGACGATGTGAACGCTCCGAATCGTGTGGGGGTGAGGTCCGCGGGTCCTCGCCGAGGGTTGCAGGTGAGGGGGGCGTCGATTGCGAACCAGACGCGTGCCGGCAGATGTTGGCGTACCACGACCTACTCTGCCTAAAGTAGCGTCGCCGTGCATCGCACACGGTTGAGAGGCTCCATGAAGACCACGGCATTAGGGGTTTGTTTCGCAGCAACGCTGGCACTTGTTTCCGAGCGTGCGCAGGCGATCAATGTGCTCGAAAACAAGGACAAAGGGATCGCTCTGGACATCGGCCTCCTTCTTCAGCCGCAGGTGCAGCTGACCAAGGGGGGGGCGCCGGATGGGGGCGTGTCAACAGACTTCTTCTTGCGTCGCGCTCGTTTGATCGTGTCAGGCAAAGCGACCAAGAGCATTTCCTTCTTCTTCGAAACCGATCAGCCGAACTGGGGGAAAAACGGCAACTGGTCGGATGCACCCATTTTGCAGGACGCGGTGGTGAGCTTCAAGGCGGCGCGAGAGCTCACGCTCGACGCTGGCTTCTTGTTGGTGCCGCTTTCCCATCACGTGCTGACCGGAGCCATTGGGCTTCACTCCATCGATCTGCACACCAACGTCCTCAAGATGCCCTCGACAGCGGGACGAGCCCTTCGGGATTCGGGGCTACTGATTCGAGGGCTCCTGTTTGACGACCTCATTCACTATCGCTTGGGCGCGTTCGAGGGGACTCGAGGGCCAGCCTTGCCCAAGGACTCGCAAGGCAACGTCCTTCCCAACGCGGGCTCTCTTAACGAGAGCGGACTGCCGCGGGTAGCCGGCCAGCTGCGTCTGAACATTCTCGGTGCTGAAGACCGTGCTTTTTTTTCCGGGATCTACTTTTCCGAAACAACTCTTCTGAGCGTGGGCGTGGGGGCAGACTATCAGCACCATGGGGTGCGTCCTCCGAGCGGCGTCCCCTCCGACTATGCAGCGTTCACTGGGGACGTGTTTCTCGAGCATCCGTTCGACGCGGACAATGAGATCGTGAGTGAGGTCAGTTTTCTCCATGTGTCGCAGGGGGCGGGCTCGCCCAACACGGGCAACGGGATGTTTGCCGAGGCAGGGTTTCGCCATCGCTGGCTCGAGCCCATCGCGTCGGTCGAGTGGTTTCAGGCGCAGGAGGGGAAACTTGACTACCTAGGGCTGCGCGGGGGGCTGAACTTTTGGCTGCGCAAGCACTTCACCAATGTCAAAGCCGAGGCGGCGTGGGCAGCTACGACGACACCGAACGCGGACGGGACAAACAGCACGCGGCGTGATTTCACCGTCACCGCACAGGGCCAACTCTTCTTCTAGACCAAACCTACCAACGCGCGGGGCTCGGTCCGACGGAGTCGCCTTGTCGCCCCCCGACCAGCCCACTCCACGTCGTTGCACTCGTCTTGTCGCTGAACGACCGCGCCCCACCGTTCGCCGGAAGTGGCCTTGCCTTTGAGCGACGAGGCAACTCCGGGCCCCAGAAGTCGCCTCGTTGCTGAACGACCGTGCCGTTTCAGTTCCTGGAGTTGACTTGTCGTCCACGCCTACGTGGCATCCGAGCCCTCGGAGTTGCCTTGTCGCTGAACGACCAAGCCTTACCGGTCTCTCGGAGTCGCCTTGTGGCTTAGGCACCGTGGCTCCTCTGGCCCTCGAAGGGGCCCCGTCGGTGACCTACTCGTCTGGTTCCAGTGTCCGGAGCGACCTTGTCGGTCAACGCCAAGGCAGCTCCGCGCGAATCGACCGCACCGGATTGCGGAGCCCTCACCTGCCCGCGATTTCGCGCTCCTACACATTCCCCCTCCCCATCGATGGAACGTTGTTGCGTCTTGGCGCTTTTGGGTTGCGTTCTGCTAGCGTCGCCTCCCATGAGTGACCTATCGGATGCTTTGCCGCCCCTGACGCTCGAGTGGAGCGAGGACGCGTTGACTGCGCTGCGGCGCGTTCCTTTTGTGGTGCGCAAGGCGGCGGTGCGCGGTGTTGAGGCGTATGCGTTGACCAAGGGAGTTGGGGTGGTGACGGAAGCCACGATGCAGGAGGCACGGGCAGCACGGGAGGCCGCGGAGGCGTCGGGGACAACGACAACTCAGCATGCTCCAGGGCAGGGCGGAGCGTTTCCGACGCCGGAGCGCGATCTCGACGCTCCTGTACGTCAGTTCGTTTCCTTTGGGTTCTTCAAGGTGGATCCTGCCTGGAGGCGCCTTCCTTTGGACCAGCGTGCGCGGCACAAAGCAGAATTTGCTGACGTGTACGATCGTCATGCCAAGGCGGGGACGGTGATTTGCAGAAGCTATTCGACCGTTGGGATCCGCGCCGATGCTGATCTGATGCTCTGGCGCATATCCACCGAGCTTGACGCGATCCAGGACATGACAGCGGAGCTACTTCGAACGGGCATTGGGGGCTGGCTTGCACCGAGCCACAACCTGCTTGGGATGACGAAGCAGAGTCAGTATGCCGACAAGCTTCACCCGGAGCACGAGGGGGCACGTCTGCGCATCGTGCCTGGGAGGGCGCGCTACATTTTTGTCTATCCTTTTGTCAAAACCCGCGAGTGGTATCTGATGACCCAGCATGCGCGGCAGGGCATCATGGACGAGCACATCTTCGTAGGGACTCGTTACAGCCGAGTGAAGCTCAATACGACCTACTCGTTTGGGATCGACGACCAGGACTTCCTAGTGGCTTTCGAGACGAACCATCCAGGCGACTTCGTGGACCTGGTTCAAGAGCTGCGCGAGACAGAGTCAAGTCGTTTCACCGTGAGAGACACCCCGATTTTCACCTGCATTGCCCGTCCCATGCCCCAGGCCCTGGACCTGCTCGGCTGATGCTACGCGCCATTGGGTTCGATCTGGACGGCACGCTGCTCGACTCTCGTGGCGACATCGCGGCGGCTTGCAATCACGCGCTAGCTCACTTTGGGCAGCCGACGCTTCCTGAGGTGACGGTGGCGGGCTTTGTTGGCGATGGGGTTCGCACGCTCCTTGGGCTGGCGTTTGGGTTGCCCAAGGAGGCCAAGGAGCTCGATCAGGTGGTCGAGGAGTTCCTTGCCTACTATGCGTCGCACCCCGTGGCGTTTTCGAGCTGGATGCCAGGGGCGTTGGAGACACTTGACGCCTTTGGAGATCTGCCTTTGGCCCTTGTGACGAACAAGTCGCGGCGGGTGACGATGGCGATCCTAGAGGCGCTGGGGGTTGGGAAGCTTTTTGCGTTCGTATATTGCGGTGGGGATGGGCCACTGAAGCCCGATCCGGAGCCGCTGCTCAGGACCGTCCGAGCGCTGGGCGTGTTGCCAAGCGAGCTCTGGTACGTGGGCGACGGGGTCCAAGATGTCGGAGCGGGCCTCGCAGCGGGGGTGCGCACGCTGGCTGTCTTGGGCGGATTCCACTCGGAGGCGAAGCTTCGCGAGGCGGGGGCCGAGACGGTGCTTGGCTCGTTGTACGAGCTTGCCGGGCTGCGTTCGACCTTGCCGTAGCAGGAAAGTCCACGGTTTTGGCCTCCGCCAGCGGCTACCGTGTACATGCCAGCCCCCCCCTTGAAGCTCGCACAAAGAAAAAAGCACAGGTCCGACAGATAATGCTCGACATCTGTCCAATTGGAGTATTCTCTGCGTTGCGGAGGAAACATCCCATGGCTCAAAATGTATTCGTGATGATCGATCAGCTCGTGGCAGGACTGCAGGAGATCAAGTCAACGCTGGCGCCACTCGCCATGCTCGGGGGACCGGCAGGCCAAGGTCTAGCGCCCCAACCAAAACCAGCAGCGGTGCGACGCCCGGTGCAAAGCTCAGCACCGGAGATGTCCCTTGGCGCGACTTCCGCTGCGGCTCCCTCTGTGGCTTCGGCACCAGTGCCAGGAGCCGCCCCGTCGGCCCCGTCGGCCCCCCGTGCTGCATCATCGACTAGTGAGGCGCGCTACACCCCCGAGGCCATTCGCGAGCAACGCGTGTTGCAGGCCAGGTACATGAACGTGCTCGCAAGCCTCAACGCGCTCCAAAAAAACCAAGTCAAGAAGATTCGAGCCGAACAGGGCTACCAGGCTGCCTTCGACCTGGCCGCCACCATGCAGCCGGAGTGACCGCAGACGCTGCCAAAGACAGTCCACCCCAACGGTGGACCGTCGAGGCGTCGCAAACGCAACACATCCAGTCTGCCCCCCCGTCGCTCTCCTGACCCGACGGGGGACAAGCCCCACCTGCCCACCTGCTTGCCAGATTTGGACAGCAGTCGCCCTTCACCGCTAATGTCCCTCCCCGCCTCCCAACGGTCCCCTTTCCGACCAAGGAACCCCATGAACCATCGCTTCCCATCCGCCGAGTGGTGTGCTGCCTATCAGGAAGCCATCAACACCAACCCCGCCTACCGCATCGCCGGCAAAGACTGGACCCACGGTGTCGTCGCCATGGTCGTCCAAGCCGACCCCACCGTAGGTATCCCCGAAGACATGGCCATGTGGCTCGATGTCCACCAAGGTCAGTGCCGCGAATGCCGCCTCATCTCTGCGTCAGAAGCCAATAACGCCGCGTTTGTCATCGTCGCTACCTACGCCCGTTGGAAACAGGTCATGAAACGCGAGCTCGACCCCATCAAGGCCATGATGCAAAACAAGCTCAAATTGACCAAAGGTCACATGCCCACCATGGTCAAGTACGTCAACTCGTCCCGCCAACTCGTCGAATCTACCGCCCTCGTGGCGACCCAGTTCCCCGACGAACCCTGACGAAACTCCTGCCCGCGCGAGAAGGCTTGACGGTCAGACACCTACCCCCGATCATCCCGTCATGGGCTCTTCGTTCGCCCCCCCTCTCATCCTCGTCGCAGAAGACGATCCCGATATGCGGGAGCTCGTCGCCGAACACCTCAAATGCTTCCCTGACCTCACCGTCGACATCCTCGTGGCCGAGGACGGTGAAGAAGCTTGGCGCATCGCCCAAGAGCGGCTCCCTGACGTCGTGATCCTCGATGTCATGATGCCCGGCCTCAGCGGGTGGGATGTCTGCCGGAAAATCCGAGAAAACGCCGGCCTCCGTCACACCGGTGTCGTCATGCTCACCGGTATCGGCGAGGTCCTCAACGAAACCACCAGCCCCCTCTTCGGTGCCGACGAGTTCATCGACAAACCCTTCGACCCCGCCGACTTCTACGACAAGGTCCGCGCGACCCTCGACAAACGCGCCTCCCAGCGGGAGTCCGTCCCTCGTTCCACCCATGTCGCCGTCCCAGAAGCTTCACGGCTAACCGACGACGACGACGAGGCTCCAACCAGGCGCATGGTCCCGAAGCCCGCCAAGCGAGCCGCAAAGAAACCAGAAAAGGTCTTCCGCTCCGCCGCAAAAAAGGCCCAGAAGCCCGCGGCCAAACCCGCTGCAAAAAAGACCGCTGCGAAAAAAACTGTCAAAGCTGCCGCCAGCAAGGCCCACAGCCGGAAAAAAACCGCCGTCAAGTCCGCCGCTTCCAAAAAAGCCGCGCCCAAAAAGCTGACCAGCAAGGCCGCCCCCAAGAAGTCCAAAGTCGCGCGCTCTAGAACGTCCGACAGCCCCCCCAGCAAGCCCAAACGCCTGCTCAAGAAAACTAAGAAGACCTCCACCACCCGCCCCTCGAAGTCGCGCTGACGGCCCCTCCTAGTACCCCCTCATGCGCGTGCTCCTCGTACGCCCCGTCTCCCCCAACGACCGCTTTGGCCTTGGCCCCTTCTTCCGCGTCGAACCCCTCGGCCTCGAGTACGTCGCCGCCGCCCTCCGCGCCCACGGCCATCACGTCGACCTCGTCGACCTGCGCTTCGGCCCCTCCCTCAAATCCGCACTGCAACGCGCCCGTCCTGCCGTCGTCGGCATCGCCTGTATCCACACCGTCGACACGGACTCCACACTCGCCGTAGCCGCCGCCGTGAAGGCCCACGACCCGCGCATCTTCGTGCTCCTCGGTGGACATGCCGCCGCAGTCCATCCCACGCCTCTCTTTCGTGCCTCCGTCGACGCCATCGCACTCGGCGACGGCGAACACTCGGTCCCTCTGCTCGTCGATGCCCTCGCCGCAGGGGAACGTCCAAGCTCCCTCGAAGGCTTCGTCTCGCGCGATCCCGCAGGCAACTTCTGCAGCACTCCCGAGGCCGCGAGAGTCTCGCTCGACGAGGTCCCATTGCCCGCACGCGACCTGGTTGCGCCCTACCAACACCACTACCTGTGCGTGCATAAGAGCCCCTTGTGGGCGCTCGAAACGGCGCGTGGATGTCCGTTTCGATGCAGCTTCTGCTCTGTCTGGAAACACTCCGCTCGCACCTATCGCCTTCGCAACATCGATGCGGTCTGCAACGACTTCGCACGCGTCGGCGCCAACCTATTCGTGGTCGACGATCTCTTTTTTTACCCGCGTGCGCGCAGTCTGGAGCTTGCCCGCGAGCTTCGACGTCGAGGGGTTCGCAAAGAGTGGATCCTCGTCCAGAGCCGTCTCGACACAGTCGCGCGCAGTGCCGACGTGCTCGAAGCGTGGCGTCCATTGAGCCGCGACTTCGACATCTTTTTCGGCTTCGAGGCGGCCACCCCTGCACGTCTCGAGGAGCTAGACAAGGACCTCGATCTCGTTCGTGTCGAAGAGGGCGTCGCCCTTGCTCGCAGCCTTCGATTTGGCGTAACGGGCAACTTCGTGATCGATCCCGACTGGGGCCAAGAGGACTTCGAAGCCATGTGGGCGATGGTCGATCGGTTGGACTTGCGTCGTGCGGGCTACACGGTGCTCACGCCGCTTCCAGGGACCCCGCTTTACGATCGTCTCGAGGCAAGACTCTTGGAACGCGACTGGGCGAAGTTCGACATGCACCACGTGCTCTACGAGCCAAGGCTTGGAAGGCATCGGTTTTTCGAGCTTTTCGTGGCGAGTTGGCGGCGTAACGTGCTCAGTCCGCGCCATGCGAGAGCCCATTGGTGGAAGTGGTTGCGGCAGCTTCGTCCAGTCCAAGCGTGGACCCTTCTGAAGGTGCTTTGGCAGACGCAGCGGCTGCTCGACGTAGATGCCTACCTCGACGATGCGTTCCCGCTGCAGGTCCCTGCGTCCATCACTTCGAAGCGCGGCGATGAGGCGTAGGGACTCCCCATCAAATAGTTCCCCCGCAGACCCGCCTCGCCGGACCTCACCCCCCAGCGACTTCGCGCTCCTACAAATTCCCCCTCCCCATCGATGGGGAGGGGGACGATGTGAACGCTCTGAATCGTGTGGGGGTGAGGTCCGCGGGAGGAGATCGTGGGGCGATCAGTGGGACTTGCGTGCCTTCGACCCACTCGATGCGGTTTGGTCCTCTTCGGACATCGGCTGCACGGGCACTTTGTTCGACTCGAGCTCGCCAGGCCACCGGACAATCGGGGTCCCTGGAGGCGGCGGAAATCGGTAGTAGAGCCCGCCATAGTCGTTGACTTCGAGCACCACACGTTCCGCGTCCTTCTTGGCCAGATCGGTAAGCAACGCGTCGGCTTCCTCGACACGCATCGCAAGCGCTTGGGCGACGTCCATGGTCGACAACATGCCGCCACGGCTTGCAGCTAGGGCGAAGATCGCATCCGTTTTTGTAAGGCTTTCCGCTCGATGTCCCGATTCGGTGAGGCTCGTGCCACCTCGCACCAGAAACACTCCGATGCCCAAGGCCACCGCGGCGACGGGAAGTCCAAGGGCCAGCGCCAGGCCAAGAGAATAAAGGGAGCCGAGCAGGCCCACGCCGAGCGCGATGGAAAGTCCACAAAGAAGAACCAGCCAGCCGAGAGCCTTCGCAAACGCTCCTCCCAGTTTCGAAGGGCCCCCAGCCAACGTCACGGACCTTGCGGCAAGCGGGTTTCGCCTCCGACCGCAGGCCGTGCACGTCGGGATCAAGCCCCGGTAAACGAGCGGAGCGCTCCGGTGGCAGTGCGGACAAACAGGATAGGGAGTCATCTCCATGAAAGTGGCCTTGCCCGGGGAAGATCACAACGGGGACCGCAAACCAATTTGACCTCCCCTGCCCAACTGCGCCTAAGCTTCGTTTCCACGCAGGAGAACGGCATGACCCTAAAGCGACTCTCGAGCGAAGAAATGGTGCAGGTTTCCGCGGGTTGGCTCAGCCCCCAGGGACGCCACGCCTTGAGCTCCCACGAAGAAACCGCCCCCCTCGTCGTGCGCATCGAAACCGCACACGACGCCCTCGCGTTCACGACCCACCCAACCACAGAAACCCCACGCCTCGCTCAGATCCGCGAGGATGAGAGCCAGGTGGATGCCCGTCATGACGACATCGTCAAGGGAATCCACGATCTTCTCACCATCTCCGCGTGCCTCCTCGGAGACGAGGGGGACGAGCTGCTCACGCTCCGCGACGAGTTGCTCCCCGATGGACTCGCCACAGCCGAGAAGCCGTACCGCATCGAGGCCGCCCAAGCACAACGCCTTTCGGCGCGCATCACGCCCGCTCTACGCGCACGGCTCGACGCCATCATCGTCGGCCCCCAGGACGGCTTGCATACGCTCACCCAGTTCGTGCACGAGTGGATCGCCATGGGGAAGCGCCTCGGCGAGCTCGAGGAGGAGAAGTCGCGTCTCCAGGCCGGCTCTCCGGGAGGAGGCTTGGCGCTCGTCAAGGCCCGTCACCAGTGGATCCGAGTCGCCAACGCCCTCGTCGCCAACGCCGAGATGGCGGAGCTCGACGTGGCCACCGACGCGCTTCTCTTTGCGCCACTGCGGGCGGCGGAGAAGACCGCCGATCGACGCGAGGGGCGCGACGGAGCCGAAAAGTAGCGTCTTCTTCTTCAGGAGGGGGCCAGGAGCTCTTCGGCCCGCGTCACGGAGGCGGCGAGCGCCACCCAGCGGTCGAGGAGCGGAAGGTCGCGGCATGCGAGGATCTGCGTGCGTACCAAGTCGTTCACGGGGATCCCACGTGCCTGGAGCACGCGGAGCACATACGTGGCCAGGGCTGTCCGTTCGCCTTCCTTTTTGCCTCTCTTTTCGCCTCTCTTTTCGCCTCTCTTTTCGCCCATCTCGATGGCCGTCCCCATCTCGATACGATAGGTCGCCATCGCGAGTTCTCGATCCCGCGCCACGGCCTGGGCTTTCTCATCGGCCGACAGCTCCCTCAAACGTGTGTACGCTCTGTCCATCATGGTGTCC
>CAITRH010000254.1 GCA_903894755.1 uncultured delta proteobacterium
CAGGAGGCCTAATTCCGCGACCAGGAGGCCTAATTCTAGTGGAATTAGGCTTCCTTCCTCGACCAGGAGGCCTAATCGAACGGCAGGAGGCCTAATCGAACGGCAGGAGGCTTCTTGGTCGCGCCATCCTCTTTCCCGTGGCGCTATTCTAGATTCGGCTATCGTGGGGACGGATGGGCCGGAAGGTCCGATGGAAGATCAGGAAAGCATGATGTCGACGCCGCAACATCTTCTGTTGACGGCGGACCCCCATGTCACTTGGGGGTTGCTGCGTTCTTGAGTCGTTCGATCGCTGCGAGTAGCGGGTCTCCGCCGAGGGCCTTGAGATCGGCGGTCTCTGGTTCTCTCCCCGAAGCCATCGTGCGAATGATTCGCGCGACCAGGTCTGAGCGCTCTTTGCGCGACTGCCAATACCGAGATATCGCTTTTGCCTCGCTCTCTTTGACTTCGGGTTCGCGATCAAAGAGCACCACCGCCCCGGAACGGCTAACTCTCGCTTTGGCAATGCCTCGCAACGTGAGCTCCATCTGCGCTTCCAAGTACTCCCGTTCCTCGTCTTTCTTGCCTTTGTTTTTCTCGCGGTGCGCTTTCCAGATGGCGTCGGTTTGATTGTCGAGGTGAGCCTTCCATTCCTTTCGAAAATCCTGCAATTCGGTCTGAATGGCTTTGGCGTTGTCTTCGTCTTTGGCAACAAAAGCCTGACGCGTTCGAGGACCCTGCGAGCCTGTCGTGACGACGTAGCCTAAGGCCTTGCCTCGGATTCTCGAGGCCAGGAACTCGGAGAGCTTCTTTGCCCGGCCTTCGGGACAAGCTTCCTTCGTCATCTCGAGTGTACCCCTGCAGATGTCGACATCTACCCCCGCAGAGGCACTCACCACATTGTAGTCTTGCATGTGCGGTTCGAGCGCCATGAGGACTTCCGCGAATCTGGAAGGCTCATCGCTGGGCTTGTCGTAGCTACGCAGGAGCTCATCGAGCTGGCCGACGTTGCCCAATAACCATTGGTTTGGAAGCATAGCCAAACCACCCGACGAGTCGGTGCACTTGTCCGCCACTTCCTTGCCGGACGCATCACGCTTCATCTCCGGGAGACATCCCCCCTCGAAGCCCCGGAAAGAGCGCCTCTCGAAGGGGGGATCCACGCTGGGCAAGGCACTGTCGGAAATCGGTAAGACGAGTGCCATACCTTGAGCAAGGTACAGATAAAACAAAGGGCTCGTGGGACTTCCCCACTTGCGATACATCTCCCGCCCGGACCGAAGGGCGAGTTGAGAGCGCGTGAGATCTGGCCCAAATCCCCGAGCGAGGGACTCCCGGTCGCTCTCGTTCAGTTCTTTGCTAATGCTCTGAAGCAGCGGACGAGAAAGACTTGCACCCCCAAGCAGCGCCCATACATGCTCCTCCCGCGCCTCCCGCTGCAGCGCATCCTCACCGATCCCCGCCATGAGCCCCATGTTGTCCCGCGATAAGCGAACAACTTCTTTCACAGCACTTGGAATGCGGTTCGCCTCGAAAGGCAGCAGCGGAACCTTTGTTAGGTGCCGGTAGGTGAGAATCCCTCCGACCGCGACCGCGCTTGCGAGCACGAGGGCTGCTCCTGCGATGGCGAGCTTCTTGAGACTACGTGATGAGCCGGGCTTCGCCACTTGCACCAGCGGTACGGGAACCGCAGCGTCGTATGGCAACGCACGCAAAGGTGCCGGTCCGTTGGCGGACGGCCCGGGATCCTCGACCTCGGCGCACGCTGCCGCGAAGGTCGGATGCTGGCGAATAAGCGTCCACTCGGCGGCTTTTTCCTCGCGTACGAAGGCCCCAACCAATGCCCTCGTGCGAATCAGCTCGAAGAGCTGACTCTCCTGAAAGGGCCCTTCCTGCGTGCCAGTACGACTGATGTACCACATATGTTGTTCCTCATTCCATAATCGGATAGCGTTAACGGATGCGACGGAAGTCCCTACGGCTCCGGCTTCGCGTCTTTGCCCTGGAAGACACGTGCAAGCAGGCCTGGCGCTAGCACGCGTTCTTCACATAGGTCCAAGGGAAAGGACAGGGGACCAAAGCGGCACACCGGCAGCTCCCGGTGTGCTGTCCCGATGAAGTCGAGTGCTTCGGACGTGAAGGCGTATCCCGCGGGCTCTTGGTTGACCGCGCGAAGGGTCGCAAGGCGGGCGCCGTCGGACAGACGCCATACGATCATCATGCCGTTGTCATCCGAGACCAAGCTTTGCCCGTTCGGGGAAAAGACTACCGATCGGGGGTGTCCCAGGAGAACACGGCTTTCCTTTCCAGAGATCACGTCCCAGAGACGAATGGCCCCGTCGTAGGAGCTGCCGGATGCGAGGGTCTTGCCATCAGGGGAAAACGCTACGACTTCCACCCTACCGGTGTGTCCCTCGAGGGAGCGGAGCTCCTTGCCTGTGGTGACGTCCCAAAGCCTCGCAGTCTTGTCGTCGGAGCCTGATGCGAGGAGACGGCCATCGGGAGAAAAGGCCACGGAGGTGACCCCTTCAGTGTGTCCATCGAAGGAACGAAGCTCTTGGCCCGTGGCAACGTCCCAGAGCAGGATCGACTTCTCCCGGGAGCCTGAGACGAGGGTGCGTCCATCGGGGGAGAACCGCACGGACGTGACACCAGCAATGTGCCCTTCAAAAGAGCGAAGCTTGGTCCCCGTGGCGACTTCCCAGAGTCCGATAGTGCGGTCGTGGGAGACGGCAAGCGTGCGTCGGTCTGACGAGAACGCCACGCTGGTCATATCGGTGCCCCCCTTGAAGGAGCCGAGCTGCTGTCCGGTGGCCAGGTCCCATAGCTTTGCCGTGTTGTCGTAGGAAACGGAGAAGATGGTGCGACCGTCGGGGGAAAACTGCACGGACCTGTCCCCCGAGGTGTTCTTGAACGCTCGGAGCCGTTGGCCAGTAGCCAGGTCCCAGAGCCTCACGGTATGGTCCCGGGAGCCGGAGACGAGCGTGTTGCCATCAGTGGAAATCGCCACGGGGAGAATGCTCTCACTGTGCGGCTCGAGGAGGCGGAGCTGCTCGCCGGTGACGCTGCGCCATATGTCCAGGCCAACGGTGCGCCCATCGGGAGACAGCGCAAGAACGCCGCGGGTCTCGAGGGAAGACAGTGCCCGACCCGTGTCCACGTTCCAGAAGTTCACCATCGATCCTCCGGCAATGACCGTGTGCCCATCGGTGCAGAACGCCACGGACGATACCCACATGGCTTCTCCATCGGGGCCTGCGACGGAGAGGTCCACGCCCCCATTCGATGGCACCAACTGCGCGTGCTCCGGCAGGGAGCGGAGCTCTTTGCCCGTGGCTACGTCCCAGAGCGTCACGAAGCCGATTTTGCTGCCCGAGACCAGCTTGCGCCCGTCGGGGGAGAACACCAGGGACGTTATCTCGCTGGAGTAATTGAGCTCTTGGAGCTGTTGGCCTGTGCTGACGTTCCAGAGCCTCACGATATTGTTGGAGCCGGAGGCGAGGGTGCGACCATCAGGAGAAAACGTCACGGAACTGACCGGGCTGCCGTGGCCTACGAGGGAGCGAAGCTCTTTGCCAGTGGTTAGGTCCCAGAGCTTCACTGTACTGTCATGGGAGCCCGAGGCGAGGGTACGCCCGTCGGGGGAGAACGCTACGGTCTCGACCGTGCTTCCATGCCCTTCGAAGGAGCGGAGCTCTTGACCCGTGGTTAGGTCCCAGAGCCTCACGCTCTTGTCCTGGGCGCCCGTGGCGAGGGTGAGACCGTCGCGGGAGAACGCCACGGACGCAACATAGCCGGTTTGCAGTAGTCGAACCTGCTCCTGCCAGGTCCCCGTACGGTAGATGGACACCTGTTCGCCATGGGCTATCGCTATCCTGTTGCCTATCCAGGCCAAGCTGCTCACGTTGTCCCCCGGTCCATTGGGCACATCGAGCTCCAGTTTCTTCCCCGTAGCCAGCTCCAACTCCGTCATCGCGCGGTCGTACAGGCGCTGCGCCTCCGCCCCTTGTCCCAGCTTCTTCGCAGCATCCCCGGCTCCCACGAGCGCTTGCCCATTGGGTCTCCAAAGCCCCCAAGCCTCCAGAAACAGCGCCTTCGTCGACGTCATGTCCCCGGCGGCCTCCGCAGCGACTGCCTTGTTCCACACCCGTTGCATCTGCTCTTTGGCCGGACCGGCATTCGGCTTGTCTCGCTGCTCGACGACGGCCAGAGCACGCTTGACCGCCTCTCGGGCCGCATCGTTCTCTCCAATGCGAGAGGCAAGGGCCCGGGCATCACCGTAGCGTCCTATTTCAGCCAGGGTTTCCACCTCCGCGGCCCAAGTGGAGGGGGCTTCTGTGGGACACAGCTCGTTGGCACGGGCGATCACCCGCAGCGTGCGATGCAACTTCCCCTGCACCAGAAGCCCGGCGACGCGAGCGCGGAAGGGACGCGCCTGGTCACATCGAACGGGCTCTATCGGGACGGACGCCGAGGCAGAAGCCAACGGGACGGGAGCTGGACGTACCGGCGTGGCTCCGCAGCTGGACGCGACAGCCACGAGCAACGTCAGCAAAGCAAGCAGAACGGGGACTCTGCGACGCAAAGGGACGAGGACCCTCATTGCTGCACCTCTCGGACGCGGGACGCTTCAATGAACACTCGGCCGTTCCACTTCATGCGCACGTGCTCCTGCCGGGGGTGGTTGAGACCGGTGGTGCAAGATAAGTCCTTGTCGCTGCAGACGCAGGTGGTCCCGCCCAGGACGTAGTGCTCGCCGTCGTCGAGGTCGTTGGGGTTTGGGGGCACGAGACCGATCGAATCCCATGCTCCACCCGGGACGCTCTCGACGCCCCCGGACACGCGCACCCGGAGCTCGACGAGACCGGTCGGGAGGTCGGAGAGAACGTGGAAGTCGACGACCCCGCAGGCGCCGTACGCGGGTCTCCAATTGACGAGTACCAGCTCCGGGTGCCCATCGCCGGTGAGGTCCATGACCTGAGGACCGCCGTACTCTGGCACGCCACGAGCGGGCATCGCATCGTTTGGGGTGCCGGTCATAAAGAGCTCGCCGTGCTGGGTCCGGACATGGCAGTAGCCCCCACCGCCCCAGCTACCGTTCGGGTAGGGCCCGGGCACGAAGACGATGTCGAAGGGACCGTAGGTCTTCTGTTCTGGATTGCCGGTCATGTCCTCGTTCCTCAGCTTGAAGTGGGCGACGATAGCGCTGCCTCGGGCTTCGACGGTGGCTGGCGGTTCGGGGACGGCGCTCGCCGATGGCGACGGGATGGCGCTGGGATTGATCTCGGGGGTCGTCGCGGTCGCGGCGGGGACCAGCACCTTGTTGCAGGCCGAGGCGCTGATGAAGCCGGCTCCTAGTAGCAAGAGCAGGTGGCGAAGCATGGATGCACTCCTTCTTTGGGCGCTCCGGTGTGCAATGCGCGCACCGATGGAAGAGCCCGCGGAAACATCGCGCCGCTCACGTGACACGCAGCACGGTGGGCTGTCCATGGACGTCCGCTGGACGTCCGACGGACGCCGGACAAATCGGCATGTCGGCGACCGATCCGGTCGAACTGCGTCAAAAGGAGGACGTGCCTAATTCGTCGAAGTCTCTGGGCGTCCGCGAGGACGTCCGATGGACACCTCGCGAGGGCCATCCCGCTCGAAAATGCCTCGCAACACGTAAGAACGGACGCTCCGGACGATGGCGTGAGCCTTGCTCGACTGTCCGCGATGGCTCCGCTCCGCCCCCCTTTCGTCCGGTTTCTGGTCACTTCCACCCTTCCCGTGGCTTTTTTGTCCGCCTGTGCGGCGACCCCTTCGGTGCCCGTTGCGCCCTCCCAAGACCTAGAGAACATCCTCAAGCAATCATCGGCTTCCGCTCCCATGCCGAAGCTCGTTCCGGCGAGCGTCGAGACAGGAAGGCCCACGGCTGTTTCGCTGCTGGGGCCCCCGGCAATGCTGGCCGTGGAGGACATTGCATGGGTGCCCGTGGAGGTGACCGTCTCCGGAGCACCCACTGGAGCCCGAGTGATCCTGCTGGTCGATGGAAGGCGCTCTCCTGAGCTGACATTGTCTCCCGTAGTGCGGGTGAAACTGGGCGACCTCGGCCCTTTTGCTCCTAGGTCTCACGTTTTGGCTGCATATGTCTTGGGACCGGACGGCCGACTTCTTCGCACGACGGACGGGAGGGTCGCCGCATTGCAAGTGCGCTTCACCGTGGTGAAAAACGAGCCGCCTGCCCCGGTGGTCCGTTAGCGACGAATATTCCTCGGTTCGATGTGCCCCCTCTGTCCAGAGATTGTTGAAGGAAAGATCGACGCCATGCGCTTGTTTCACGCCCTCACTCCGGTTCCTGTCGCTTTGTTGGTCCTTGTTGCTCCGCGCCTTGGCCGCGGAAAATCCGACCTACAAGACGAACGCTTCGCTGACCACGGTCGGGGGGAGTCTCGCGCTGGGGTATGTCTTCGGAGGGGTCCAAGGGTTCGCCTTCGACCTCGGCGTTGGCGCGTCCTATATGAAGGTTCTCGATGCCAACAATGTCCCGTTCAGTCTGCCAACGATCGTACCTCGGCCACGTGTTGCCATTGGATACAGCTGGAAGTAGGGGCTCGCCCGTCGTGTCGCGCTGGGTACGTAGAGTGGAGTACCGGATGTCGCCGAGGGCGCTTCACGTGCTTGACTGGCGGCGGCTACTTTGAGTTGAGGGCGTAAGTCTTTCCTTCCTCGACCAGGAGGCCTAATTCCTCGACCAGGAGGCCTAATTCCTCGACCAGGAGGCCTAATTCCTCGACCAGGAGGCCTAATTCCTCGACCAGGAGGCCTAATTCCTCGACC
>CAITRH010000255.1 GCA_903894755.1 uncultured delta proteobacterium
CGCATCGAGCTCCACACGAACCAGCTCCCCCACACCTGCCTTGATTCCCCCCACCTCCACCACAAGCCCCACCACGTCCACCACCACCCCCTCGGGCTGATGAACCGGCGCCGCTCGCGCAGCACGTAGGTATCGCTCAAGGGAAATCGCCATGTCAGTGGCTCGCCGGCGCCTCACCCTGTGGAACCAACGCGTCAAGGACCATTCCCAAACGTCGGTCTAGGGACTCGTCAACCCGCCCATAGTCGGTTTCGACGATACACTGTCCTGGGCCTAAGTCTGGATCGGCCACCACATCGCAACGTGCCCCGCGACCGCGAAGGCGCGCTCGAATGGTCTCGAGCGAAGCTTCATCAACCCCCGAGCCAATGCGTACCGTCACACGGTCGTAGCCAGCAAGGGCGTCGATCCCCTCGCGTGCCACCCTCGCCAGTAACGTGGGATCAAGCGCCAGCTCGGCTCCTACCACTCGCTTGGCGATCGCTGCAGCCAGTTCGACCAGCTCCTGCTCGGTTTGCAACAGTAGCTCCGACCGCAGCGACACAAGCTGTTCGAGGGACCCTTGAAGCTCCAGCAAGGTCAATTCGAGGCGGTCATCGCGGACAGGAGGGGCAAAGTCCAGCATGTCCCCAGGCGCTGTCCCCATCGAGGGCTCCGCGAAAGCCTCGACGTTCATTTCCGCTTCGAGAAACTCCGCCGACAACTCGACCACCTCGACGGGAGGCGGCGGCGGCACCGAGCGGGTCATGGCCGGCGGCGGAATGGACGGGGGACGGCGCTTAGAAAGCGGTTGGGGAAGCCAGGAGGTGCGCGATACACGGCCGGAGTGACGCTCGGTGAACTTGGCCAGCACCACACCACCAGAACCAGAACTTGGCTTGCGATCAAACAAGGTCACTTTGTCCCCCAAGGCTGATGGTCCCCTCGACTTCGAGACGAAGCGCGATCTCGACGATCTCGCGCTGGGCCGCCTCTACATCCGCAAGACGCACGCCGCCAAGGGCATCGAGATCGTCTCGCAGCAGCTCCGCGGCTCGTGTGGACATGCTCGCAAACACCTTTTCGCGCATGTCGACCGTCGCGGTCTTGAGCGCAAGAACCAGCCGGTCCTGCGGGACCTCTTTGAGCAGCGCCCGCAACCCTCGCGAGTCGAGCACCTTGAGGTCGTCGAACGTGTGCAGGGCGCGTTTGATCTGCTCGGCCACTTCGTTTCCGTCTTCCTCGAGGCGCTCCAGCACACTCTGCGCCACCTGTTTGTCGAGCTTTCGAAGCATCCCAGCCGCCACACTGACGCCATCGACAGACATGGACGCCTCCGCATCGGGAGGGGGAAGCTCGGCGGCGATGGCCGACGCAACCCCTGCGAGGAGTCCCGCCGGTACCTCCGTCATGGACGCGAGCCGCGCCACGACAAGGACTTGACGGTCTTCGGGAATAGCCGCGAGGATGGCTGCCGCGCGCTGCGGATCGAGCTGCGACAAGATGGCGGCGACCAGCTGTGGATGTTCGCGTTCCATGACGGCGGCCACGGTGCCAGGGTCGACGCGCGCGATGCGTTCGAGGCCGCTCTGTTCGTCGGGCTTGAAAATGGCCTCGGTGCGTGAGTCGCCAAGGGCACGCTGGGTAAGACGGCGCAGGTAGGTGACCCCTCCGCGAGGGACCGCCACGGCCGTGCGGGCGCGGGCGACGAACTCGGCATAGACCTCTTCGAGAGACGTGGCCGGTACGGCGCGCATCAGTGAGGCAACCTCGCGAAGCTTGCGAAGGTCGGCCTCCTCGAGCTCGGCAACGATGGGGGCTGCGGTCGCTTCGTCGAGCGACAGGAGCATCAATACGGCTTTTTCGGGACCTGTGAGCGGCATGGCGGTATAGCGGTCTTCCCATACGCCACCAACAACCGCGTGGCAACTTGCCCCGAAAAGCCCAAAGGAACCAACATGCGATGCCTTTTTCCACTTCTTCTAGCTGCATCGACCGGCTGCGGAGCCAGCGACATCCAGCCGGTGGCCAACGACGGCGGACTTTCCGATGTGGGAGCTTCGCCCTTTGACGAGGGACGCTCGCCGTTTCAGGCCGCCGACCACTGCCGCACCCTTGCCCCCGGCGACCACCAAGGAGCCATGCAGAAGGCTGACCAACATGCGCGCGCCACGGTGAGCGATGCGGGCGATCTGTCCACCCTTCGTCCCAACAGCCTTCGCCCCATCGACGCAATGATCAAGCGAAAAACCACTGCCCCTGGCGTTGGCTTTGTCCAAGTGGTGACCTTGGTGGGAAACGCGGCCCTCACCACGCCCTATTATCACGAGCCTTCGACCGAGGCGCTCACGGACGATACCAAGCTTCCTACAATTGCAGGAAGCGAGGTGTTCGCGGGGCTTTCCGGCGAGATCGAGGCCTGTTGCAGGGCGTTCTTGACGGCGCATGCGGAAGGCAATGTGCAGGAACGCCTCGAGCAACTCCTTGGCCTGGTTCATCCAGCCAACAAAGTTGGTTTCATCGCATTGTGGGTCGATCCCAACGACCTGCTTCGCCCTTGCCCGGACCCGTCCACAGGCACGGTGTCCTGCGACGACGGGCCACTGAAAGACGTCGTATCCCCCCAACGTTTCCAGCATCCCGGCTTCGACGCAGGGTTTCCATCCTGGTATCGGAGCTGGGTGGGCAAGACCTTCGATACCTACGAAGCCGAGGGCTACGGCGACGCGGGTCTGAGCAAGTACTATCCGTTCACCGGACTTGGCTACAGCTACGACTGGGCCAATGCCACCAGTCGCCCCTACGGCACCAGTGAGTACGTCGTATTGAAAGGGAGCCGCTACGTCTACGACGGACCGGTGCGCGGATTTCGCACCACTGCGGACTATTGCCGTCCATGAGCCCGGTTGGTTGCGCGAGCCATGGCCCCGTCCAGTAGCTCGAGGCAGCCCTCGAGACGGTCTTCCACCACCAGCCGCTGCCGCAGTGACGCTGCCCCCACAAGACCCTTCAGATAGCCCGAAAGATGTCGACGCGTGACGCGGACCCCGTAGAGCTCACCGCGCGCTTCCACATTGGCCACCAGATGCTCCTTGCACAATCCAATGCGCTCTTCGAGCGTCGGTGGCGCTAGACTCACTCCGTCATCGAGAAGCGCCCGAGCTTCGCGAAAAATCCAGGGATGCTCCATCGCACGACGTCCAACCATCACCCCCGCACACCCCGTTTCTGCAAGCGCCCGTTGCGCGTCCTCCGCCGAGCGCACATCGCCATTGACCAAAACAGGGATCGAAACAACTTCGCGCGCCCGCATTGCCCAAGACCAATCCGCCTCCCCGTGGTGTCCTTGGATCGCGGTGCGGCAGTGCAACGTGATGGCCGTGATCCCAACGTCCTCCAGCCGCCGAGCGAGGTCGACAATGGGCATGTCCGACTCGGGGCCCCACCCAACACGCGTCTTGACCGTGACAGGCAACGACACGCTCTGCACCACCAGCTTGGCCATGGCCACCATGGCCGCAGGCTCACGAAGCCATCCAGCCCCCGCACCTCGTCCCGCTATCTTCGGGACCCAGCAGCCGCAATTGATGTCCAGGAAAAGCGGTCTTGCCTGCTCGGCAATGTGCGCGGCCTCCGCAAGCCTTGTTGCGTCGGAGCCGTAGATTTGAATCCCTGTCAGCGTGTCGTCGGGCGCAAGCGTGATCTTGCGCTTCGCACTGCGGCAGCCCCGTAGAAACCCTTCGACATTGACGAACTCGGTAACGCAGAGGGAGGCACCTCGGGCGCGGCACAGACGACGAAACACGACATCGGAAACATCCTCGAGAGGCGCTAAGATCACCGGACGTTGACTGAGAAGTTTATGAAACATGGCCCCTCCGCGGTTCTAAACCCTGGGTCGCGGCTGTCGCGGTTCGGACCGTGGGTCGGATCTGCGATTCTCAAAGTAGGTTTGGTTTAAACCACGCCCATCTCGAGACCCGCCATTTCTGCCATACTCCGTTTTGGCCTGCGGTGCCTGCTCACTTACTTTAAGTACGCTGCGCGGGCTCCTCAGCCAAAGCCTCGTCTGGCAGAAATGGCGGGTCTCGATCTGGACGTGGTTTAGCACCGCCGTCCGACTTTGCCTACGCGCTCCGCAAGGGGGGCTCCGCGGCGAGCCGTGGAGGTTCCCGGTGAGGTCACGCCGTGCGCATCTGTCGCGGGTTCTGTGGACCCGTGCCGACAGGATGACCCCACCCGTGAGAAATTCGGCTCCCCGGTCCGACAGGGGGAGCGAGACGGTGACGGGATGCCTCACCCTGTGAGGTCAGGGGGAGCGAGACGGTGACGGGATGCCTCACCCCGTGAGGTCAGGGGGAGCGAGACGGTGACGGGTGGCCTCACCCTGTGAGGTCAGGGGGAGCGAGACGGTGACGAGCGGGGGTCCCCTGTCCGGACAGACCGCATGGATTTTGATGACAGGATCGCTCCCCTGCAGGACAGGAGGCCCTTATCCCAGTGTGAGCAGTCCGAGGGCTTGAACAACGGCCTGCCGGGTCTCTGGAGGCGCGACCGCTTGTCCTGCTTGACGGCACAGGGCCAGGGTCTCTTTGAGGCCATTGCAGGCGTGGGTGCAGGAAACGCAGTTGATGACGTGTTTCTCCATGGCGGCGCAATCGTTCCCCGTGAGGTCGCCTTCGAGGTGTCGGGACAGCATGCTGACGACATCGGGGCAGTTTGGGGCGTGTCCAGCGGTGGTGAGGGACGCACGAAGTTGGGCGCGGGCACGATGGAGGCGACTTTTGACGGCGTCGACGGTGATTCCGAGGGTGCGGGCGACTTCGGGAGCGGAGAGTCCTTCGAGGTCACGCAGGACAAGCGTTTCTTGGTAGATGGGCTCGAGGGCGCCGATGGCCAGTTCGACCGCGCGTTGGTTCTGTTGGGAGACGAGCGCGTCCTCGCCAATGCGGCGAGGGTCGATCATTTCGCGTGGGGCGTCGCAGGGGGTTTCCCGGGCGGTCTTACGTCGTTGGCGGGAGCACTGGCTGCGGGCGATGGCGTAGAGCCAGCTTGTAAACGAGGCTTCTCCGCGGAAGTCACCGAGTTTGTCGACCACGGTCATGAGGGTGTCTTGGAGCACGTCGCGTGCGTCGTCGTCGCAACGGCACAGGGTTTTTCCGAAGCGGAAGACCGTGTCTTGGTAGCGTTCGAGGAGTGCCGCGATGGCGTTCTTGTTGCCACTTTGGGCGGCTACGAGCAGGGCGGAGTCGTCGCCGCTCATGAGGGGGCCTTAGTCACATGTGGGGGGAGCGCGGCCGCTCCACCCCACCCCCCCCAGTCGAAAACAGGGGTGCACACAAGCAATCGGGGAGCCTTCTTCAATTGTGCACCTTCAAGATCCGCAGGTCGTCGGTTTCAAAGGCGGTGGTGAAACTCTCCGGAAGCGTGCGGAGGACCTCTTGGGGCGGCTGCCAGAGAAGGACATAGTCGTACTCGTGCGAGATCTCCTGCCACAGCTCCTCCCAGAGGCCCGACCAACGCAGTTGACATCCCTCGACCGGCAGTCCGCGGCTGTTCTCGGACTGGCAGAAGGCCGCGCTCGTCTGGTTTTGCCTGACAAAGCGACGCAAGTGGAGTCGGTCGAAACGAGGGAGTGGCGGCCAGCGCCTCACGACGGGCATGGAATTGTTGCTGGCCCAAAGGTCGTGGGCAGACGTCAGACGATCGGCCACGTACATTCCGGACCACGAGTCCAAGCTCCAGGTGTTGACGCTTGTCTTTTTGACGCGAAAGGTAAGCGGAAGCAGTTTCGCCCCCAGCGGGACATAGGCCTCGCCGGCGAGGAACTGCTCATGGTCCCTGGAGACGCGCAAGATGTCCGCGTTCATGCCGGCCACGAAGAGCAGCCCCGACGCGATCGAGGCTGCGATCAGCCACCGGGGTTGTCGATCGGGAATACGCAGAAGGCTTGCCGCCCAGATGAACGGGATGAAGCGAGCGCCTAACGCCCCCCAATCGAAGGCCATGGAGGGGAGGGCAAAGTAGAAAAGCAAAAGAGCGCCGAGGCCGGCCGTTCCGAACATGCGCAAAGGCTGGCGGAACCCGCGGATCGCAAACACCCCGAGGAGCAGCGCGATCGCGAGACTGGCGAGGGTCCACTCGGTCAGACCGAAGAGGTAGTGGGTCCAAAGCTCGTAGAAGAGCTCGCCAGTGGCGGAAAACTCCGTGGGATGAAGCTCCCCCATGGAGGGCACCCGGAACGCAAGATGCTCTACGAACGTCGAGCCCACGAGCAGAAGGGCCGGCACGAGCGGCAGCAGCAGCGCCTTGGACCGTCGCAGTTTCTCTTGGAAATCCGCGCCTTGCACGGCCCAAAGGGCGGCGAGGACCGCCACGATGCAGACGGGCATCGAGTGGCAGTACCAGACTGCGATGGCGAGGGACGCGAGCGCGATGCTCCGTCCCACCCGCACCCCATCGGTGAGCTGGCGATCGAGGCCGATGAGGAGCCAAAGAGCCAAAGGCGTGGCGAGGGCAAAGTTGAGCATGCCCATCGAGATGAACCAATGGTGCACCAGGGGCGGCATGAGGGGCGCAGCGGTCACCATGGCATGACGCCCACGAAAGTGAAGGACTAGAAACGGCAGGATACAGGCTTTGGCGAGCAGCGTCAGGAGCAGAAATAACTTGACCGCTCGGAACAGTCCCACGTGGGGTGCAAGCAGGACCCCGAAGGCGAACATGGCCGAATTGGTCTTCAGCAGCCCGGTGGGGGCGAATTCCGCGTACCGGTCAGGATGCAGCAGGATCGTCAGGGTCGCCAGGTGGCCGCCGAGGTCTTGGTAAGGAGGAAGCCTCACGAGCATCAGAGGCCATGCGAGCGCCAGGAACAAAACGGCGCCAATGGCAGCGGCGAGCTTTCTGTCGGAGCATTGGGACAGTGCCGCCGACGCCCGCCGGACCCCCGTTTCTAGAGCGATCACGGCTGTTCCCCGATCACGAATGAACACGCGTCAAGTTGGCACACCGTTTCCGTTAGAGTCCCATGGTTTTCCGAAGGCGCCTCCTACCATGGGGTTTCGGTTCGCGGCAAGAGGTTTTCTCCAAGCGCCTTCTAGCGAGGGTGTGTGTGGACACGTCAAGCAGTTCGCGGTAGCATGCCTCGGCGTTCGAGTGACTATGCATTTGCGCCCCACCATGACCTCCTGGCAAAAAAAGCCCATCTTATTCCGTTACGGCCGGGGCCCGACATCGACATCGGAGCTTACTAGACGCGATGCAGAAGCTTAACAGAAGTACCACCGACTTTGCCATGACCGGTTGCCGTCGCAACGAGACGATGTTGGACGTGCCCCTGGGCCGCGCTCGCTCGCTTCCCGAGCTCGAAGAAAGCGACCCAATACGTCGCATCTCTTCTGCACTCCGCCGCCTGATGGACTCGCAACCCGCACTCGCGATCAGTTGTGTCCTCTTCGCCCTCGGAGCGTGGCCCCTCGCCCTCTGCGACGTCCCCCCCTACCAGGACCTCCCCAATCACCTCGCCGCCGTCACCATCCTGCAGCACCCCGAGCTTTACCCGGAGTTCGTCTCGAACGGCTTCTTCAAGACCAACGCGGCCCTCTTTGCTTGGCTCCACTTCATCGGAGGACTGGTCGGCACTAACCTTGCCGCACGCCTGTTTGCCCTCCTTGTCGTCGCAGCGAACGCCTTGGTGCTTCCTCGCTTTGTCCTCGAGTTTACCAGCCGACGCAAGCTCTGGGTGGCGTCCTTGTTCATGTGGCCGATGGTCCACAACTGGTTTGTCTCCATGGGCATGCTCGACTTCGCCCTCGGCGTGCCGCTGTCGCTGGTCATGCTCATCTTGCTAAATCGGCAGCGCACGCGACCAACCTGGACCAACGCTCTAGCCATCATGGTCGGCGGAATGGCCACCTGGTACGCCCACGTCTTTGCGCTTTTGGTCGTCCATCTCCTTGTGCTCGTGCATCTCGTCACGCAACGCTCGTGGCGCGAGCGGTTCGCGGAGCTCAAAACCCTGGCCCCTCCACTCGTTCCTATAGCCAGCGCCACGCTGATCTCGCTCTACTGCCACTGGACCGAACCCGTTGGCGCCATGACCGGCTTCGTCAAGCTCGACACCATGATCCCCCCCTGGGAGCTCGCCTACAACCTGTGGGCCGAGTGGTTCTGGGGCTTCACCTGGCTCTCCATCAGTTCCGTTGTCCCTTGCGTCGCCCTTGGCTTGATCGCTATCCACCGACGTCAACAATCGGTAACGTTCTTTTCCCCAGCCGCCTTTGGCGTACTGACCGCGCTGTTTCTGCTCGTCCCCTACGTCGCCACCAACTGGTTTCACGTCAACTCGCGCTTTATCCCGTTCCTATGGATGGCCGCCCTCGTACGGGTCCCAGAGCGTCTCCCAAAGCCGTTGGTCTGGCTATGTGGCGTCTCCGCGCTGCTCTATACGGTCGGAATGGGAATCGACTTCGTGCGCCTCGATCAGGATCGCGCCGCCTTCACTGCAGGTGTCTCCGCAGTTCCCGAACGCGCCAGGCTTCTTCCTCTGGTCTTCAAACCCAGGCTCACCAGCCAGAACACCCGCAGCCTTCTGCACGCCTGGGGATTCTACGTCACGGAAAAACACACCAGTGCCCCCTTGCTGTTCGCCCACTCGCGCTCCTTTCCCATCATGTACCGGGAAGCGCCCCCTCCGCAGTTCAACCACCTGGTCCTCGAAAGCTTCGCGCCCAACATGGCCAACCCCGCCTGGGCCTGCAATGTCCTTCGCTCCGGTGGCCTCTTCGTCGCCGACTGCGACGCGGCCTGGAAAGAACGCTGGGCCGAGTTCTGGCGTCAAGCCTTGCCGCTGTATGACCACGTCTTGATGTGGGATGCGCCCCAGGAAACCGAAGCCTTGGTCCCTTCGCAATACCGTGTCCTGTTTCGACAACAAAGACTGACCATCTATCAGCGCATCGACACGATCCTTGCCCAGTCGCTCGAATGAGCCAACAGCCCCCCCAACAGCCCCCCCAACAGCCCCCCCAACAGCCCCCCCAACAGCCCCCCGAATTCGACCGGGTCGCGGCCGACTACGCTCGCCTTCACGTCGACAATGTCAGGGCAAGCGGCGAAGCGCCGGAGTACTTCGCACTCTACAAAAGAAACTACATGGGCCGTCTCCTCGGACTGCCTTTCCCCCACCCCGTGCTCGACTTCGGCTGCGGCATCGGCAACCTGACGCATCTTCTCGCCGAGTCTTTTGCCACAGTCCACGGTTATGACCCGTCCAGCGTCAGCCTCGGGATCGCCGCAACCCGAGCGCCACATGCAATGTTCTTTCAGGACCTCGACCAGCTCCCCCTGGGACACTACGGAGCCATCGTTCTTGCCAACGTTCTGCATCATGTCCCCCTGGCGGAGCGCAATCCGCTGCTCCAGCGTATCCAACCGCTCCTCATGCCCGGCGGCAAGCTGTTTGTCTTTGAACACAACCCCTGGAATCCCGTGACGCGCCGGGTTGTGGCCTGTTGTCCGTTCGACGACCAGGCCATTCTGCTTTATCCGCGAGAAATCCGACAGCGTTTGACCGCAGCGCACTTCGTCGACCTTCGCACGGACTTCATCGTGTTTTTCCCAAAACCGCTTGCCATCTTTCGCCCGTTCGAGCCGATGCTGGGCTGGCTCCCACTAGGTGCCCAATGCTGCGTCGTTGGGGCGCGTGCTGCCTGACCCTTCAATTGGGCTCGGTGGGGTCTAGATCGTCCTGTTCGGGCGCTCGCTCCGTGTTGATGACATCGTCCACCAGATAGAGGGGACGGGCTTTCACCTGCTCGTAGATACGGCCTACGTACTCGCCGAGCACTCCAATCATGAGCAGTTGCGCGGCGGCAAGGAGCGAGATCATGACAATCTCGGCAGTCCACCCGGGGACTGTTGTCTTCAAGAGGAAATGCGCAATCACTGCCCAGCAGGCCACTGCGATACTCGCAACGCTGATGAAGATGCCCAGGTAGCTGGAAAAGCGGAGCGGCTGAATGCTGAAGGAGGTGATTCCGTCGATGGCAAAGCGGACCATCCTGCGAAGCGGGTACTTGGTTTGCCCCGCGGCTCGTCCCTGCCGATCGTAGAGGACCGCGGTCTGTCGGAACCCGACCCAGGCCACCATGCCTCGTACGAAGCGGTGGGTCTCCTTGAGGGCGCGCAGGGCGATGACAACGCGCCGGCTCATCAGCCGAAAGTCGCCTGCGTCGAGCGGCACGGTGATGGGGACCATGGCGGCGAACACGCGATAGAAGATGCGTGCCGAGAGCAGCTTGAAGAAGGTCTCCGCCTCGCGCAGCCGACGTCGCCCGTAGACCACGTCGTAACCCTCCTTCCACTTGGCGACCATGTCGACCACGACTTCGGGAGGGTCCTGTAGGTCGGCGTCCATGACCACGACGGCCTCCCCGCGCGCGTAGTCGAGACCGGCGGTGATGGCGGCTTGGTGGCCGAAGTTTCTCGCCAACGACACGACGCGATAACGGGGGTCCTCAGCTGCCAGGAGACGCAGAAGCTCGAGGGAGCGGTCCTTGGACCCGTCATTTACGAAGATGACCTCGACGGGCAAGGCGAGGCGCGTCAGAAAATCCTGAAGGCGCGGGTGGAGCAGCGGAAGCACCACTTCTTCGTTGTACACCGGAATAACAAGGCTCAAGGTTGGCCGACCCATGGGGGCGTTCCGGTAGCACGGGTGGGCACGCACCGCAGCGATCAATGAAGGCTCGGGATAGAAAAGGTTCGAGCCTTCGGATTTGGCCTCCGCGGTGGCAGGGGGCCGAGCTATAGAGGAGACGTGGTCGATCAGGTGGTCAAGCGGACGTTGCTGAGGTCCCCGATGGCGTGGATTGTCTTGGCGATAGGGGTCCTTCACGCTGTGGGCCTCAACTGGGGCCTGCCGAACATCGACGGGTGGGATGACGACGGGGTTGCACCTCGCGATTTCCTCGTGGGATTGAGCCAAACGTACACTCCCGGCCAGTACTATACGTACCCTCCTGTGCATCTGTTGATTCTCGCGGTGGTGACATCCCCCATCACGCTGGTCACGCTAGGCAAAGCGTCGAGTTTTGCCCCTGACGAGCTGGTTCGCACCTTCCTGAATCCGTGGACCATGACGTGGTTTGCGCTCCTTGCCCGTGTGGTGACCTGGGCGATGTCGCTAGGCATCGTGCTGGCGCTTGGACAGCTTGCAGAGCGGGTGTGGGGACGTATCGCGGGGCTGGCAACGGCCGTTGCGGTCGGTCTCAATGCGACCTTTTGCTATTACGCGCACACAAGCAACCTGGATGTCCCCTATTGTTTCTGGGCCTGTTGTTCCCTTCTTCAGTGGGTACGGGCCATGGCCGATCACGAGCCTCGTCGCATGCGATGGGCGGCGGTGTTTGCGGCGTTGGCAGTAGGGACCAAGGATCAGGCGTATGCGCTTTTTCTTCTGGGCATTCCGTTGGCGTTGGCCCTCTGGATGTGGACCGACGGGTGGGCACGGAAGCAATCGAGGCAAGTGTTTCGCGAAGTGGGGCTCTCCCTGCTGATTGGGGCAGTGTCGCTGCTGGTGCTGGACGGCGCTGTGTTCAACCCTACCGGGTTTCGAGCGCGGATAGCGTTCCTACTTGGGACCGCCAGTCAGGATCACGCCTATTACAGCAAGGACGCCATGGGGCGGTGGCGGCTTTTGGTAGACTCGGTGTTGGCTTTTGATCGCTATTATCCATGGCCTGTGGGGGGGCTTGTCCTAGGAGGACTGGGCGCACATCTGTTTCGGTCGAGGGGGAGCAAGTTGGCAGCGGGGCTTTTGCCATGTCTTGCGGCGCTCTCGTTTCTTGTGGCATTCAACGTCGCGGCACGACGTACGGAGCATCGGTTTTTGCTACCGCAGTCGCTTCTGATAGCGGTCTACGTAGGGACCGCGGTGCAAGGGCTCATGGGCGTTGGCAAGAGAGCGCAGCGCTGGGTTGTGGGAGGCGGACTAGGAGCGATTGGGCTTCTTGCGCTTTACCGAGCGGTAGCTGTCGATGTGGCCCTGGTGTTTGACCCGAGGTACGAAGCGGAGGCGTGGATGGCGTCGCATGTGGCGTCTGGGGAGACGCTGGAGGTATACGGCAACAACGTGTATCTTCCGCGTCTTCCGGTGTCGGCGAAGGTGGTGCGTGTGGACCTTCGTCCAGTGGGCCAGCGGAGTGTACTTCCCGGGGTGATGGAGGTGGAAGCGCCGTACGGTCTAGTGGAGCAAAGGCGGTCCAAGTGGATTGTGCTGTCGGACGGGTGGGTATGGCAGTACCTGTACGATCCTGGTTTGGTGCGTCCAGGCTACGTGATCTCGGGTGATCAGCAGTGGAGGAAAGGCGATGTCGAGGCACGCCGGTACTTTCAGGATCTGGTTTCAGGCAGGCATCCGAAGTACCGGACGGCTTTTGTGGCAAGTTGGAGCAGTCGGTATTGGCCGCGGGTGGAGATCCACGTAAGCACGGCGCGGGAGATCCGCATTTTCGAGTGGGTGGAGTAGTGACCGTCAGGGCGAAGCAGTCCCCGCGTCAGCGCCCGAAGCATTGGCGCAGCAGCGGAATCCCTCGGCATACCAGTAGAAGTCCGGGTCATGGGTCGCGGTCTCAGGACGGCATCTGTTGCGGGCCCCGCCGACCCAATGCCCCCCCTTGAATGTCGAAACAAAGGGTTCAGCACGCGGGTGTCCTCCGATGCGGTCCACCCATTCGTCGACATTCCCGGTCATGTCGTAAACCCCATAAGGAGACACACATCGGGCCATGGAACCGTTGGGAAGACGCTTGGAGATCCTCGCAAGCTCTCGCTCCATGCGTTCCGGATCCTTGGAAAAGAGCTCCGTATCGTTCGGCTTCATCCAGGTATGATCGATGTTGCAGGCCGTCTTGTCGCGCTTCCAACCGTACGAATAGGGGAGCATCTCGGCCCCTTCGCACGCCAATGTCCACTCGTCGTCTCGGCAAAGCCGCTTGCCATCCACTTCACAAAGCTTCTTTGCATCCCACCAGGTCACCATGACCCTCGGGATCTTGCCCCGCTCGTTTGGATACTCGAACTCGTCGATGCAAAAGTGCTTCGGGATCTTCTTGCCAAGACATTTGGCAACGCCAGGCTCGAACTCGTCGCAGTAGTAGAAAGGATCGGGACCTTTGGGAGTCCCCTTGAGGCAGCGGTGAGCCAGCCCCGTGCAGAAGTCTCCTGTAATCTCGCGCATCCCGTCAGGACAGTTCACGGAATAGGCGCGGCTTTCGACGACATCCGGCGTGGCATCGGGGGTCGCATCGACCTCAGGAGCCGCACCGGCATCGGAAATGTTCGAGCTTGCCGCGCTCTGCACGACGGGTCGACGTACGACAGGACCCGCTGCTGGAGGTGTCGGGGAAGCACACGCGGTCCAGAGCCCGGCAACAAAGACCGCAAAAACAGAAACTCGCAACGCCGTACTTGTCATTGTTCTTCTCTCTTGGCGCCTAGCTACCCCGTGCGACGAGGTGGGCAAAGCATTTGGAGAAGTTTTACGACTTGACGGCGCCTCGACCTCAAAGTTCGATGGCGAGCCCCTCGTAGGCCGCGTCGACTTGGTCGAACAAGAGACGCGCGCGACGTTCTTTTTCGCGCACGGCTTCGTCCGATTGCATCGGATCATGGTGGTAGAGCACAAGGCGCTGCGCGGAGGCCGCCTTGGCCAGCTTGACCGCTTCTTCGAAGGTGCTGTGGCCCCAGCCGGTTCTTGGCATGCCCCCAACCGAGCCCGAATACTCCTCGGGAGTGTACTGCGCGTCGTACACGAGCACGTCCGCCTGGTGCGACAGGCGCTTCAACCGTTCGTCCACCACCGCATAGTGCTCGGTGTCCGTGGCATACACGACACTTCGCCCCAGGTAGTCCACACGGTACGCAACAACGCCATTGGGATGATTGCCCGCAGCCGTCGAGATCCGGACCGCCCCCTCGCCTCCGTCGATCTCGACCACCTGCCCTTCGAGCAGGTCGCGAAATGTCATGGTGGCCCCCATCTGCGACAGATGGACTGGAAAGCTAGGATGGTCCATCTGTCCCGCTAGCGTCTCTTCGAGCGTGCGAGAGACGTTGTTGCCGCCGTACAGATGGATGGTGTTGCCCGGGATGAACGCAGGGTCGAAGAAGGGGAACCCCTGGATGTGATCCCAATGGACATGGCTGAAAAAGAGGTGCGCCGTGATGGGCATCTCGCGAAGGAGACGCTTGCCCAAAAGACGTAACCCGGTGCCACCGTCGAAGATCAAAATCGCCTTGCCGGCGCGGACCTCGACGCAACTCGTATTGCCCCCAACCTCGATCGTGTGCGGGCCCGGCGTTGCGATGCTGCCCCGCACTCCCCAGAACGTGATTCGCATCCTCGCTGGCTCCTCAACTCGCCTACCACCCGGCAGGATATCTGGGATCCTACCTCGACCAGGGACCGACAGGCACTGTTTTAGATCAACCTGTCAAATCAACTCGTGTCGGAACGTACACTCGACGTCCCCCTTGGACAAAAGCCGCTCGAGCGGCACAAGACGATACCGCGGGTTGAGCGCATGGAACGTCGCCGTTTCAAGCGCGTGGATCACATCGGTGCAGAGCTCCGGTGCCCCCTTCGCCGCCTCTGCATACGGACACTCGGTCTCGCACTTGGTCGCCGTCCGGACCGCCCTTTCGCTCCAGTGACCGGTCACTCCAAACACACGGTCCTCCCAGTCTTGAAGCCGTCCTAGATCCCCCATGTCGTTGACATCGAGCTTGAGCCTCTGACGCAGGATCGGCGCGCGCCAATGCCCAAACCGCACGACGGCCTCACGGGCAAAGTCGAGAAGACGTGTCCCACCACGTCGCCTGTCGGCTGCCACCATCCGGAAAAAGCCCTGCATCAGCCCCTGCAAGAGAGCCCTCGCGATCGCGTCGTTCTCGGCACGAAATGCTAACGCGTAGACCGCACGCTCCAACCACGACGGCTCGCTCATGAGAGCCTCGCTCACGACGTCCCCTCTTCGGTTCCGTACATCTTCTCGGCGATGGCGAAGGTGATGGCCTCGAGCTTCTGGTACCCGTCGCGGATCGACGCGATGTCGGACTGCGACTCGAGAAGCCCACGGAGGTCCTTGGCCTGCTCCCGAGCCCTCTCGAGGGTCGAGATGTCGACAAGGTCCGCGTACCCTTCGAGCGCCGTCTCCGTCGTGTACAGAAGGGTTTCTGCCTGGTTGCGGAGCTCCGCGAGCTCGCGCCGAAGCTCGTCGGCAAACTTGTGCCGCTCGGCATCCTTGACCAAACCCTCCACCTGCTCCGGAGCAAGACCACTGGTCGGCGTGACCTTCACGTGCTGCAAACGTCCCGTGCCCAGGTCCTTGGCCTCGATGGACACCACACCGTTGGCGTCAAGCTTGAACGTGACCTGGATCTTGGGGACACCACGGGGCGCGGATGGAATGCCCGTGAGCTCGAATTGCGCGAGGCTGCGGTTGTCTGCCGCCATCTTGCGCTCGCCCTGAAGCACGTGGATCGGCACGAAGCTCTGGTTGTCAACGCTGGTGGTGAATACTTCGCTCTTTTCCGTCGGGACCGTCGTGTTGCGTGGAATCAGCACCGTGAAGACCCCGCCTCCCGTCTGCACTCCGAGCGAAAGCGGCGTGACATCGAGCAGAAGCACCTCGACGTTTTCGTTTCCTGTCAAGGCCGCCCCCTGGAGAGCTGCCCCCGCGGCTACGACTTCGTCGGGATTGACCCCTTTGTGTGGCTCGCGTCCAAAGAACTCCTTGACCGCTTTTTGAACAGCAGGCATCCGGGTCATGCCGCCGACCAAGATGACATTGTGGATATCCGACGGCGTGAACTTGGCGTCCGCGAGTGCTTTCTTGCAGGGCTCGAGGGTGCGGTCGATGAGGTCGCTCGTGAGCATCTCGAGATCGGTGCGGGTCATCGTGCGCACGATGTGGAGCGGCTCGCCCTTGTCGCTGGTGGCAATGAAGGGGAGGTTTATCTCCGTCTCGAGGGAGGACGACAACTCGTGTTTGGCCTTCTCGGCCCCCTCTTTGAGGCGCTGCAGTGCGATGCGGTCTTTGCGCAGGTCGAGACGGTGCTCCTTGGCGAAGTCGCGCACGAGGGCGTCGATGACACACGCGTCGAAGTCCTCGCCACCGAGGTGCGTGTCGCCGTTGGTGGCCTTGACGTTGAACACGCCGTTGGCGATCTCGAGGATCGAGATGTCGAAGGTGCCGCCGCCAAGGTCGTAGACGACGATGCGTTCGGCTTCCTTCTTGTCGAGGCCGTAGGCGAGGGCTGCAGCGGTGGGCTCATTGATGATGCGGCGGACCTCGAGGCCGGCGATCTTGCCAGCGTCGCGGGTCGCCTGACGTTGGGCGTCGTCGAAGTACGCCGGGACCGTGACCACCGCCTCGTTGACCGTTTCGCCCAGGTAGGCCTCGGCGATCTCCCGCATCTTCGAGAGGACCATCGCGCTGACCTCGGGGGGCGACATGTCGCGTCCCCCCACCGTCACCCAAGCGTCGCCGTTGGGCGATGCGAAGATTCGGAACGGCGCGGAGGTGACCTGACGTTGCACCTCGGGCGAGGTGAACTTGCAGCCCATCAACCGCTTGACCGCATACACGGTGTTGGCGGCGTTGGTGACCGACTGCCGTTTGGCGGACTGCCCCACCAGACGCTCGCCACCGGCGGTGAGGCCGATGACCGAAGGGGTGGTGCGAGCCCCCTCTGCGTTCGGAACGATGCGGATGTCGATCTTGCCCGCTGCGGTCGTTTCGACGACGGCCACACACGAGTTGGTGGTTCCGAGGTCGATACCAATGACCTTGCCCATGGGATGCGCTCCGTGAGGTGAGGGCTTAGGAACCGTTCTTGTCGGACGGTGCGGCTACCGGCGGACGTGCCACGATGACCATGGCGGCGCGCACGAGGCGGTCGCCCTGCGCATAGCCAGGCTGGACTTCGGCGACGACCGTACCGGCGGGATGATCGGCGGTTTCAATCTGTTGAATGGCCTCGTGCACGGTAGGGTCGAAGACCTCGCCGACGGTCGTGACCTTTTGGATCCCGACCCGTCCCAACGCCTCGCCGAACTGCCTCAGGACCATCGCGAGCCCTTCGGCGACGGCCTTGACATCGGAGGCGCGCTGGGCGCTGTGCATGGCTCGTTCGAGGTTGTCGAACACCGGAAGGAGCGTGCGAAGCAAGTCTTCACGTCCCGAACGGTGCGCGTCGTCGACCTCGCGACGGGCGCGCTTGCGGTAGTTGTCGAGGTCGGCCACGGCCCGCATCCATGAGTCTTTGAGACGCTGCGACTCGGCTTGCGCCTGGGCGAGGAGGTCAACTTGGAACGGTGCGGCTGTCGCTTCGGGCGGCGAGTCGGAAGGGGTTGGGGAAGCTCCCTCGGGAGCGGAGTCTGTGCTCTGGATCGATTCAGGCATCGGGGCGGCGACTATAGTGTGGCAACCACGACTAAACCAACCCCATCTTGAAAACCGCAGGTCCGAGCCGCGGACCTCACCCCCC
>CAITRH010000256.1 GCA_903894755.1 uncultured delta proteobacterium
CGTTCAAGAAGCTCGCGCGGCTCGACCAGGTCTTCCGTTGCGGTCAAGCCGAGCGCTTCGGCCGCGTCGAGAACGGCGGCGCACTCAAGCGCCGAGCCGCGGCCGAGCGTCAGCGTCAGCGTCAGCGTCAGCGTCAGCGTCAGCGTCCACGTCCACGTCAGCGTCAGCGTCCACGTCAGCGTCATCCGCATTGCAACCGTGCGATATCGTTTAGGGTCTCACGGGATGGACGCGACCACGTAGGTGTGAAAGGGCGAAATAGCGAGGGGTGAGGTCTTCGGGGGCGCCGGCGACGAAGTTGCTGTTCTCAAAGTGGGTTTGGTTTACCTTGACAAAGGCATGTCGTCGCCCTCCTTTGACTCCGACACTCCCTACCGACTTCCAGCGCCTGCCCCTGACGTAGGGATATGTCCTTGGATTCCTCGTTTGCGCGAGGTGATCGCGTGGGGGCTGGTGGTGGTCTTTGCCGATGTGTTCCTGTGGAATGCATGGGGAGGTTTGGGCCATGCGCTGCTGCTCGTGGTTCTAGGTGCACTGGTTCTGTTGTCGTCAAGAAAGATCTGCTTCTCGACGCGAGCGGTGACGGTTGGGGGGTTTCTGGTGCTGGTGGCGTGCCGTTCGGCGTATCAGGCGAGTGCGGCGACGGCGTTTGTGGGGACTGGGCTTCTCGTGGCGTTTGCCGTGGCGCTTCGGGTCCGGAGGGGATCGACGCCAGCTCTGTTGGGGTCTGTGGTGTTGACGGTGGTGGGGGCACCGAAGGTTTTGCATCGCTTTGCGTTTGGGGCGTCTCGGCTGCTGGTGTCACGCAGGGTGGTGGGGTGGAACTGGGCAGCGGTGTTCATACCTGCGGGGATGATGCTGGTGTTTGGGGTGATTTTGACGGCGGCCAATCCACTTCTCGAGCGTTGGGCGGGGCTTGTTTGGGCACGTCTCACCGAGGGGGTGGGGCCGACGTTGCTGTTCCGGGTTGTGTTTTGGGGGGGTGTTTGCACCGGAGGGGCGGCCTTGATTCGTCCCAGCTGCTGGAGGTGGTCTCTCGAGTCGGTGCTTGACGACGCACGGGTCGAGGCTGGGGGCCCACGACGTCATGCTGTGGTGCGCAACCTGCTTGGGGGATTGGCGCTGCTTTTCCTGGCGTACAACGGTCTCGACGCTGTGTATCTGTGGGCGGGAGCTCCGCCACCAGGGATGAACCACACGGTGTATGCCCATCGTGGGTCGGTGTGGCTGACGGTGGCTCTTGGGTTGGCGACGGGGACAATGGGGGCGGTGTTTCGAGGGGGGACTCCGGTCCGTTCGCTGCGTCTTCTCGCGTATGGATGGGCGAGCCAGTGTTTTGTCCTTGCGGCGGGGACCTTTCGTCGCATCTCGGTGTACATCAACGAGAGCGGTCTGACCGAGCTTCGCATCGTGGGGATAGCGGGGACGGTACTCGTGGCGGTGGGGCTGGCGCTCGTGGTGGTCAAGGTGGCGCGAGGACTGAGTTTTGGGTGGATGGTGGGAAGGCAGCTCGACGCTTTTGGGGTGGCTTGGTTGCTCTTTCTCGTACTGCCTACCGAGGCGTGTGCGATGCGGTTCAACGTGGAGCGCATCATGCGGGGGGAAGATCAACCACTTCTTCATCTGTTTCAGCAGCGTCTGACCAACGAGAGTGTACCGGAGCTAGTACGACTTCTCGAGCATCCAGACCCCGTGGTGGCCCGTGGGGTTGCAGCGCTGCTGGAGGCGCGGCGAACTGTGCCAGCGGCGCCAGCGGGGGAGTCGTGGACCGAGTGGCAGGGGGCGGCGGCTCTTGCCCGTCGGGCGCTAAGCAAAGCGGAGGCGAGGCGGGTCTCGCTACGGGTGGATCGGGTGGATGTGGATTCGGGGGACGTCTTCAAGACGCTTAATCGGCGGGCCTGGACGGCCAATTGGGGAGCGCCGTCCGAATGAGTCTGCTACCGTTCGCTCGTGCTCAAGAGATCTGTTTTGTTAGCCCTCCTTGGCGTGGCTCTGTTTTCTAGCTCGGCGGCCTGGTCCCAGAAGCCTGCGCCGAGAGTTCCTGCGCCGAGAGCTCCTGCGCCCAAGCAGCAGTCGGGGGTCTTGAACGTGGGCGAGATCACAATTGTGGGACGGGTCCAGAAGCCTATCGCGTCGGTCGACGTGAGCAAAATTCAGCCCAAGCTGACCTTGGCGGAGCTTCGACAGCCTTTTCTCAACCGCATCGAAGAGGCGGTTCAGCGCGACCCTTTTTGATCTTTCCCCACACGAAGCCCTACACGAAGATCAGGTGAGTCATGTCGCAGGTGAACCAAGGGCCGACCTCTCAATCGGGCACGCGGACTGGCCAGATGACGGCGCTCATGAGGGCGATGTCGGCCCAGGCGGGGCCCAAGGTCTTGCGCATCGGACTCGTGAGCGCGGGACGAATTGTCGAGGAGCGGATTGTCAAGCAGCGGACCAGTGTCACCGTAGGTCCGAGCGAAAAGGCGATGTTCGTCGTCTCTGCACCGTCCATTCCGGCGCAGTTCAAGCTCTTCGAGCTCATTGGAAACGAGTACTTCCTGAACTTGCTCGACGGCATGGGGGGACGCGTGGCGCTTCAGACAGGTGTTTCCGACGTTGTGGCGCTCAAGGGGCAGGCCAAGCGCGTAGGCAATGTCTACCAGGTGCGGCTTACGGACGAAGCTCGCGGCAAGATTGTCATTGGCGACACGACCTTTCTATTTCAGTTTGTCGCCCAACCTCCAATGCAGCCTCGTCCGAGGCTTCCCCTGGCAGTCCAGTCGGGGTTGGCGGGGCAGATCGACTGGGACCTTACGATCATTGCAGCGTTCAGTTTCCTCCTCCACTTCGGTCTTGTGGGCTCGATGTACTCGGACTGGATGGACCCAGTCGTAAACGACGACATCACGGCGATGATCCGGGACCTCGTGACCAACACTCCGCCGCTTCCCCCCGCGGTCGAGACGGCGGAAACGCCCACGGCGACGGCAACGCAAGCATCGCCTGATGCGACGACGCAGGCGCCTGCGAGTCGTGCGTCGCGTGGCGGTGGCGGGGCGGCTCGCGCTCAAGGGGGAGGCGGAGGAGGCGGGGCGCCTGATCCACGCGTGGTTGCGGGGCTTCTCAACGAGGCCGAGCAGACGAAGATCGCGATTTTAGCGGCGCTTGGTGGGGAGCCTGCCACGCAAGGGACCATGAAGGACGACAACGGCGCGCCTGTTGACCTGAACTCTCTCGCTGCACGGGGGGGTGGGGTGAGCAATCAGAATTCGAGCGGGCTCAATCTGAATCCGGGCGGAGGGGGCGGAGGTCCGATCACGCCCGGGCAGGGGCCTGGGGGCAACCTTCAGGACATCCGGGGGGGCCAGACCGGTCCAGCGACAACGAGCGCCGGGACTGCCGCGCGCGTTGAGGTCAAGGGAGATGTGGGGGTGGGGGGAGTGGGCCAATCGGCGCCTGTTGCGAACGCGGAGGCGGTGATCCGGGGGCAAATAGCTGGTCGGGCCCGAGCGTGCTACAACCGCGGTCTTCAGACCAATCCGAACCAGCAGGGGCGGGTGACCTTGACGATCAGGGTGGGGCCGAGCGGAGAGGTCGAGTCGGTGGGGTAGGAAACGCCGGCCTTGACCCGAGTGTTGCGAGCTGCATTGCAAGTGCGGCGCGCAATGCGCGTTTCGATTCGCCGGGGCCTGGGGGTTCGGTGTTGAGCACGTCCTTCAACTTCGTGCGCCAAGGTGGCTGAGCATCGAATCGATCGTCCTACATTGACCCTAGCGGGTCGGCCCCGTAGAGTTCCACCGTCCTTGAGGAGACTTCGCCATGTCTCGAAGCAACACGTTCCGCATCGCGCTCGCGTTCGGCCTTGCCATGGCACTCGGTGGCGTGTCGCACGCCCAGCCCCGTCCCGACGCCCAAGTTACTTTTCAGCGACGTACCCAGCTCACCCCGGCCGAACAGCTTTTGCAAGCCGATGCTCATGTCACCCGTATCGAACAGGCGGCCAACACCGTGCGTCGCCAACTGGAGCAGTCTCGAGGTTTGCGCGACGTGGTCAAGACGCTCTGTTTGAACGACAAGCTCTCTCAAGTAGATGTGGCGGGACGGACGGCGCGTGAACGACGCACTTCGTTGCGGGACGCGCTTCGGCGAGGCGACACGGAGCTAGCCAACCATGAATTCACGATCCTGACCGTGCTCCGTCAGCGCACAGATCAAACCTCCAACGAAGCCGCCCAGTGCATTGGTGAAGAGGTCTCCTTCGTGGGACAAACGCAGGTGACCAGTCAGGTAGACACGACGCTTCCCGAGGGAGATCAGACGCAGATCCCGTCCACCGACCCGACGCTCGTGAGCGCTCCTCCTCAAGATCAGTCGCCCTGGTCCTGAGAGATGCGGCTCTTTTCGCCCATCCAGACCGCGCGCGGAGTCTAAGCCGGCGTCATGACGAAGCGACGCCTTGGAACGCTCGCACTGGCCATCACGTTGCTGCCTTCTTCAAGCTCGGCGCAAGAGTGGCTCAAAGATCGGCGCTACAGCGAAGGGGCAGGAATCCGCGCGGGCGATTATGAAATCCACCCGGGCATTGCCGCCGAGGGGGGCTACGACTCGAACTGGTTTTCCCGATCCAACAACAGTGGACCTAATGTCGTCAACGGAGCTCCCGCCAATCCGCCCGTTGGCGTCGGCATGCTTCGCGTGACCCCGTCCCTTACGCTTTCCACGTTGGGGCCTCAGCGCATGGAGGGGGAGGTCGAGCCTCAGAAGCTTCGGCTTCGCGCCGGTCTTTCCGCAACCTACCGCGAGTTCTTTGGTGATGACTTCGTAAGAACCCAACGAAATATCAGTGGAACGTTCCAAGGACGGGCCGACATTCTTCCAGGTCGTCCATGGAGCGGCGGGTTGACGGCGAGTTTTACCCGTACGGTGCAACCAACTGTGGCGGGCGACCCCAATCTATCGTTTACCCGAGACGACCTGGGGGCTGGAGGCGAGCTCGTCGTGCAGCCCGGAGGTGGAACCCTGGATTGGCACTTCGGGTATCAGTTTAGGATGTCGTTTTTCGAAAGTTCCTTGGCCAGCCCCTATACCAACATCACGCAGGAAGGGAGCACGCGAGGACGATGGAAGTTTCGCCCTCGAACGGCGCTTCTTTACGATGCAACGCTACGGTTTATCAGCTATCCCAACTCGGCGTCGTTGCAGGGGAGTCTACGTACCTCCACGCCAGTCCGGACCCGTCTTGGGATCAACGGTCTGGTGACTCCCCGCTTGTCGGTGCTCGCGATGGCGGGATGGGCCTCCAGTTTCTTTGCGACCTCGGGCACGGTCAATATGAACCAGTTCGATGGGCCTATCGCGCAAGTTGAAGTGACCCTTTATCTTTCCGCAAATCCTGGGGGGGACGATGCCAAGATAGTATCGCTTGCCATCTCGTCGCTGTCGCTTGGATACACCCGAGATTTCGCAAACAGCTTGCTCGGAGACTACTTCGGTCTCGACCGAGGCTACCTGCGTGCGTCGTTCTTTTTTGCCAACAGGGCCCTGGTGACCGGCGATGTGGGGGTTGGAGTCCTTCAGTATCCCAGCCTGCTTTTTTCGGATGGAACCCTTAGGGCCAATGCCTTCACCGACATACGCGCCGACGCGACCTTGTTTGCCGAATACCGCTTCGTAGACAGTTTGGGCATCAACGTGACGGGCCGCTACTCGCAAAACTTCAGCAAGACGCTCCTTCGAGTGGATCCCACCTCGACGCAGGCCTACGATCTGAACTGGCAGCGTCTCGAGGCCTACCTCGGAGTACGCTGGTTCATGTGATGCGCTCCGTGGTGTTTCTGCTGCTCCTTGCCGCCTGCGGCTCCTCTCGACCGCCTCCTCCGCGCAATCTTCCGCCGCCGGTCCTCAGCACGGTGGTTGGCCCGGGGGATCTCTTCGACGTCTCCGTGCTTGGCGAGAAGGACCTGCAACGTGAATACCGTGTGCAGCCGGACGGGACCATTGTGTTCCCCTATGTGAACCGCATCCGCGTAGCGGGGCTCGAGCCGCAGCAAATCGAGGATCTTATCCGCTCGCAATTGATCTCCAAGGGCATTTTGTCCGAGGCGCAGGTCTCGGTGGTGGTCAAGCAGTACAACTCGAAGAAGGTAAGCGTGGTCGGGGCGGTGCAGAGGCCGGGAAGCCTTCCATGGACGGAAGGGATGCGGCTAGTCGATGCTCTCTCTCAGTCGGGCTATTTGACCCCACTGGCGGATCCCAACGCTGTTTATCTGACTCGGAAGGTTGGACCGGACAAGACCTACACGGTCCGCATTAGTGTAGAGGCTATCGCCGAGGGGGCGCAGGCCGACGTAGCCTTGCAAGCCGGCGACACGATCAAGGTGGACACACGCGCTTGGTAAACCACGTCCAGATCCGTTGTTTTCGGCTGGGGGGTTTGGGGCGGAGCGTCCGCGCTCCCCCCACATGTGACCAAGGCCAAAGAGTTTCGTCTCACCCAGCGGTTCGCAGGATTCTCGCCACCTGATTGCTTTCGCTGCGGAGCCGGTAGGCATCGGGCATCCCCGAACCAAGCAGCGGGCGCAGGTAAAGCCGAAAGGCATCGGTGACGTCGGTGCCACTGGAGGAGATAAATTCGTCCGGCATGGTCCTCGTTTTGCCAGCGACCGAAGTCAAGGGGACCAGTTTGTAGTCTACCGAGTAGAATCCGGTCCGCTGGATAGCTACCGAGCCATCCTTGCTGCCCCAGATGGCGTATTGCACGGCCTTTTCACCGACCTCCCTTGCTTCGCGCTGATCGACATCGGACACACAGCCGATAAAGGAACGTTGGAGGTAACCGAGCGTGTCGGCCCGAACACGTTTGATCTTCAGCTTGGTGCGGACCTCTTCGATCAACAGATCGGCCAGGGCGCCAGTGCCCGACAATTGCACATTGCCATGTGCGTCGCGTTCCATCTCCTTGGACACTGGTGCGCCAATGGGAGCACCGGCAGCGTCGTGAACTCCCTCGGAAATAGCTGCCACGCAGCGCCCATATCGAGCATAGACCCGCTGGACATCCGCCACAAAGGCTTCGATATCGAAGACCCGCTCCGGCAGGTAGATGAGATGCGGCCCGTCGTCGGGAAACTTCTTGCCAAGGGCCGATGCCGCAGTCAGAAACCCGGAATGCCGTCCCATCACGACCGACAGATAAACGCCTGGCAGGGACCAATTGTCTAGGTTTGCCCCCATGAACGCCTGCGCCACGAACCGAGCGGCGGAGGGGTATCCCGGCGTGTGATCGTTCTCGACAAGGTCGTTGTCGATGGTCTTGGGGATATGGATGCAGCGTAAAGGATAGTGGGCCTTCTCGGCCTCCTCACTTACGATGCGTACCGTGTCCGAGCTGTCGTTGCCGCCGATATAAAAGAAGTACGCGACTTTGTGGGCCTGTAGGACACGAAAGATCTCATGACAATACTTGAGATCGGGCTTGTCACGGGTCGAGCCCAGTGCCGACGACGGCGTCGCCGCCACCATTTCCAGATTGTTCGTCGTCTCTTGGGTCAGGTCGAGAAAGTCCTCATCGATAATGCCTCGAACCCCATGCAGCGCCCCATAGATCAAGTCAACGTTGCGGAATTTCCTGGATTCCGCCACCGCGCCCACCATCGACTGGTTGATGACCGCCGTTGGACCTCCGCCCTGCGCCACCACCACTTTGCCACTCAACATATCGCTTCTCCTACCACTGAATTTACCGTCACCGTGGAATCAAGACGCTAGCCTCCACAGCCCAAAAAGGCAAACGGTGCACGCAAGGCGCGAGGTGCGCGGTGCGAGGTGACCATGGCCCTCCCACGCGTCGTGTTCCATGTTCCCACGCGCCGTGTTCCATGTTCCCACGCGCCGTGTTCGACGTTCGAGGTCCGGGACCTTGATGGTCGCATATCGCGACCTCGAACTTGACGTCACGGCAGGTCCGAAATCGAGGTCCGCGTGTACGATGCTCCGGGTCCAGGTGGCCGATGCTTCACGTCCAGGTGTTGGAGCATGGTCCGCCCGGACCTCGACGTTCCCCCTCGGGACGTGCCCGTAATTCAAGTCCCGCGTGCGATGCTCGAAGTCGCAGTGTGCGAGCATCGAGGTCGCCGCGTGCGAGCATCGAGGTCGCGGCGTGCGAACATCGCCTGCCGCCACACCACGTTCGAAGCTTGCGACCTCGATGGTTGCACATCGCGACCTCGAACTTGACGTGACCACGGCCAAGCAATCGAGGTCGGTGTGTTCAATGCTCGTGGTCCGCGTGGGCGATGTTCGAGGTCCGTGGATTGGCGGATCGACCACGGCGACCACGACGTTGGCGTGCACGACGTGTCCGGGGTTCACGTTTCGAGTGCGAGGCTCGAAGTCCATGTGGCCAAGGATCGAGGTCGCCGCGTGCGAGGTTCGAGGTCGCGGCGTGCGAGCATCGAGGTCCACCAATGGAATGCTCGTTTTGCAGCGCGACCACTCGATTCAGTTCTAGCCCAAAGGCGTCCTTGCGCGCAGAATCGCCCCAATGCGCACAGCCTTAGGACCCGTCGCAAGGGGCTTGACCCTCGCCTTGCTTTTCCTTTGCCTCGCCGGGTGCTCGAAAAAGATGGGCGACGCAATGTCCACCTCGCCTGCCGTGAGCGTTCGGGACGACAGCACCGGGCTCCTTTTGACCTGGATTGACGACAAGGGGGACTTCCATGTCGAACAAAGTGTCGCCGACGTGCCGCTCATGGGACGCGACACGGTCAAAGTGATCGACCCGGATGTCGACGACGGCACGCACGCCGACCGAGTGTTCGTGGTGGATCTGCGCTCGGCCCGTCCCGATGGCAGCTATCCGGTGTCCGTGATGCCGCGGTCCGAGTTCGACGCGATCGCCGTAGCGCGCCGGCAGCTTCGCGGCCCAACGTTGGCCAGTGCGTCGGCGGCTCGCTCCGCACCACCGCTGCCACCGCCCCCGACGGCGCAGGGGCAGGGACGAGGTGATATGCAGGGACGTCCTCTTGTGATTGTCTACGGTGCCCAATGGTGTGGGCCTTGTCACGAGGCTGCCGCCTACCTGCGTAAAAAGGGGATTACCTTTGTCGAAAAGGACATCGAACGCGACAAGGCGGCGCAGCGCGAGATGCAGACCAAGCTGACACAGGCGGGGCTTCACGCAGGGTCGATTCCAGTGCTGGATGTGGGGGGTAAAATGCTCGTCGGTTTCAATCCTCAGGCTGTCGACGATGCACTGGGCAAGACTCTTTAGTGTGCTGCTCGCGTGTCTGCTGCTTGCCATTGAGGCCAATGGCGGGGAGCGGGCCTTTGGGCCGCCCATAGAACCGAGGGCAGCTGCTCCGAATGCGGAGCGTCCAAGGGTCTGTTCCTTTCGGTATCCCGTCTGTGTTCATTCGGACTTGGCGCCGTCCACGACCCTAGCGGTGCTGTCCGAGGTGGAGCAGGCTTGGGAGCTGATCACCGGGGCGTTTGCATTGCCTCCGCCTCTTGCCGACTGGTTTACGCCTTACAGGGTCTACCTGGTGGTAACGGGGGCGGAGGCGGAGCAGGGCGAGGCGCAAACGCTGCTCGATGGACGGGATGTGCGTTCGACCATCGACCGGGCGTCAGCGTTTTCGCTGGTGCCGAGCGGTCTTACGGGATGTACGAGGAAAGCGATGCTGCTGCGCGAGGTTGCACGAGCGTCGCTGTGGGGCGTCTCTCCTGCGACCGATCCGGGGACAGCGACGGCACAGACGGAGGCGCTTGCGCGTCTTGCGGTACCGTGTACTGAGTTGTTCGAACCCGCGGTGGGAGCGTTTCAACGCGCAGCGGAGCGTGCGTTACCGGAGACGTCAAGCGCGCTGTATTCCCGTGGGGCGTCCCTGTTTTACGAGTGGCTCGACGGGTTTGCCATGGAACCGGGGGGGCTTGTGCGAGGCTCTTGGGCCTTGGCAGCGACGAAGACTGCACCAGGAGCGTTGCGTTGGGAGGAACGGCCTGACGTATTCGACGTGTTTCGGACAACGTTCGCGGGGGCACTTGGGACTCGGACGACCTTTGACGATGTGTTGGTGCGTTTTGCTGTTGCGCGAGCCTCGATGAGTCCGTCGGTGTCCTGGGCGTGGGACATTCCATGGCCTTCGAAGGGACGTCGTTTGCAGTCATCCGTGGGGATAGCGCCGACGGGGGGAGCGTATGTGAGGGTATCGTGTGTTGGGGCTCCAGCGGGGGGGCGTCTTTACGTGAAGTCGGAGTGGGAGGAGCATGCGGGGCTGCGATGGGTGGTGGTAAAGCTTGGGCCGGGCGAGCGTCGAGTGGAGCTTGCGTTGACCAGTCTAGATCGGCAGACGACGGCGGAAACGACCGTAGTGGAGCTGGAGGGGGTGGAGACGTTGCTGGTGGTGGGGACCAATGTGGGGGATCCGACGGCACCGTTCGATCCAGATGACGAGGTATGGGAGCCGCACGGTTGGGTGCTGACGTTGGGGGCGAGCGACTAAACCGCGTCCAGATCGAGACCCACCATTCCCGCAATACTCCGTTTTGGCCTGCGGTGGCTGCTCACGTACTTTGAGTACGCTGCGCGGGCTCCTCGGCCAAAGCCTCTGACCTCCTGACACGATCCAGCGCGATCTTGACATCATCTCTTGGAGCTTCTCCTGCTAGGGTCCTCCCCATGTCAGCCGCACTTACTCCCGTCATGCGCCAGTACATGGCAGCCAAAGAAGCACATCGCGATGCGCTCCTCCTCTTTCGTATAGGGGACTTCTACGAGCTCTTTTTCGAGGACGCCCTCGTAGCCGCACGCGCCCTCGAGCTCACCCTCACCTCCCGAAACAAGGGAGCCTCAGACGAAATCCCCATGGCCGGTGTCCCCCACCATGCCGTCGGCAGCTACATCCAACGGCTCACCGACCAGGGGTTCAAAGTCGCTATCTGCGAGCAAATGGCCGATCCCACCACAGTCAAAGGGATCGTTCCCCGTCAGGTCGTGCGCGTGGTCACCCCCGGCTTCGTTTTCGATGAAGCCGGACTCGACGCCAAAGAAAACCACTTCGTTGTCGCCCTCGAAGGGGACGGCCCCTTCGGACTCGCCGCCCTCGACCTGTCTACAGGCGAGCTCTTGGCCTGCGAGGCTCCCGATCAGCCCATGGCAGTCGCCGAACTGCTGCGTCTCGATCCCCACGAGGTGCTGTTTTCGCCCGAGTCGGTAGTGCTCGAGGCCCCTCTGCGTGCCCTGCGTTCAAGGGCGATACTGCGCAACGAGCCGGAAAGCCTGGATGACGCCAAGGCTCGCGAGGTGCTCGATGCCCTCTTGGGTCAAGGCGAGGCTGTCCGAAGCTCGCCCTCAAGTTTGGCCCGCCGAGCTGCGTCCCGCTGTCTGGTGCTGGCCAAAGCGTGTGAGGCGGGACGAGACCTGCCAGTCGAGCGCCTGGTGCACTACGAGCTGGGGGAAACGCTGCTGCTCGACGAGGCCACGCAGCTCCATCTCGAGCTCGTACGGACCATGAGCAGCGAGGGGAAACGCAACGAAGGAGCCCTGCTGACCCATCTCGACGAGACCTGTACAGCGTCCGGAGGTCGGCTGCTTCGAAAGCGACTGCTTGCCCCTCGCACCTCGGTCACTGAAATCCGACGACGTCTCGATGCTGTGGAGCTCTTCGTCACCCAGCCAGGCGTGCGCGTCGAGTTTCGCCAGCACCTCGGTTGCATCAGCGACTTGGAACGTCTTGCCGTCAAGTTTGTGCTTGGACGCGGTGGGCCGAGGGATCTGGCGGCTCTTCGAAACTCCCTTGCAGCGCTTCCCGCCCTTGCGTCCACACTGGACCGGTGTCCTGGGCTGTCGAATCGGGAGTCCCTTGGAGCGCCGGCGGACGGGCCTTGGCTGGACCTTTGTCTGGAGTTGACCGATCGCCTGGTGCGGGCCGTGGCCGACGAGCCTCCCGTGCGAGCGGACGACGGTGGTGTGATCAGGGAGCACTACGACGCGGAGCTGGACCAGGCTAGGGCGCTGGGACGGGACGGGCAGGCGTTCATTGTGGCGCTCGAGGGGCGTCTTCGGGAGTCGGCACAGATCCCGAGCCTCAAGCTGCGGATGACGCGGGTTTTTGGGTGGTACATCGAGGTGACCCGTACCCACGCAGACAAGGTTCCAAAGACATGGCGTCGCAAGCAGACCATTGCGACCGGGGAGCGCTTCACCTCCGACGAGCTGGACGCGTTGGCAGATCAGCTTGCCCACGCCGAAGAGCGGGTGGCCGCGCGCGAGGCGACTTTGGTTGCGGAGCTTGGAGCCTTCGTGGTGTTGCATGCGGAGCGTCTGCGGGCGGTTGGTGCGCGGCTAGCGGAGTGGGACGTGGCAAGTGCGTTGGCGGAGGTGGCCCACAAGAGCGATTATGCACGTCCCGAGGTCGAGGATTCCCTGGTATTGGCTATCGAGGATGGTCGTCATCCCGTGGTGGAGAAGGTAGCGGCGTCAGGAAAGTTCGTGCCGAACGACGTGACATTGGATGCGTCGCAGGGGGCGACGGAGCCTCGGCTTGTTTTGGTGACGGGGCCGAACATGGCTGGCAAGTCGACGTTGATGCGGCAGGTGGCGCTGATTGTGATCTTGGCCCAGATGGGGTCGTTCGTGCCGGCTCGTAGGGCGCGCATCGGTGTGGTGGACCGGGTGCTCACAAGGGTGGGAGCTAGCGACAACCTGGCACGTGGCGAGAGCACGTTCATGGTGGAGATGAAGGAGACCGCCAATGTACTGCGGCGAGCGACGCGTCGGTCACTGGTGGTGCTGGACGAGATCGGACGTGGGACCAGCACCTACGATGGGTTGGCGATAGCGTGGGCAGTCGCGGAGTACTTGCATGACTCGGTGGGATGTCGGGCACTTTTTGCGACGCACTACCACGAGATGACCGAGCTTACGGAGAGTCGAGCGGGATGCGAGAACTTCAGCGTCTCGGCCCGCGAGCACGAGGGGGACATCATATTTTTGCACAAGTTGCAACGCGGGGCTGCGTCGCGCAGTTACGGGGTGGCGTGTGCGAAGTTGGCGGGGCTTCCCGAGCTGGTGTTGGCGCGTGCAAGGAGCATTCTGGGCGACTTGGAGAGGGGCGGGGTCCTTCCAACGGGAGGCAAGGCGCGGTCGAAGGGGCGCAAGGCGAGTCCTCAGCTCGATCTGTTCAACGTGCCACAGGAGGTGGCGCCCGCGGTGGCGCTGCTGAGGGCCGTGGATGTCGACCGCCTTACCCCGCTCGAGGCGTTGCAATTGGTGGCGCGTTTGAAGCAGCTTGTGTGATCCCGCCGCCACCTCGGGTACACTCCCCGCGCCTTGACTCCCCAATCCCCCATCGACGTCGTCGTCCGCTGCAAAAACGAGATGCCGCATGTCGTACGCACCCTCGACGCCCTCACGAACGACCCCGCACTCCGCGTCACCGTCATCGACTCCGGGTCCACCGACGGTTCCCTAGAAGTCGCCCGCTCGCGCGCTGTCACCCTCGTCGAAATCACTAGGTATGTCCCAGGACAGGTCCTCAACGACGCCATGGAGCGAACCTCCAGCCCCATTGTCGCCTTCGTGAACGCCGACGCGGTCCCTCTCGCTGCCGACGCAGTCCGACGCCTTGTTCACGCCTGCGAAAACGGCGCCGCAGCCTCCTACGGCCGCCAACTCGCGCGTCCCAGCGCCCGTCCCATCACCCAAACGGACCACACCCGCGCTTTCCCACCCAACCCCGAAGGCCCTGGTTTCCGCCACTTCTTCAGCATGGCTTGCAGCGCCATTCGCCGCGACTTCTGGCAGGCGCTCCCGTTCGACCCTCACCTCCGTTACAGCGAAGACGTCGACTGGACCTGGCGCGTCCGTGCCCTCGGCGCCTCCATCGTGTACGTCCCCGACGCCCTTTTCGAGCACTCCCACGACTACGATGCGGCCTCTCTCCGACGACGCATGCTTGGCGAAGCCGAGGCCGACCGCGCCATCTTTCGAACAGTCCCACGCGGTCTTGTCCGCGGCCTGGCCCTTCCCCTGGCCGCCCAGCTGACACGCGATGTGCGTCAGGGACTGGTCTCCTTGCCTGCCATGCAGCTTCGGGCCGTGGCACAACGCGCCCGCTTCGACGGGGCTCGCATTCAGACGCAGGCAGCTGCTACCACGCGCTTGCAACCCTCCGGAACCACCCTTGGACGCGACCCTCGGGCCGAACAGGTGGTCACCGACGCCTTGAGCTGCGCGTCGCAGGTCTTCACCGAGGGGCTTGGGTCGCGTCTTTTGGCGCTCGTGCTCCTCGGGAGCTTCGGCGCAGGCGAAGGGGCCGTCGAGGTGACAGACGGGATCCCGCGTATCCACAACGATCTCGACTTGGTTGCAGTCGTTGCCAACAGCCAGGAGGCCCGGTCGCTTCGAGAACCATGCCGTGTCCTTGCAGAGCGTGCGTCGACGCTGGCTGGAGCTGTCATCGATGTCTGGCCTGTCGGCAGAGACGAGCTTGCCGATCCAAAAGGCAAGCTCCTGTGGGTCGATGCGGCAGTGCGAGGGGGGCGTGTGCTCACTGGAGACCTGACCGTGATGAGGCCGCTCGATTCGCTGGGACCGCGCTCCGTTGCAAGTGGGGAGCTTGGACGGCTTCTAGTGAATCGCGCGACCGGACTTGCCTTGTCGAGGCTAGCGTTCGAGGCGGGTGACGACGAAGCCGTGAGGGGAGCGCGTCACGTTGCAAAGGCGGCTCTGGCCCTTGGGGATGCGCTCCTTGTGACCGTCGACCAGTATCCTGCAACGTTGCGCGCTCGGCTCGAGGTGCTCCAGCGGCTAGCAAAGGTAGGGGCGCCTTTTGTCAGGCAGATTGAGACGGCCTATGCGCAGGCCATTGCCTTTCGAGAGGCTCCTACAGAGGCGCGCGTGCTGTTGCCAGCGCTCGAACAGGCGTGTCAGCACCTATGGGGACCGTTTGCGTCCATGGAGGCCCATCGTCTAGGAACGCTTGCAGCCACCCCCATGGACTATGCGGAGGCTCGAGGGGCGCGTTTCCCTGAGCTGAGCGACGTGTCAGCGCTTGGTCGCACATTGGGAGGTCTTCGTGGAGCGCTGTCTCACACGGTTCCCTGGAGAGCGTCCAGGTGGCATCCTCGCGAAAGTCTGGCACGCGCCGCGGTGGTGCTTGCCTTTGAAGCGGATCGACGTCGCAGCTACGAGGAAGCAAGGCGATGGCTACGGGTGTCCGAGTCGACGCCGCAAGGTTTCAGGAACACACTCGAGCGTCTAAGGGATATTGCATCATGAAGCCAGCCCTTCTGTTCGTGTTTGTCGACGCACTGGGACCCGAGCAAGCGCCGATGCTTCTCGACGCGGGATTGTCTCTTCCCCACGTAGCGACGTTGCGTGGGGTACTTGGGTTTTCATCGGGGGCCATTCCGACGATCCTGACAGGAGCGCCGCCAGCCGCGCACGGTAGGATGTGTTTGTTCTCGAAGGCGGAGGGGACCTCACCTTTAGCGCCACTTCGCTGGCTAGGGCTATTGCCCAGGGTACTTCACGAGCGCGAGCGGGTGCGTCGTGTTGCAGGGAAACTGCTTGCAAGGGTGTACGGGTTTGACGGCTACTTAGCGCTGCATCGGGTTCCGCCGGAGCTGTTTCCGAGTCTTGACATCCCAGAGAAGCGGGATCTTTTTGAGGGCAAGGAGATCGGTGGAGTGCCAACGTTCCTCGAGCGGGCGCGGGAGGCAGGGTTGGGAGTGGTGACGACCGACTGGCGTCGTCCTGAAGAGCAGCGTGTGCAGCAGCTCGAGGCGCATCCCGAGGCCGATTTAGCGTTTCTGTATTTGTCGGGGCTAGATGCCATCTTGCATCGCGATGGGGGGCTCGACGCAGGAGCGAGGGATTGGTCGAAGCAAGCGGCGCGATGGATCCACCGAGCGCAGCGGGCGTTACGGAGCGGAGGACGGGAGGTACGGACTGTGGTGGTGGGGGATCACGGGATGGCGCGGATTGAGCACACTGTGGATCCTCGCGGGGTATTGGCGAAGGTGCGGGGGCGGTTTCCGAAGGCTTTTGTGTTTGTGGACGCGACGATGTTTCGAGTGAGCGTAGGGCCTTGCGAGCCGGAGGCAGTGCGGGAGCTATTTCAAGGGATTGCGGGCGAGTTACTGGATGCGGGCGGGCTAGCGGAGCGCGGGGCGCCGAGCGATGGTCGTTATGGCGATTACGTGTGGTTGCTTCCCGAGGGGAGTCTATTTGTCCCGAGTTTCGTGGGGGGGGCCGTGCGCGGGATGCATGGCTACGATCGGGCGTCGCGCTCGGCGCGAGCGGCGCTACTTTCCGACGGTGTGGTGGCAGCGGAGTGTCTCGAGGACTTGGCGCCTTGGGTACTTCGGGAGCTTGGGCTGTTGTAGTGTGAGCGTCGTCCCCGCATCGCCGCATGGCTGGCGGCCCCCGAGGAAATCATGGCATGTGACGTCCGCTAAACCAAACC
>CAITRH010000257.1 GCA_903894755.1 uncultured delta proteobacterium
CCCCCCTCGCTCGAAGACGATTTTACTTGCCCGCATGGGCAAGGAAAATGTCGAGGGAGAGGGGGGCTGGGGGGGTGAGGTCTGCGCGAGCGGAAACCTGCGGTTTTCAAAATGGGTTTGGTTTAGTAGCCTGCGGCGGAAGTCCTTGGACACTCCGGGGCAGTCGAACGAGCGATCCCGCACCCTGGGCCCAGCCCACATACGATACGCGTTAATCAGCATTCGCGGGCCCTCTGAAGAATGAGCCCCGCGCGTTGTTCGACAGCCCCGAAGGGACGACACAATTCAGCCCTGGGCTGGGCCCAGGGTGCGTGTGTCGTGAGTGTCCAAGGACTTCCGCCGCGAGCTACTAGAGTTTCCGGGCAGGGGCTAACGGAGGGTGAGGCCGTTTGGTCTTAGGAGGTCGGCGCTTGTTTCGAGCGCTTCGCGGGGCGTTCTTCGGCGGCTGCTTCAGGGGTGGCGGCGGTGGCGGCAGTGGCAGCAGATGGCGAAGTAGGCCCACCTGTCCGTTTGAGTCCGTGCTGCGTAAGGACCATGCCCTCGAGTTTGTCGACGTGCTCGGGATGTTGTTCGAGGAAGGCCTTAGCGTTTTCGCGTCCCTGGCCGATGCGTTCGCCGTTGAACGAGTACCACGCGCCGCTTTTTTCGACCAGATTGAGCTCGGTGGCGAGGTCGAGGACATCGCCGGTACGTGAGATCCCCTGACCATAGAGGATATCGAATTCGACCTCGCGAAACGGCGGGGCCATTTTGTTCTTGACCACCTTGACCCGGGTCCGATTGCCGATGACCGCGGGGTCTTTCTTGCTGTCGGACGCCTGCGGTTCCTTGATCGCCCCGACACGTCGGATGTCGAGCCTGACCGACGCATAGAACTTGAGCGCGTTGCCTCCGGTGGTGGTTTCTGGGGAGCCGAACATCACGCCGATCTTCATGCGCATCTGGTTGATGAACACGAGCAACGTCTGCGACTTCGCCACGTTCGCCGTCAGCTTCCTCAGCGCCTGGGACATGAGACGCGCCTGGAGGCCGACGTGGCTATCTCCCATGTCTCCTTCGATCTCGGCCTTTGGGACCAGCGCAGCGACCGAGTCGACAACAATGATGTCGACGGCGTTGGATCGCACGAGCATGTCGGCGATTTCGAGCGCCTGCTCGCCGTAATCGGGTTGCGACACGAGCAAGTCGTCGACCTTCACGCCAAGCCGACGGGCGTAGGTTGGGTCGAGTGCGTGCTCGGCGTCGATGAACGCGGCCACGCCGCCGAGCTTCTGGACACTTGCGATCGCGTGGAGGGCGAGCGTGGTTTTGCCGCTCGACTCGGGACCGTAGACCTCGATGATACGTCCCCTCGGATACCCCCCGATGCCCAGTGCGATGTCGAGTCCGACGCTTCCGCTCGGAATAACCCCTGTGTCAGGGACCAGCGTTGCGCCGTCCCTCAGACGCATAATTGAGCCCTTGCCGTATTCCTTTTCGATGCTCGCTACGGCGAGCTCGATGGCTTTTGCGCGAGTTTTTTCGTCCATGGCGCTCCTTGAGTGCACACCCTAGTACAGCTTGCGGCAATATGGCGTCCGACTCGGTCGAGCGAGACCACGACCCCACGATCGCAGCCGCCGGGTCAGGACTCGGGTGGGATCTTTGCACTTTCCTGGAGCCTGCGAGCCGTCGTGGTACCGTTCGGAAGGCTCCCGCGGGAAACCCCCATGCGGGGGCGTCGTCCAACCCGGCATGGCACGCAACAAGCAAGGATTACGAGATTGCGCACAACAAGATTCGGCACGTGGGGTGGCTTTCGAGGGCGATGGACGGCGGCACCCAAGGAGAAAACGCGATGAGGCTTCTGGGATTAAGCTTAGGAATATGCTCGGTGACGAGTCTCGTTTTGTGGGCCTGTTCGAGCAGCAAGCAGCCAGGACAGCTTGGCGATACCCCGCCGGTCAACGGCAGCAGCGACGCGGGGGTGTGGCTGGACGGGACCACGTCCGTCGACGCGGGAAGCGTCTCGATCAACACGCTCGGTATTGACTTTGGAACCACCGAGTGCGGCAAACAGGCCCAACCCAAAACGCTTATCGTGCAAAACACGGGGGTCTTGCCCATAAGCTGGAATAGCTCGTTCTTGCGTGGTGACGAGTCCCCCTATGCCGTTTCCCCCACCGGCGGGACTCTCCTTGGCCGGGAATCCAAGATCGTCACAGTCGCTCCCAAACGAATTGGCGTCCCCGCATCTACCGCGACCGCCGCGTTCAACGACACGCTGATCGTCAACACGGACAGGGTTGGGGATGTCCCCAAGACCATCACAATCTCCCAGGCCGTCAGCGGTGCGGTGCTCGTGTTCAACCCCGCGTCCATCAATCTCGGCCTCGTCCCGGTTGGGCAGGAAGGCACCGCCAGCCTTAGCATTCTCAACCGAGGCAGCGGCCCCGCGGACTTCTCTGTCACGCCAAGCAACCCTCGTTTCAGTATCCCGAACCCACCCACCACTATTCTGCCCAATGCTACGGCGACAATGACGGTGCGCTACGGTTCGAGTGCAGCGACGTTGGACACTGGCGTGCTCACCCTCAGCACCCCCAACACCACGGCACTTTGTGCGAATCTGCCCGACCCAGTGCCGATCCAGGCCGAGGGGACTCAAGGCAGAGCCCTCATCACCCCCTCGGACATCTCTTTTGGCACCGCTGGTTATGTAAAGTGCGGTGATACCGCTGCTCCGCAGCAAGTCACGCTAAAAAACACAGGTAGTGCTGCGTTCAAGTGGACCGCTTCCACAGTAGCTACCCACACCACGTTCACCCCCCGTCCCGACAACGGAACCCTTCAGCCAGGCTCGAGTGCCACCGTCACCATCACCCCATCCCCCATCAACAGGCCGGCCCAGGTCGGCAGCGACTATTATGCTGGCGTGCTCCTAGTGACCACCGACGCTGGCGACTCCCTGGTGGTCCCCATGCATCAAACCGCCCAAGGGGTGATCCTAACTTCATCTAGCTTAGGGGCCCCGTTCGACTTTGGTCAGGTGTTCGTGCAACAGACCGCCCAATCGCAGATCAGCGTTGCCAACAGCGGCAACATGGACGTCGGTATCACGCTGAGCGTTGGAAGCAGCGTCTTTGGAGTGTCCCCAAGCAGCACAGTCACCATCCTGCAGAATAAATCGGCCCCCTTCTCTCTCTCCTTCACCCCGCCAACCATCGCTCCCTACACAGATTCGCTCAGCGTGGGCATTCCTCGGGACACCATCCTCTGCGCCGATCTTCCCGCCACCACCCAACTCAATGGTATCGGCGGCAATGCGATCAGCATCGCACCAATGAGTTTCAACTTCGGCATTGTCAACTGTGGCACATCTACCCCTCCGCAAAACTTCAACATCACCAACCAGGGTACCGATGCCACCTTCCGCACCTCCCTCGTCAAAGGAGTGAATTCCCCCTATACCATCACCACCCTATCTGGTACTGCCACCAACGTCGACACGCATCTCCCCAATGGCGTCACCACCGTGGTGGTACGTCCCAAGCTCAATCAAGCCGTTGCGAGCACCGCGGACAACGGTCAGGGGGACACGCTTACGGTTACGGTTACTGGGCAGGAAACTCCCACCAACTACACTATTCCTCTCCTTCAGACTGCTCGAGGGACCATCTGGACTACATGCTATCCAAGCGCCACTAGCGCCGGCAGCTGCAATGGCCAGCCCCTCGCAACGACCATTACCGCATCGGGCACGCCCGCATTTGTCCTCCTCGGACTCGATGCGACCAAGAGCAATCTGAACTCAGCGTATGAACTCACCATAGAATCTCTTCCCCCGTACCCGTTAGCTGACGTCACCTTCGTAGGCTCTTCACAGACCTTCAGCGGGACACTCCCCCCTGGCCAGACAGGCTACGTCAACCTGAACCTCATGGCTCGCGCGACGGTACCGCTTTCCGCTGCCCAAATCAGGCTCACCCCCAAGC
>CAITRH010000258.1 GCA_903894755.1 uncultured delta proteobacterium
CAAATCAGCCCTGGGTGGGTAACGGGTGGGTAACACAGGCTCGCGGGTGTCGATGTTGTCGTGGGCTGCCCGGCTGCCCGGCTGCCCCGGAGTGTCCAAGGACTTCCGCCGCGAGCTACTAGACTGGAGGGCGCTTCCGAGGACGGGGCATTCCCCACGCCTCGATGCGCCCAATGAGCTTGCGACGCGAAATGCCAAGGTGTGCGGCCGCTGCGGTCTGGTTGCCATTGAACGCCAACAGCGCCGCCTCGATGCTACGTCGCTCGGCAGCCTCGACGTCCACCGAGAACCGACTCGCTTCCACGCTCGAATCCACCTGAAGATGCGCCGGCTCGAGCGCCTTCCCCTCGCAGAGAAGCACCGCACGCTCGACGGCCGTCTGAAGCTCCCGAATGTTGCCCGGCCAACTGTGGGCCGTGAGCGCTCGCTTCGCGGCTTTCGAAAACACCAGCTTGGCGCGCCCAAAGCGCTGCGTCGTCTCCGCCATGAACCGCTCCCCTAGCAGCAGGATCTCTGCTGGACGTTCCCTGAGAGGCGGGATCTCCAGCGTGGCGCCGTTGAGACGGTAATAAAGCTCGGACAGAAAAGCCCCGTCGGCCATCATCGCCTCGAGATCGCGACCGCTCGACCCAATGACGCGCACATCGATCACCTTGCGACGGATTGCCCCCAGCCGCACTACCTCCCTCGCTTCCATGACCCGCAGGACCTTCGCCTGCATGGCGAGCGAAAGAGCCCCGACTTCGTCCAGAAACGCAGTCCCCCCGTCGGCCGCCTCGATGAGTCCCGCTTTGGCCTTGGAAGCTCCCGGAAATGCGCCCCTCTCGTAGCCAAAAAGCTCCGCTTCGAACAGCGCGTCGGGCGTCACCCCACAATCGATTCGTACAAATGGACGGTCCGCGCGAGGCGACGCGGCATGTACCACCTCGGCCAACACCTGCTTGCCCACGCCCGCTTCGCCACGAACCATCACGTGGACTCCGCCCTGAGCCACCAGGGACGCGAACCGATGAAGCTTCTGCATCTCCCCGTCGCGAATGACCGGTGCGTTGTCCTCCGCAGTCTTGCGCCTCGGAACCGCCGGCTGCCAAACCACAAAGGCCTCGCCCAGCGCCGCAAGATCGCCTCCTCGCAGCAACACCGAGTGGCCCGCATCCAACCGAATGCCCCGCACGACGCTGCCGTTCGAGCTGTTTAGATCCTCGAGCCTCAGGGGATCGCCCACCAGCACCAACGCGTGCTTGCGGGAGACGGACGCGTGATCGATGCGCAGGTCGCAGTCCCGACCCCTTCCAATGGTCACCTGCCCAGTCGCGGGGAGCGGAAACGACGTATGCCCTCCAGCCCAAAACGCCCGCAACGCCCCAAGCGGACTCGCTCCGCTCCCACGCCCCGCACTCGTTGTCAGCTCGTGCAGCTCTTTTCCCATCCCTCACGGTCCTCCCACGGTCTCCTCCCAAACGCCTGCCTTACGCAGTTGACAAACCCCCGCAAGCCCTCCAATGTCCCCCCCCCGGAGTCAACCACCATGGTTTCATCTACCCAACAATACGAACGTATCCGCAAGCGCAAGGCCACCACCAACGGCAAACGGAACAAACGAGAGCGACGCGCCTTCGGGACCCCAAAGTTCCCGGTCCATCCCGAGGGATACGACCGGACCGCAGCCGACGCCAAAAAAGGCCCCGTCACAAGCGCGTAAGCGCCTCCACCACGTCCGAATGTGCTGGAAACGCCGCACGCAGCCCCTCCCGTTCTGCCATCTCGAAGTCTGCAAAATCAAACCCAGGGGCCACCGTGCATCCGCACAACACAGCCCCGTCCCCCGCACGCGCCGCCTGCCACACTCCCGCCCGTACGACCCACTGCGGCGTTTCCCGCGGTCCTAGACGCACCTTCTGGTGGATCCCCTCGCTAAGCGTGTGGAGCTCCAGCGACGCTCCGCTGTAGTGGTGCCAAACCTCGTCGGAATGCACCCTATGAAATGCGGAATACTCCCCCGCGCGCAGCAGGAAATAGATCGCCGTCGACGCTGCACGCATCCCGCCGTGCGCTGGAACCTCGAACGACGCTCGGTACGTCTCCCGATAGTGCCCCCCCTCGGGGTGAGGACGTAACCCAAGACGCTGGATCAGTTCCTCGGGATCCAGTTCGGTCACTGCAGCACCTTCAGTTTGGGCCCCGCAAGGTCGGCAAAGAAGTCGTTCCCTTTGTCGTCCACCACGATGAACGCTGGGAAGTCCACCACGTCGATCTTCCAGATGGCTTCCATGCCGAGCTCCGCGTACTCGAGCACTTCGACCTTGGTGATGCAGTCTTTGGCAAGACGCGCCGCTGGACCTCCGATGGAACCCAGGTAAAAGCCCCCGTGCTTCTTGCAGGCCTCCGTGACCGCCGACGATCGATTCCCCTTCGCCAGCATCACGTAGCTTCCCCCCTGCGACTGCAACAGGTCCACGTACGCGTCCATCCGCCCCGCGGTCGTGGGACCAAACGACCCTGACGCGTACCCTTCGGGTGTCTTCGCGGGTCCGGCGTAGTAGACCATGTAGTTTTTGAGGTACTCAGGAATCCCCTCTCCGCGATCCAGTCGTTCTTTGAGCTTCGCGTGTGCGATGTCCCGAGCCACGATCATGGGACCGTGGAGCGAGAGGCGGGTTCGAATGGGATATTTCGAGAGCTCCGCACGGATTTCACTCATGGGACGACGCAGGTCCAACTGGACGACCTGACCTGGAAGGCCTGGAAGGCCTGGAAGCTCGCTCGCGGCTACGTCGGGGAGAAAGCGAGCCGGGTCCCGCTCGAGCGCCTCGAGAAACACGCCGTCTTTCGTGATTTTGCCAAGCGCCTGACGGTCTGCCGAGCACGAAACCCCGATGGCGACCGGACAGGACGCGCCATGGCGGGGAAGACGCACCACGCGGACGTCATGGCAAAAGTACTTGCCCCCGAACTGCGCGCCGATGCCGGTGCGCTGGGAAATCTCGAGCAACTGTTTCTCGAGCGCCTCGTCGCGAAACGCTTGTCCCAACGCGTTCCCTTCGAAAGGAAGCGTATCAAGGTAGTGCGCCGACGCGAGCTTGACCACCTTGAGTGCGGACTCCGCCGAGGTCCCGCCAATGGCGATGGCCAAGTGATAGGGCGGACACGCGGCGGTCCCGAGCGAGCGGAGCTTTGCCTCCAAGAAAGGGAGGAGCGCGTTGGGGTTCAGCAGCGCTTTGGTCTCTTGAAAGAGGTAGGTCTTGTTGGCCGACCCGCCCCCCTTGGCCATGAAGAGGAACTTGTAGCTGTCGCCGTCGGTTGCGTAGAGGTCGATCTGGGCGGGGAGATTGTTCTCGGTGTTGACCTCTCGGTACATGTCGAGTGGGGCCATCTGGGAATACCGAAGGTTCGACGTGCGGTAGGTATCGAACACACCGCGGGCAAGCGCAGCTTCGTCGCCACCACCGGTAAACACGAGCTGGCCTTTCTTGCCCATGATGATGGCGGTACCCGTGTCTTGGCACGAGGGGAGGATCCCAGCGGCGGCGATGTTGGCGTTTTTCAGGAGTTCGAGAGCGACGAAGCGGTCGTTGGCGGACGCTTCGGGGTCGTCAAGGATCGCACGGAGCTGGGAGAGATGACCCGGTCGAAGCAAGTGAGCGATGTCGCGCATCGCTTCGCGGGCAAGAAGGGTGAGGGCCTGGGGTTCGACCTTGACAAAGGTCTTGCCGGCAGCCTCGAAGGTCGAGACCCCGTCGGTTGTGAGACAGCGGTAGGGGGTGGTGTCTTTGCCGAGGGGGAGTAGGTCCTGGAACTCGAAGTCGATCATGGGGCCTCGCTGGGGGCGAAAAGATGGGACCACGCGATCGGGGGGTCCCTATCTTAAGGGTGTGTGCATTGAAATTCAGAAGACCCCCAGGTGGTGGCTGGGGTGAGGAGCGTTAGACTCGGCGAGCCTAACATGACGAGGAGGCTTGGGGAGCCTCCTGCCGACTTCTACTTAGTGGCAAAGCCCTGGAGGAAGAAGGCGATGACGAAGGAGAGGAGGACAAGCGACTCGATGAGAGCCAGACCGAGGATCATCGGGGTCTGGATCCGGGCGGCCGCGCCTGGATTGCGTGAAATACCTTCGAGTGCTGCGCTGGCGGCTCGTCCCTGGCTCAACGTGCCGCCGAGAACTCCCAGGCCGATGGCGAAGCCGGCTCCGGCGGCAGCCCACGACTTCACGTCAAAGGCATTCGCGTCGCCTTTGTCGCCCGCGAATGCGGCGAGGGGCACGATGAACGTAGCGGCAAACGTGAGCGCCGCGAGACCGAGCTTCTTGGTGGTCGACATCTTCAGTGGCTCCTTGTGCAAATGGGCCCGATCTCTGCGGGCGTATGGGCAATGTTCAGAAAGGCCCGATCCCTGCGGGCGTGCGGGCGATGTTTCAACCCGCGGGAAGTTTCTCCGCGGCTCCTTAGTGGCTTTTGACGCAACTGGCTAGTGCTCCTCGACGCAAAAAAAGACTCAGTGAGCGTGGGCCTCGTCGTGGTGCTTCTTGCCGTGCGCATGTCCATGCCCCTCCCCGTGCTCTTCGTGCTCGGTCGCGAGGGCGATGTAGATCGACGACAGCAAGCAGAAGACGAGCACCTGCACGATGGCCACGAGGGTCCCGAGGACCATCACGGGGATCGGCAAGACAAGCGCCAAGGCCCCGAGCGCGATGGCGAGCAGCAGGTGGTCCACCGACATGTTCAGCATCAAACGCACCGAGAGGGTCATGGGACGCAGGCAAAGAGAGAAGACCTCCAGCGGGAAAATCAGCGGCGCTAGCCACCACACCGGTCCTGCGAGGTGCTTGAAGTACCCTGCGCCGTTTTCCTTGATCCCATAATAGTTGAAGGCGATGAACACCACCGCGGCGCAGCCTGCCGTCACACTCCAGGTCGACGTGATCAGGGGAAACCCCGGGACCATGCCCAGGAAGTTCGCAACCAGGATGAACACCGCGGCAGTCCCCACGATGGGGAAATAACGCTTGGCGCGCGCCGGTCCCATCATGTCCTTCATCATGTCGTAGAAGTAGCCGATCAAGATCTCAAAGAAGGTCCGGAGCGATAGGTGCGCGTCAGGCTTCACCGCTTCGTCGTAGTTGGTGATCTTGGCCCGCGTCGCAAACGCCAGCCCCGCGATCAGCACGATGATGAAAACCATGCCCACCAGGGGCTCGGCGGTTTGTGGCCCCGCCTCTTTCCCAAAAAGCGTAGGCCCAAGGTTCTTCATGTTCTCCCCGAGCGCGGGAAACATGTGCACGAGATATGTAAAGAACGACGTGTGTTCGGGCATGCGTCCCTCTAGTCAAGTTGGTCAAGTTGGTCAGATTGGTCAGATTGGTCAGATTGGTCAGATTCGCCAGAGCCCTGAGGGCGTGGTGACGGTAAATTTTTAGTCCGTGACTGCCGCGGTGCGGCGCTCCTATCGCTCACCAACGAGCCTAGGGCAATGCCGATCGGCAACGCACCAAAGCCCACCGTGAGAGCCAACGGGCTGACCAGCCCATGACCCATCAGGAGCCAAACCCCTCCGAAAAGCGCCGCCATCTTGACCAGCGCCACAACCCCCCACATCCGTGCCGCCCCCGCCTGGACCTCGCTCGCCTCGCGCGGCAACAGCGTCGACACGATGCGCGACAGTACCCACAAATTGCCCGTCGCAAGCCCCGCCCCCACCGCAACGGAAAACCCTACATGCGCCCCCCACTCGAGCACCCCTACGGCGGCCAGTACGCCCCCCGCGACGGCTACGCTCCCCATCGCCACACGAAGACGCCCGTCCATCCCCTCTTCGGGCAACTTGGCATCGTCATCGTGCGTCGTCGGTTGGCTCATCGTTCTCTCTTGGTGACCCGCGCTCGGCCTCCTCGGCGTCACGCTGCATCCTCTTGGCCGTTATGAAAAGCTGCCGGAACCCTGCGTACAGTCCCGCGATAAACCCTAGCCCCGTGATCCACCCGTCCGCGCTGACCTTCTGGTCAAGCCATCGTCCCGCGTAATATCCAACCGCCATCGACAGTACGAGCTCGATTCCCACCGAACCGTACCGTCCGTATTCTTTCCAGGGCTTCCGTTCGCGTGCCACCTTAGGGCCACGACTACGGCGGGACAAGCAGCGCTGCAAGCACCGGTTTGTGACCCCCCTCAAGGCATGCTACCGGCAGCCCGTGCGACGCTATCTATTCGGTGTGCTTGCTCTCGATGTCCTTGTGGTTTCCTCCCAGGCCCGGGCCGACGTCTCTTCATGGCTCTCGATGGGCCCCGGGTACGCGCTCCAGTCGAACCGCGTCGCATCTTCCTTCGACCAAGCGGCGGCTCTCACCTTCGCGTTAGGGGTCGGAAGCTCCCCACGCGCCCCTTGGGTCTTCGGCGGCCTCTTTCGATGCACCACCTACTTCGGACTCGGTACCGACGTCGGCCTCGCGGTTCGAGGCGCCACCGGTTCCTTCGCGCGCGGCGACTGGGGCGTCGCCCTCGACCTCGGCGTCGGCCTGCGCGGCTGGCGGGACGGCAACTACGGGTCGTATCCCGTGCAGACCTTGGTCACCCTCGGAGCCCCCTGGGGACTCGGTTTCGGCCTCGGCGCTCAGTTCGCCAGCGTCTCGGGCGGCACCGGTGCCCTCGGGTTCGTCGCCGTCGTCGAAATGGACTTGCTTCGACTCACCGTCATGCGTCAGGGCTCGACGGACAGCTACTGGCGCAATCCCTCGCCCGCCGGGGGGCGCATCCCGAAGGACCCCTAAACCAAACCCATCTTGAGAACCGCAGGTCCGCCCGAAGACCTCACCCCCACACGATCCAGAGCGTTCACCAGGTCCCCCTCCCCATCGATGGGGAGGGGGCGCTGTGAAAGGGCGAAATAGCGAGGGGTGAGGTCTTCGGGGCGCCGGCGACGAAGTTGCGGTTTTCAAGATGGGGTTATTGGCAGCCCCGAAGGCGAGTCAGAACCGCCGCTGTGCTCCCTTGCTCCCGTGCTCACGGCACGGCCTCGGAGTACGCGTTGCGGTCGTGTCGGACCGTCCCGAGCTCACCTCGAATCCGAAACAAGCCCCGCGGGTCTCCATCGACGCTCACCTCGAATCCGAAACAAGCCCCGCGGGTCTCCATCGACGCTCACCTCGAATCCGAAACAAGCC
>CAITRH010000259.1 GCA_903894755.1 uncultured delta proteobacterium
CAGTGCCGAGTTGCGCGCGCCGTCCGGCATTTGGAAAGCGCGCGCCTGGAGAAGACGGAATATTGCGCCTGGAGGAGTGTGTGCGTGCTGCACCTACTGGCCACATCTCATTGCGCAAACCGTGGGTCAGCCCAGGGTGGGCAACCCTGGGTCGCGGGCGTCGTGGGCTCGGCTGCCCCGGAGTGTCCAAGGACTTCCGCCGCGAGCTACTAGGAGGGGGCGGGGCTGATCATCGCGACCTTAGGGATGTTCGCGACCGGGCACGTCTAGCCCACGCCGCGCCGGAATGAAGAAAGCCGTGGCTGAGGGGAGCGCGGCGACGGGAGCGGCCTCCTATAGAAGGAGGTCCCCCGTTGTATCGCCATTTGCTTTCAACGGCCCGCTAAATCACGGGGACCCACGACTTCCGCAGACCTGACGCACCTCCCCACAGGTGGTGCAAAACAGCCTGGCTGTGTGGTTAGCTCGTATGCCCACCCAACGCACCCACGTGTCGAGAGCTCGCGCGAAAAGGAACGGCTATAGCGGCAAGTACTTCCATTGGGCTGACCATGGCAGGTGTTGAAGTTCGCAGACCCAGGCAGCTCCTACTGGTACTGCAAGTTGCTGATGCTCACGGTGCTGCGCCAAGTACGGAACCCGATTTGATTGCCTGGACGCGATCCCGCATAACGGAGCACTTGCACGCCGTCGAGAAAGACCCTAACGTCTGCTGTTGTCGCTCGGACCTCCCAACTATGCGTGTTGTAGTCGGTGCTAACGGGATAGATCGAGAGCACCGATTCGGTGGATGGGTAGTACAACTGGTAGACTCCGTAGGTGCCTGTGTGCTCGTATTGTACGGCGGGAGCGCTGACATTGCCGCCGTTCCATGCGCCACTAAACCAGATTCCGAAGCCATCCAAATCGGACATTCGTGCGGAAAACGACCATCGGTACGTGGTGCTGGGTGGCTGCGGGCTTAGCAAGTAGTAGCACCACCCCGTTCCAAGCGTGTAATGGCTCCCGCTGCCCGAGACCACGCCAGTGCAGTTCGAGGTGATGGCGAAGGGGGCGCAGCTACCCGTAGTGCACGACAACGTGTCGCACACTCGACCGCAGGAGCCGCAGTTCGTGGCCGTGGCGAGGGGGGTCTCGCAGCCATTTGCGGGGGCATTGTCGCAATCGCCGTAGCCGCTGAGGCAGCCGAACCCGCAGGTGGTACCGTTGCATGTCGCCGTGGCGTTCGCCGGAGGCACGCAGGGGGTGCACGAGGTGCCGCATGATGCCGTGCTGCGGTTGTCCGAGCAGACGCCACTGCAGCTGTGGCTGGTAGCGTTGCAAGCGTATCCGCAGGCGGTGCCGTTGCACGTCGCGGTGGCGTTGACGGGGGGCACACAGGGCGTGCACGACGAGCCGCAGGTGTCGACGGAGTCGTTGCTGGCGCAGAGAGCTCCACAACGATGGTAGCCAGCGTCGCATGTGATGCCGCACGAAGTCCCATCGCACGTACTCGTGCCGTGGGCGGTGATAGCGCACGCCGTGCAGGAGGAACCGCAGGTCGCTACGTCCATGTTGCTGACACAGGTGCCTCCGCAGTCATGGAGTCCAACGCCGCATGCGATGCCGCACGAAGTACCGTCGCACGTTGCGGTTCCTTGGGCTGGGACAGGGCAGGCGGTGCAGGAGGAGCCGCAGGTCGCTACATCGACATTGCTGACACAGGTACCGTCGCACTCATGATGGCGACCGTCGCAACGGATTTGGAATGATGCATCCTCTGTTGTGCCGTCGGTGGTGGCGTCCATGGAATCCGTGAATGTGCTCGCGTCGGAACAGGCGCACTGGGCCCAGGTTCCATTTTCAGCGCACGTCTGAAGCCCCAAGCCGCCTTCGGGACACTGGCATTCGCCCGATAGGCCAGGGGTACAGCTGGAGACAATGCTTTCGGTCGTCCCACGCCCACTGCACCCGAGTGGTCCTAGGACCGTCCCCAGTGCGCACGACACGACGAAACAAAAAGATGAACAGTTCATGGTGGCATTCCTCGATTTTCATGAATGGACGATCGGCATCCGCACGGGACGCATCAATATCAGTACATCAGCAAGCTCCACACCAACGGCTCTAACGAGCTCCAGGAAGCGGGCAGCCGTGCTGGAGCGAAGCCTATGCGGTCCCAGGGGCGTCCACCGAACGTCCGCGGAACGTCCATCGGACCGCTTCGCTCGGTACGCTTCGGGAGCTGGTCGCAGTGTCCAAGGACTTACGTTGCCAGCTACCAGCGCCCCCGCTAGCGAACGCACCGCACGGCGCGCGGCGTTCCCACCCCGTAGGATTCTATGTTCCCCGAGTGGAAATCCACCCCCACGCATCTCCAAGGTCACGAGCTCCCTTTTCGTCGGTACCCGCCAGTCCGTGTGTCCACCAAGGTTGAGGCCGCGACAGTAGCCCTTGGCCGACTCCAAGTTGACACGGATAGAAGACACCCCGCGTTCCCAATGATGTCGGGTCCGTGTGTCCAGCACGACCCCGCGCTCTCCACTGGGATCGACGCGAAACCGGTCGTCGCTTGGGGTGCAGAGCATCGTTCCGGAGGAAACTGCGAGCGGCTGCTAGCCTCCTTGCACGCCGCAAAGTCCCCGTCCCGATCGAGCGAGCCTCGCTCCGTTGCATGCGCTCCGCCGACCCCCACACCTTGCACGGCAACTCCCGCCGAGACTTGTGCTGCGGCCTCGGACCGCACCTCGTAGGCGCCGACCGTGAAGGCCTTCACGACATGCGTCGCTCCATCGCATGCTCCCTGCTCGCCGTGCAGCTCATTCGACCGGAACCCGTCAGCGTCCGTCTCGAACCGTCCCACCACCTCCGTGATGACCACGATGGCGCCGGATGATTGGAGCTTTGCTTCGAACTGTCCTGCCGCAAAGGGCATGCTGGCATAAAGCCGATCGGCTGTACGGAACGACTCTTCCTCGTGCTTTGCGCTGATCCCCGTGTAGCGGTACGGGGAGTGCCGATGCACGCGGCAGGTCTTCAAAAGCTCCAGATCGCAGCCCACGTAGCGTACGACCAGGAGTTTCTTCTGTTGCGCCAGCGCGTCGAGCGCCGCCCGCTCGTTCGAGTCTTTCCATTTGACGAGCATGGGGTTGGGCGCCGACGCGACATGACACTTCTTTCCAAGATCTTCCAGGGTTGGAGGACGCGCCTCCGCGACATGGCAGCCTGCCACCGTGAGCACTGTGACGAAAAGAAAAGGCGTACCGAACAAAGGCCAACGAGTGTTCATAGAAAGCACCTGCCATGTGGGAGAAATACGAGACGCTACTGTTGCTTTTCCAGCTTCTTCTTGCTCCCTTCCTCGCCGGCGATGGCACTGACCTCCTGGGCGTAGGCCTCTTCTCCGGGCGTGCGTCGTGGCACCGACGACGACCAGCGCAACAGCGAAGGAGACAACGGAGACTGAGAGCAAAGCGACGTCGTCAGAGGAGACGAGTGTTGCGGCATCGCAGGTGACCGCAACGACGGGGACGATGGAACGGACGGCGTCGCAGGAGACGACTGTCGCCACGG
>CAITRH010000260.1 GCA_903894755.1 uncultured delta proteobacterium
GGGGGGGAGGCGGGGGAGAGGCGGGGGAGAGGCGGGGGAGTGGCGGGGGAGGGGCGGGGGGAGGGGCGAGCTCACGCCGCCGCGTTGTGACGGTTCTCCAGCCACGCCCTCGAAAACCACAGCGCCTGCCCGGGCAAGAGCCCCGGAATGACCATCCGCCCGTCGATGCGAGGCACCTCCCCCGTGTCATGCGTCGGTACCAGCAGAAAGACCGCCGGCGACTCGCGGCTCGCCCCCATCGCCACCAGCCGCTGAAGAAAATCCGTCAGCCCGTAGCGCGCCAGGGACCCAGGTTGCACCAACAACAAGGGCCTCTCCCGCTTCACCAGCCGCTCCGCCAAACACTCCGCCGCCCCCTGCACCAACTTGAGAAGCTTCGGCCAACTCGGCCCCGACGGCCCCTCCCGATCGGCTGCGTGGATCACGTCGTCGTTCGGGATCCGTGCCTTCTTCCTCTGAACCTCAATTTCTTTCCCTAACTCCGCGTCCAAGAGCACCAGATCGGCCCCGAGACGCGCCTGCAGCGCCAACGTCGCCTCCCGCCCCCAGTTCGCCCGCATCCCCACCACGCGAAATAGGTTCATCTCCAGCGCATGACGCAGCTTCTCGTCGAACTGACGCGCCTCGATGGCCTCCGCATCCATTGCCCGCGCCTGCGTCGACATCGCCGTTGGGAAACGCCCCACGGACGAAAAGTTCGTTTGTCGGGTCGTCGCCTCCTCCTCGCCGCGACGAACGTACTGTTGCCCATCCCACCCAAACCCCAACGGCCCAAGCAGTGCGTCGAGCTCCGGACGGGACGGAAGCGGCGCTGCCAATAGATACCGCGCCGTCACCCGGGTCCGCACCTGCTCCTCCGACACGCCCCCTTTGAACGTTGCCGCACAAAGCTCCACAGCCCGCTTCGCCTCCAGCCCCCGTGGGTAAATCTCCAGCCTCGCCGAACACGCCGCCCCTTCGCTCGCCGCCGCCGCAAGTTCCAGTAGACGCTCTTCTTTCAGTACCGCTAACGGAGTCCCCGCCACGAGCTCCCCCACCACGCGCCGAACTTCCCCCGTCGAAACCAGCGTCGGCCTCTTCGCAAGCTTATCGGCCTCTGCCCCAAGCCGACGCGTGATGCGTCCATGCTCCTCGGTGAGAAAAACCCAAGGCTCCCGATCGTGCAACCTTAGGAGCTGCAACCCTGGCACCTCCTTGTCCACCTCCACAATGACCCGGACCAGTGCCGCCGCAGCTGCAAGAGCGGCTTCCCCCGCTCGAGGAATGGCACGTACCAGCTCTTCCCCCAAGACACGAAGCGTCGCCGCCCCGCCCAGGGAATCGACAAGGGCGGTCACCTGATCACGCAGCTCGGGCAACGCAGGATGCCGCGCCCATTCCTCCGAGGCCGCAGCGAGTGCTTGGTAAAGGACCGCCGGGGTCTTCCCCTCCTTTTCCGCCAGCTCGCGCACGGTCACGTCGATGCGCCCCGCGAAGGACCCATCGAGGCCAAAAAGCGCACGGACCAAGGGACGGTCCTTGCGCCCCTTGCGCTTGGGATAAAACAGTGCGTCGCGCCATCCCTCCAGCGTCGTCGGACGCGCCTGCTGGTTGGCACGCTCGTTTTCTTCCGCAAGCGCTTTGCGTAGCGTCGCCGGATCGAAACCCCACGCCTTGGCAAGGTTGGTCACCTGCCGCTCCGAAGCTTGGGCCAGTGCCCGCAGCGTCGGCAGTCCTCCGTCGTAGAGGACCTGCGCCACCGCAGCATCCAACCCCGCCGTGCTCACGTGGAGGTCTTCGCCCCCGTAGCCGGGGAAAAAGTCCGGGGTTTCGACAGGCACCGCTGCACGAAGGCGGCTCCAGCGATCGCGGAAGTCCAGGATCTCCTTTGCCACCCGCATCCCGACGCCCCGGATGGCGGACAGCCGATTGGCGGCAAGGGCGAGCAACTCCTGCATTCGGGTGAACCCGGCCCGGTCGAGGGCGTTGCGCGCGAGGTTCGAGATCGGAAGGGCCGCAACAGGCGTCTCGTCCTGAATTTTGGCGACGTCCTCATCAGTGAGCTCGGGCCCCTGCGGAGGATCGGAGAAGGAGGACCGCGTCGGCGCCCCGACAGCGGCCACCCAGGCATAGCGCATCTCGTGCGCCGACTTGAAACGCTGGGATGTGGACCGTGCCAGCGCCTTCTGGAAAAACCGGAGCAGCTCGTCGCGCACGTTGGCGTCGAAGCGCTCGGCGGCGAGGATCAAACGGGCGTCAGGGGCGATGGCGCTCCCACAGTCGAAGGAAGGGCGCGTTGCGGCGAGCATCTCGTGGAGGGTGACCGCGGCGCTCCATCGGTCTGCGGCGAAGTCCCAACCGGTTCTTCCCTCTTCGATGCGCAGGTACGGGTCGCGGTAGACCGCCGTGCCGACCTGCAATTGGGAGATGGGGAGCCGCGACAGGGAGAAGTCGAACAGCGTCAGGTGATCGGCCCCCTTGCCGACGGAGCCGACCCCGAGGTTGGCGGGTTTGATGTCCCGATGGAGGACCTGGTGCTCTTCGAGGTGCTCGAGGGCGAGGAGCAGGTCGTCGCCGTAGCGGCTGGCTTCGTCGAGCGAGACGGGACCAAAGCGGGCAAGCTTTTGCTGCAGCGTCTGTTCGCCGGCGAGACTGAGGAGGAGGCACTTGCGGTTCTTGATCGTGCGCTCGCCGTAGAGGTCGACGATGCGCGGGTGCTTCGGGAGGTTCTTCAGGACGTTGGCCTCGTCGGCGAGGCGCTCGTCGTGGGAGGGGTTCGAAGCGACCTTGAGGGCGCATGATCGGTCGTCCCAGAGGACCTGGAGCACGCGGGCGGTAGCGCCAGTCCCGAGGAGCCGCTCGACCAAGAGGTCGTTGCCAAGCATCTGTTCCTTCTGGGCTTCGAGCGGGTCCATCTCTTCTGCGGACTCGTCCGGTGCGGTGGCTTCGCTCAGAAGCAGCTCGATCCACTCGTCGACATTGTCGCAGCGGTGGAGCGGCAGGATGTCCGTGGCAAACCGGAGCACGTCGGCGACGCCTTTGCGGATCCCGTCGTCGACGGTGCGCGGGTCGAGGAAGCCCTCTTTTCCGAGGCGGCGGTCGAGGTCTTCGACGCGATCGGCGGGGGCGCGTCCAGTGAAGGCGAAGTAGGCGAGGGCGCCGAGGCTGAAGAGGTCCGACTGGGGCGAGCGCGCGAGGGGATTTTCGCGGAGCTCGGGGGCTTGGTAGACGGCCCACGCGTCCTGGGCGAGGGACGACCAGTGCTGAGTCCCTTCGAACTCGCCCCCCGCGCCGAGCTGGAAGTTGAACAAGCGAACGTCGATGGCGCTCGTATCTGGGTGACGCCGGACGAGGACCGATTGGGGGGCGACGGCTCCATGGAAGATGGACTTGCGATGGCAGTGGGCGAGGGCGCCGCCGATCTGCTGGACGACGGCGAGGCGGTCTGCGAAGGGGAGCGTGGGGTGGCGACGGAGGAAGGCGTCGAGGGGGACCGCGCCGGCGAAGTCGTCGAAGAGGACCGTGGGGCCGAGGGGGGCGTCGGAGACGTAGTCGGCCATACGCAAGATGTGAGGATGCTCGCGTACGTCCCAGAGCAAGCCGGACTCGCGTTCAGCGGCGCGGCGGAGCTGGGCACGGCGGTCGACGCTGACCTGTTGTGGAACTAAGTAGACACGGGCGCGGGTCTGGAATTTCCGGTCACGATGGGTGGCGACGCGGTCTTGGTACCCGGTGCCATCGGCGATGAGCTCGCCAAGCTCGTAGCTGCCCGCGTGGGCACGTCCCTTCCGCGGGCGCAACCCGAGGGCATGGAGGCCCTGGGCGACGTCGCGCATGAGGGGGACGTTGATGCGTTCGGCGTGCCAATTGAGGGGAGCGCCTGGGAACTTGTGGTGCTGGACCGCGGCCAAGAGCTCCTTGCGGGTGACCACGTTCATGCGTCCCTCGGGGGTGAGACGAACGTCGAGGTCCGCGGCGCTGAGGAAGATGAGGGGCTCGACGTAGGGACACCGCAGCTTCATCTTGGACTGGAGCCGCGACTTGAGGACCTTCGCCTTGAGGTTGCACAGGGAGAGTGGACCATCCATATAGGAAGGTCGTTGGGCACCGGGCGGAGTGCGCCACCATTCTTGGTGGTCGCCGTCGTAGCGACCGGGCCCGCTTTTTATCTCGACGAGGTAGAGGGCGGAGTAGCCGAGGACCAGGAGGTCGAGCTCGTAGAGGCGTCCTGTGGAAGGGTCGAGGAGCTCGGTGAGGGCCCAGATGTGGAACGGGTCCGAGTCGGGAAGGACGGAGTAGGCGAAGTCGAGGGCTTCAGCTTCGTGCGCGTAGGGGGTCTCACCGACAGTTACCTTGCGTGCGCTGGGCAGGGACATGTCAGGTCGCGCTCCGGCGTGCGGCGTCGGCGTCCTCCGGGGTTGCATCGGGGCTGACGACGGGACGTCCGACGAGGTCGTGCGCCTGGGGGTGGGTCAGGACGCGGGTCGGTTTGGTGGCGTTGAGGACGGCGGTGGTGAGGGCGGCGAGCTGGCGATGTGCAGGAGGGGTGGCGACGAGGGTGACCTGTTCGGTCCAGGCGAGGTCGTTGCGACCGAGGAAAACGCGGAGGACGGCGGCGATGGCGGAGGGGCCAGCGAAGACGAGCCGTTCGAAGCCGGTGAGCGGTCCCAGGGCGAAGGGCGACAGGCGGAGCTCCCAGGCGTGGGCCCACGCGTCGAGGAGGAGATCGAGGTTGCGCGGTTCGGGACGCAGCAGGGTATTGTGCCAGAGCTCTGCGGCCTCGACGGGATGGAGGCCAGGCCAGGAGGGGCTGAAGGCGTTGTCCTCGGCGACGGTGGACTCGGCGAAGAC
>CAITRH010000261.1 GCA_903894755.1 uncultured delta proteobacterium
AGCAGATGTTGATCCTCGGGCCTCCAAACGAGGGAAGACCCTGAAGCGCGCTCATGCTCGAACGACGGCTTCACGGGCCATCGAGATCGGCGGTCAAGGATCCATCGTTCAAATGGTTCCCCCCGCCCGCGGTCTAAGTTGAGCGCAACGGTGGGCGGACTCGCCATCCGATACACGCCCGTGAGCTACTGGGTCGGCGTCTCCTTTGCTCTGGGCGTCACCGAGCCATCTGCGGACCGTCTCGACCGGGAGCGGTTCAAGTCTCCCAAACTGTTGGCGCTGGGCGGCAGCCTCACAGTGTTGGGCAATTTGCTGAGTGTCGGCATCTTTCGGGCCTGGCTGTACACGGAGGGCTACATGTCCACACTGGGGAGCTCCACTACTTATCTCAATATCCAATTCGACCTCAGCGCGCTCGGGTTCGCGCGATTGGGGCAGCGAAGTAGGCCAATGCTGTCAGTCCGCGCTGGGAGACGGTGGCCATGTGCGCCAAGGGGTCTTCATGCCATGTGCCTGGCTTTGCGCGCTCCAGGCACTGCTTTTGGCCTCAATGGTGCGCGAGGGGAACCAAATGCGACGGTCGTGATCGCGCATGCGGTGAGGCGGACGCGTAGTCCGGGCGCCGTAATGCGTGACCTTGTCCAGACGATGATGATGGCTGGTGTGCTAACGGGAGACCCGTGCGGTTGGATATGGGATCCAGTGGTGAGGGTGACGGTGGCTTTATCTGAGCTGACTACTTGCAGGTCGCTCTTCTTTCTCCACCTGCCACTGTTCGGTGAACGTAACCTCGGTGGGAACGATGGGATGGTGAGCTTCTCTCGGATGCGTCGTCGTACGCCCTCCAACGCGACACTAACGGTGGAACCGCCCCCTGCACCGAATGGCGTTGACGAGCGAGCGGTTCTTGGCATAGGTACGCATCCGCGATGGTCTCCCCATCGAGTGAATGAAAGATAGGAAAATGTCATGGCGGATCCCATCGTTGCCGAGCCCCTGATTGATATGAAGGACATGGTGGATCTCGACAAGATCCGAAATTGTCTGCACAAAGACCTCGCAGGCGAGCTCTCGAGCCTGCTGACGGAGGCGGACGACCGCGCGAAGCTTCGAACGCTCGTGCGGTTCACCGAGGCGCTCGTCACACATTTGTGCACATTTCAAAACAGCGAATACATCCGGCGCGACAAATCGGACCCGAGCCTCGAAAAGCTGCTGCGTTCCCTGGCCGAGAAGAAGGGAAGGGGCGGACTATCGTTCGGAGACTACGCGCGTGCCCTGGATCACTTTCCAAAGGTGCTGCGCGACGGCTACATGATCCCGGAACTTGCGCTGGTGTTTCGGGAGTCCCTCCCGGACGTCGCCGCCGAATCGATCCGCTTCGTCGAGGCGGTCATCGACGCACGCGTCCAGTTTGAAATCCCGGTTCGCCGCCTGCAAGCCTATGTCGACCATCAAAGGTCCGCCGGGCACGGTGGCGGTGGCAAGAAACTCCTTCCCGCGATGCTCTGGTGCATCTCGCGTGTTCGCAACGCGCTCCACCACCCCGATCCGCAGGGCGGTTCCTCTGGCAGCGAACGCACTGATGGCGAAACGGCTGCGAGCAAGGCTTGGTGGAGCGAGGATGTCGAATTCTACCGCTTGCTCAACAGTAAACTTGTGACTGGAGTGGTCCGCTGCCTGCTCTGGGATCCCATGACCCGGCTTCTCACGAACTACGAGGTGGCGGAGGTCCGTTCCTCGTGGCAAAACGACGGCCAGTGGTACCGCGCTGCGATCCGGAGATTCCAGTTGGTGCCCCCGCTCCCCCCACCCTTGGTGGTTGCTGAAACGGCAATCGAAAAGGGCATGCGCGGCATCGTCAGGCGAACGGAAGCGCTCGACAAACTCCATTGGCTCATGCGCGTTCGAGAGTTCCCTTCGAGCCGCGAGGAGCGAGGAGGCATCAACAACAAGTACTTTTGCGCATACGCCGAGTCTATCTTCAATGATGGACGTATCGACTCTTCCGAACGGGAACGTCTCACCGGCATGAAGCGTGACTTCGACCTCGCCGAAAACGAAGTCTCCAGCCTTGAAAACGAGGTGATTGCCAGGCTCCTCGCGGTGCCGACGGCCGACCTCGACGGGGACTTTTCCTTAGATCCAAAAGTTACCTACTCCCAGCAGAATCTGGTGCAATGGATCTGCACTCCGGGCAACAAAGGGCTCCCGCCGCCGGAGACCGTACGAACTGAAGCCGCGCGGGTGCATTTCTGGGTACGGGAGCAGTGCTTGGCAACGGTTCGCGATGGCGGGGTGTGCTCGGCACGGGCTGTCGTGACCGCCGTGGGGCTGCCGCCACTATTGATAGAAATGGCGCTGGGTCAGCTGTCCAAGGCTGGCATAATTCGTTCTGTCGGGGCACTCTCTGAAAAACCCGGTTTCTCGCTGGACGCGACGTACCAACGTCACGACCCAACGTACAAGGACCGATTCAATGAGGTCCTTGAGCACATGAAACGCGATGTGGACGGGAAAAAGGAGATTCCACTCTACTTGTGGCCCCTCATCCGCCTCACCAACCAGCTGCTCGTGGAAGCCAACCATCCCGACCGTGAGCAGGATTGGGTCCTGTTGAAGGCGCGGTCGCAGGAGACTGGACCGGGTGGCGCGGCGTCGGTCTCCGACCCCGATGCGGACAACGCAAACGGTGAAGATGAGCTGAAAGTCATTCTCGGCGAGACCGCGCTCTCCGACCGTCGGCTCACTGACCTCATTCGGACGGTCTTCGCAGCAATCGCTCGCAACCAGAGCCTTGCGTCCATCGCCCAAGAAAACATGGCCTCCGTGCTGCCGTTTCGGGCTGGACGCACTCGCTACCTCGTAAGCTTGGCGCCCAAGCACGCAAACGACAAGGAATTCGCTTGTTCAATTAAGCTCACCCTCGGAGGGAAGACGGTTTACGTGGAGTCGAACTGGGTTCGCAGTGACGGTGTGTTCCACCTGCAAAACTTCCTGGATGCGCTCGGCATCGGGAAGCCGGCTGACAGCGAAGTCGCGAAGTCGGACGAACCGGACGAAGACACCGGCGACGACGACCGCGGCCTGATTGCCACGATGCCCACGGGGGAAGAATGCCCGATACTGGGAAAAACCGTGCCGCTCTTCCTAACGAAACTGCTCAAAGTGCTTTGCAAGCGGCAAATGGCAGACGACCCGTCCAAATTCCTCATCGATGACGTGGAACTCCCGTTCGCCATGGGACATGTCCGCTTCTTCATGGCCGAGGCTCCCTTCCATCGCGACAAGCGTGCGTTCACTCGCCCTGTGGAACAAGCCGGCGTCTTTGCCGAGGCAAGCCTCTCCTGGGAAGCTGCGATCGAACAAGGTCGCAGGGTGTGCAAGGCCATCGGAGTCTCCGTCGAGCCGTTCCAACCCCATCGCATCGTGTTGGCAATTCGTCTGCAAGACGGGGCCCTGATCGCAGGAGACGGCACCAAGGAGTTCATGACGGAACTGCTGGATTTTCTGCGAAAGGAAGGGCTCCTGGAGCGGGCCATCGGGGGAACGTTGGGAAGCAATCGCAACGTCATGTCCGCAATCCCCTCGTTGCCGTCCCGAAAGGCCGTATCCTCCTCGGTCAAATACAGCTACGGTGACCAAACGGTCTACGCACCAGGTCAGAAAGGCGCGCTCATCGACTACGCGCAGCGCGTGCTCGGGGAACTCGGTGTGGACGTGATCGACGTGGGTGAACATGCGCTCCGTTGGGAGCAACATGTGGACACCCCTTCCGAACCGGTCGCGGCGGAAGCTTCACCCGACGTTGGGGTATGACGCCGATGACCTTGCGTTGATTGGCCCCGAAGGGGCGGGTCACATCATTATGCAAGACACGCCTGGATCGTCTCGAGCCGTTCTCGGACTGCCGTCGCAGAGGGGGGACGCCGTTCTCTCTCCGGCTCGAGGAGCTCGGTCATGAGAACCGAGAGCTTTGTCGCCGTATGCTGTTGCCCGGGCCCCGCATCGATGCGGGGGACGTGCACCGGGAGGCACTTGGACCGATAATAGTGCGGATCTCGGTCGTCATCTGGGAACGGCAAACAACGAAAGAACACCCAATACATGGTCGCGCCCAGCAAATAGAGGTCGGTCTGAACGTTCACGTCGATCCCCAAGATCTGCTCCGGGCTTGCGAAACCCTGCGTAAAGCACCGGTCCGGCGGACGACCAGGGGGAGCACAAAGGCCTAGGTCGATGAGAACCGCCCGCTCCCCCTGCGCATCCGGCGACAGCATGATGTTTTGTGGCTTGATGTCGCGATGGATCACCCCCAAGGCGTGGAGCGCCTCGAGCCCAGTACACACCTGGATCATCATCCTCAAAAACCAACCAAAGAACTCTTGAGGCGTGGACGACGACCAATGTTCCCAGTTTTTTTCCAGGTACGTGTCCAACGTCAGGCCCGGCAAGAACTCCGTGCACAAGAAGAGTCCAAGGGAGGCATCGACCCCGTACCCGAGAACCCGAACCACGTGGGGATGACGGAGCTCCTTGGTAAGCGTCGCTTCACGCAGAAATTGACCCACCACCATGCTCGCCACCGTCGACTCCCCCCGCTGCAACTCGGGGAGCAGGCGTTTGAGCGCAACGAGGGGGGCGTCGGATCGAACCGTATCCTTTGCCTTGAGTACTTCCCCAACCCCCCCCTTGCCCAAGAACCCCACAACCTCGTAGTGTCCACCGACAATGCCAGGCACCAGGGCGTCACTGTGGGACCGGCAATAAAACGCGTCCGCCATCTGAGGTACGAGGCATCCGTGAGGGCAACGCATTTCCATACGTCCAAGGCGTCCCCAAGTCACCGTGTCTTTGACGATGGCCATGACTTCCTTGGTGGAAAGCAATGTTCCAACGCTGGGGCTATCTACGATGGTGTACCCGTGAAGTGGAGCCCGACCATCGTACCAGGGGTCGGCGTTGGAGACATCCGGCCAACGCCGTGGGCCGAGTCGCCAGTCTCTTTCCAAGTTGGACGAATGCGCACGCGTCAGGATCTCCGCCCCTTCGAGTGCACGCCCCAAGCCGCGCAGCCAGACGCCCCGATCGGGAGCCACCGCAACGATGTGCCTGCGCTCGGCGGTCCACGCTACGTGGGTAAGGACGGAGCCATCCGCGCGGGCCAAGTTCTTGAAAATGGCACACTCTGGGTTCTCGATGAAGATGCCCTGAACGTCTTTCATTGGCGCCAAACTGCCGCCAGGGACCGGGAGAGGAAGGCGAAAGGTCTGGGCGCGCCCCGCGTCTCGTAGGTAAAGCCTCCACTGCTCGCGCAACAAAATGCGCTCGGTCTCCCAGTCGCCCTGGCGCACAAGAAGAGGACTGCCAGGGACAGCTTCGTTGGCCCAAGCTCCAACATCGTCCAGCAGCGCGAAGGCGCGTTCGACAAGTCTCTCCGTGTCCCGCGTCGTTTCAGTGAGCGCAACGTAGATCATCGACAACGAGTCCGGATCGCGAGGCCCTTCCGGCGGCCCCAACCCTTCGTTGATGCGCCGCGTGTAATCGGCGAGGGCGTGGTGCCAAGGAAGAAGCTTGCCGTCTTCGAGCAGTGTCTTGACGAAGTAGGCAGAAGTGACCGCATCGAGATCAGGGGCGGCGTGCATCACGACGGTGACCGTGGCGTGAGGGGCGCTCAAGCGATGATTAGTAACGAGCGTAGGGTACCTCGCAAGGAGCGTTGCTGCGCAATCGCTGCTCATCCGACCCTCGAACTCGCTGCTCGTTGGAGCGTCACCGCCGCTCGTCGGCACGTCGACGTCGACGGAGCCATCCCGCAAATCGCTGCCACCGCCCTCATCCCAATCGAGGCCCATTCCGCGATCGAAGTGGTGGTCGATGATCCCGGGGACGCAGCGGTTGCCGACGCCGACGGCGAAACGGTCTTGTTCGCGCCTGAGGGTCGCGCCCATCGGGACGAATTCGAAAAGGAGTTCTCCGCGCCAGGGCGTATGGATGCGGGACGAAACTTGAGGAGCACCACGATGCGGAGCAGGTCGATAAACCTGCGTATTGCAGTGCTCGCAGATCAAAGACCGGGAGCAAACGGGACATGAAACCATGGGTCGAATTGCTACCATCGATCGGTGGGTCGGTGGGGAACGGAATGTCCCGCGGCAGGTCTCCGATTGGCACCGACCCCGCGCGCGGTCCGTTGGCCCGTTGGCTCCGAGGAGCCGCTGGGAGGTTCATTTTGAGTCCCGATCGGCTCCGAGGAGCCGCTGGGAGGTTCATTTTGAGTCCCGATCGGCTCGGGGGAGCCGCTGGGAGGTTCATTTTGAGTCCCGATCGGCTCGGGGGAGCCGCTGGGAGGTTCATTTTGAGTCCCGACCGGCTCGGGGGTCGACGCGCCCGAGTCAATGCGTGGCCGCGAGCCACTGCGACACTTCTCGGGCAAACGCCTCGAGATTGGACAATCCGTTTGCTTGTCGCCGCGGAGACGACACCATGCTCGTGGAGACGTCGAAAGCTCTCAGCGAGTGACGCAGCCGCCGGCCAGCCTTCGTCTGCGATGAGGTGTGCCGCCAGATCGGCTCACGACTGAACCGACAGCATCAGGTTGAACGCCACGAGGTCGAGCGCATCGCGTTGCGCAGCGAGCTCGTCGGCCGTCGCAGTGCGGTGAGAGCGCACGCGCTCGATGCGATCTTCGAGCTCGGCAAGCTTGGCTGCCATGAGTGTGAGGTCGACCACGGCTAACCTGCACGTGGCGCGGCAAGGCGCGCGAGCATCGCCTTACGCATGCGGGCATACCAAGGGCGATCGGTCTCGAGGGATGCGAGCGCCCCCGCGCGCCACGTCGAGCCCGCATGGGGCAGCCCCTCGTGGACCACCACACCGTCGCGCACGATCTGCTCGAGCAGCGGTACGCCTGCGTCCTCGAGCATGACGACATCCACTTCGCGACCTGTCGCGAGCGAGATCTCGGCGCCGAGCTCGAAGGGATCTAGATCGCGCCCAAGCACGGCGAGGTCGATGTCGGAGGCGTTCCCCGCCACGCCGCGGGCGTGTGAGCCAAAGAGCAACGCGAGCGTGACGTCGGCACGCGGCGCGAGAATCCGCGAGAGCGTTGCGACCATGGCGTTGCGTTCCACATGGCGCAGCCTATCACCCATCGGCATGGATTTCGGCGCCTGCGACGTAGGTCGTGGCTTTCGGCCCCCGATGCGGTGATCCACGTGAAGCTTTCCCGCGCCGGATC
>CAITRH010000262.1 GCA_903894755.1 uncultured delta proteobacterium
ACCGCGGTACAAGTGGCTCTCCTCCCCCCTCGCTCGAAGACGATTTTCCTTGCCCGCATGGGCAAGGAAAATGTCGAGGGAGAGGGGGGTTGGGGGGGTGAGGTCCGCGGCTCGGAACCTGCGGTTTTCAAGATGGGTTTGGTTTAGTCCGAGGCTCTAGCCGCGAACCCGAATCGCCAAGGTGAGCTTCGCAACGTTCTTCAGCACGTTGGGCACACGCTTGAACAGGTTGATGGACGGCGGCCGCTTCTCGGCGACATGCACTGGAATTTCCTTGATCTTGATCCCCGCTCGATCGGCCCGAATGACGAATTCGCTCGCAAAAACGTCCTTGTCCACCAGGCACGCGCGCACGGTCTCGATAAGGGCCTGCCGTCGAAATGCTTTCAGTCCGTGCGTGTCGGTGCCTCGAAAGCCAAGCAGCGCTTGTAGAAGAGTCGAATAGGCCAGACTCGCCACATGACGGAAAAGTGGGCGCTGGTCTTCCGCTCCCGCCACGAGCTTCGACCCGATCACCATGTCGATATCGTCACTCTCGAGAATCTCCACCGCCCGATGGTGGAATGCGACATCGCAAAGATCGATCTCGTCGCACAACACAAGCTCGCCGCGCGCTAGCAAGATCCCCTGCTTCAGCGCCTTGCCGTAGTTGGGCTCGCCAAGGCTGATCATCTTCACCTGACCGTCCCTCGGATCCGCGTACCGCTCCGCAAGCTCGTGGCCGATTTCTACGGTGCGATCTCGCGAGCCGTTCTCGGCCAATATGATCTCGTAGCTCCACCCCAAAGGAGCGAGCCGCTCGCGCAGATCGAGCACCGCCGCATGCAAAATGGCCTGCTCGTTGTAAACCGGGATAACAAGGGAAATGTACGGGTCCGCCATGGACGCCTCGCTACACGAACAGCGTCGTCTTTAGAAGCCCCTTGCTCGCCCCGTTGGTGACAAAATCGCCTTTCCACCTGTTCGGCGCGATACTGATGCCCCGCCGCATGCCGGACTCGAAACGCACTTCCCATCCCCCAAGCAGTCCCCCAAGCCTGCCCAAACCCCGCGTCGTGCGCGACGCCCGCGTCGAAGGCTCCCCAGGACCCTCCGTCGAAATCACCAAGCTGCGCCTCGAACGCGAACGCGACCCGGAACGTGACTCCTGCCGTCTGGTCGCCGCCCGCTCCGCCGTCGCAAGCGAGCACGTCGCCGAGCTCGAAGCCGAGCTCGCCCGTGTCCGCAGCGAACGAGCCGCCGAAGCCGACACCATGGCCGAAATGCTCGTCCGAGTCGCCGCCCTCGAAGCTCGCCTCGCTGCGTCCGCGAAATCCGGCGCCCAGGACACGGAAGCCCTCATCGCCGACCTGCGCGACCAAGTCCGTACCGCCGAAGACCGCGGCTGGATCCACGAGCACGCCGCCCGCGCCGCCGCCGACGGCGCAAGTGAGCTCGCAAGACGCGTCGCAGAAGAGACGGCGGCGCGAAAAAATGCCGAGCAACGTGTCTCCCATGTCCTCCAACAAGGCGACGAGACGACCGGAACCCTCCAGACCAAACTCGCCGAAATCGAAGCCGCCCTCGACCAAGCAAAGACGTGTATCGAGGTCCTTGAAGAAGAAGCGACCCTCCTCAACACCAAAGTCCTCGACCTCGAAAAAGCCCTCGAAGACACCGTTGCCGTCGCCGACGCCGCCGAAGAAACCGCTACCCTCGTCACCCGTGAGCTCACCGAGGTCGAAGCCGCTCTCGCCAAATCCCGCGCCCATGCCGAGTCCCTCGAGCGCACCCTCGTCCAAGCCACCGAGCACGCCAAGAATGTCGACGAGGCCCATGCCGAGGAGCTCGCAGTCCGCCAGGCCGAGCTCGCAGCTCGCATCGCTGACCTCGAAATAGCCCTGCTACGCGAACGCGAAACCAGTGCTGCCGCCCAGAACGAAGCAGTCCGCATCGAGATCGAAAAAGAAGACCTCCGCGACGACCTCCTCGCTATCCGTGAACGCCAACAATCCCAGTGGTCCGAACACCTCGATGCCCTCCGCGAGACCGTTGCGGCCATCCAGCGCTCCCTCAACGACCTCGCCCTCGCTTCCAACCCCGTCATCGGCGTCCCTCCCAACGACGTCCTCTGACCCTAACGCCCGCAAGAAATCCCATGGCCGACTTCGATCCCACTTCGTTTATCCGTTTTGCTCGCCGTATCGCTACCGCCGCCCTCATCATCTTCGGCACCCTCTGGCTCGGTTGCTCGGTCACTACCCGCATCGACGCCGGCCATGTCGGAGTCAAAGTCAAGCTCGTCGGCAGTCAGCGCGGGGTCCAGGACGAGCCCCTCACACCCGGCTGGCACTTCTTCAACCCCGTCACCGAACAGATCATCCTGTTCCCAACCAACGTCCAAAACGTCGTTTGGACCCACAGCCCTAACGAGGGACGTCCCATCGATGAGTCCCTGAACTTCTCCTCCAGTGAGGGGGCCAACATCAGCGCCGACTTCGGACTCAGCTTTCACGTCGACCAGCCGATGGCCCCGAAGCTTTACAATAAGTTCCGCCAGAACGACATGATTGCGCTCGCCAATAGCTACATCCGAAACACAGTCCGCGAGGCCCTCAACGAGGTCGCCTCCAAGATGAAGGTCGAGGAGATCTACGGTGTCGGTAAGACCGCCATGCTCAAAGAGGTTGCAGATCGCTGCCGCGAACGCCTCGGAACATTCGGCGTCTCCATCGACCAGCTCACCATCAACGGCGCCCTGAGGCTCCCTCCGCTCATCGCCGACGCCATCAACCGCGCCCTCGAAGCCTCCCAAAACGCCGCCCAAAGCCGAAACCGCGTCGCTCAAGTGGAAGCCGAAGCCCGCCAAGCGATCACCCAAGCTACCGGCGCGGCCGAAGCCGCCCGACTGCGCGCCCAAGGCGAAGGGGACGCCGTCATCATCCGCGCCCGCGCCGAGGCCCAAGCCAACGAGTCGATCCGCCTCTCCATGACTCCCGCCATGATGCAATACCGCGCCATCGAACGCTGGGATGGACGTATGCCCATGTTCCAGGGAGGTGACAAAATGCCCCTCCTTACCTTCGATGCCGCCAAGCTCGATACCCTCGACGAGCCCACCCGCCAAAAACGCCTCAAAGAACTCTTTGACAGTGCCCGCCCCGCCCCCATCCCCTCGGCTATCCCCACCATTGCACCTACCTCAGCTCCCCACTTCCCAGTCCCCGTACCGTCCGCTGTCCCCGCACCGCGTTGAATGGCGCAGCGCCTTGGCAAGCTCCATTCTTGCTTGGCGCTGCGGTCGTTCTCGCCGGCGCCGTAGCGGTCCATCATGCGCCTCCACGCGCTCGTTGTGGACCTGGGTTCATCACAGACGCCACACGATGCAACCTCCCTCCGTTTGCCTGCCCCTCGAGGTTCCTCCCAGGACCTGCCGGCTGCCTTCCATTGGAACACCGTGTCAGGATCCCTGCAGGTCGCGCCCTGCTTGGTCCGTCCGACTGGGAGGCCGAAGGACTCGTCGCCCCTCATCTCCTTTTTACAGCCCCTTTCGACCTGGACGCCTTCGAGGTCACCGAGTCCTCCTGGTCGCTAGGGCGCATCGCCAGTGCTCGGGCCGCTAGCGCAATGACCTGGGACGAGGCCGACCAGTTCTGCAAAAGCCGCCTTGGACGCCTTCCCACCGACGACGAGTGGACTGCGGCCGCCATTGCTGGGCATTCCCAGCCTGTCCGCTATCCATGGGGAGACACCGGCGCCGTGTGCCGAAGAGGTGCCTGGGGACTCCAACGCGGTCCATGTGCCTGGGGAGCCGACGGGCCCGACACGGTGGGGGCGCACGCTGACGGGGACTCGACGCTTGGGTTGCACGACATGGCCGGCAACGTTGCCGAATGGGTCAGCACGCCCGGAATCGCACGCGGCGGATCGTGGCAAAGCCGTTTGGCTACCGAGCTTCGCACCTGGAGCCGCCTCGAGGTCTCTCGAAGTAGCCGAGACCCAAGGGTCGGCGTTCGCTGCGCATACGATGTCGCGCCGTGAGCCATCTGTCTTCTTCCTGCCAGGCGTCGAAGAGCTGTTTCAGTGGCACGCTCGCTATGGCTCAATCATCCGTGTCAAGGTTTTTGGGCAATACCATCGCTCGGGTGCTTTTCAAACCATTTGAGCTTTGAGGTCGTGATGACGGCAAATATCGGATCCACCGTGTCTGAAGAGCTCACAACGATGAGAAACTTGGTCTTGGTCTCCACCGTCAGGACCATCGTGGTCCGCAAGATGACGCCACGACGGAACAGCCTCGTTCGCGCGATGGCTGGCGGAAGCTTCATGAGGTCTGGAGATCTGCGATAATCTGAGCGCTTTCCTGTTCATCCTCGACGATCTCTAAACCAAACCCATTTTGAAAACCGCAGGTTCCGAGCCGCGGACCTCACCCCCCCAGCCCCCCTCTCCCTC
>CAITRH010000263.1 GCA_903894755.1 uncultured delta proteobacterium
GAGGGAGAGGGGGGCCGGGGGGGGTGAGGTCTGCGCGAGCGGAAACCTGCGGTTTTCAAAATGGAGTTGGTTTAGCAGAACGATGTCGGGAGCGGCGTCCGTCGAACCGTCACTCCTTTCGCAGCCGCACCTCGGCCTCCAACATCGCACCAACCACCTCCCGCGCCCCGGCGTAGTCGAAGCTCTCGATCTTCTTCCCAAGCTCCCTGGCCCGCTGCCCAACTGCCCCCACCAGCACTTCCTCCAGCTCCGCATACAAATCGTTCACCGCCGTGTCGTCAACGTCGAGCAACGCTCCCAGCCGCCCCACTCCATCCGCGACCTGCTGCCAGTCGATGACTGCGACTCCTCCACCCGCTTTCTCGCCCCCAACTGGCAATGCCTCGTCAAGCTCCCCGACCATGCGCCGCAATACAACCCCCATCGCGCTCGCTTGCTCCCGAATCGCCGCATCTTCTCCCCCCTTCTTGAACGCAAGATCAACCGCCGTCGCCAGCGACTGGAGCTCCGTCATCCCAACCAGCCCCGCCACCCCTGTCAACGAGTGCGCTACCCTCCTGGCCCCCGCCCGATCGCCGGCCTGGAGCAGAGACTCCAACTTCTCCGCATCGTCGCGGTGCAGATCTCGGAACTGTCGCAAAATCCGTAGGAGCGTCGGCAGACTTCCCCCGACCGACCTCAGTCCGCGCCGAAGGTTCAACCCCTCTATCCCATCGAGCCGCTGGCCTATCGCCGCAAGGTCCGTACTTATCTTGGCTTCTGCGAAAACAGGCCTCCCTGGGACCGCCGTCTCTGGCACCTCCCGCCTCACCTCCGGCCACCACCGCAGCAGCACCCTATAAAGCTCCTTCGGATCCACCGGCTTGGCGATGTGATCGTTCATCCCCGCCTCCAGCGATGCCGTGGAATCGTCGTCGAAGGCGCTCGCTGTCATCGCCAAAATGGGCGTCGACACATACTCCGGAAGAGCGCGGATACGACGCGTCGCCTCGAGACCGTTCATCTCCGGCATCTGGATATCCATCAAGATGAGATCGTAGCGTCGCTCCTGCACCTGCGTGACCGCCTCCATCCCGTCCTTCGCCCAGTCGACGCAAAGCCCGACACGGTGGAGCAGTTCCACCGTCACCTCGCGGTTCAACTCGTTGTCCTCCGCAAGCAAAATCCGAATCGGACAACGCTGCGCTCGCTCCAAACACCCGCGCACCGGATCCTCCGACGCTCGGACCTCCTCGGACGTAGCTTCATCGCCCAGAAACCTTCCGAGCTCCGCTAGCAAACGGCTCGGCGCAATCGGCTTGGTCAACGCCCCGGCGAACCCAGCCCCTCGCCAGTCGTCCACCGCAACGCCCGGCTCGGCGCTCACGAGCAGCAACAAGGGGCGACGGGTGAGGGGAATCCCACCGAGCTGCCTCCCCGTCTGCAGTCCGTCGAGCCCCGGCATCTTCCAGTCGATCATCACGATTTCGTATGGATCCTCCAGCCGGTCCGCCTCGGTCACCGCAGCAAGGGCCGCCTCCCCCGACGGCACCGAGTCCACACGCACCCGCAGGCTGCTGAAAATCTCCGCAAGCACCTCGCGCGCGTCGGCGAGATCGTCGACCACCAGCACCCGCCTCCCTGCCACGTTCGCCGAAGGCCTCGACGACCTCCCATCCGACGAGACCGTCCCGAAAGGGGCCTCGATCCAAAACGTCGACCCCTGACCCGGCACGCTCTCGCAACCAACCTCACCCCCCATGAGCAAACCAATCCGCCTCGCAATGGCCAGCCCCAGCCCCGTCCCCCCGTACTTGCGCGTGGTCGAAAGATCCGCCTGCTGGAACGGCTGGAACAGATCCCTTCGCTGCGCTTCCGTCAGCCCAATGCCCGTGTCCGAAACCTCCACCCGGACACGCGTCTCCGCCGGGTCCGAAGAGACCACCTTCCCCCGCAGACGCACTTGCCCACAAGCCGTGAACTTCACCGCGTTGGTACAGAAATTCACCAGGATCTGCCCGAGCCGCAGACTGTCACCGCGGAGCATCGTCGGTAGGGCGTCAACGTCCACGACGAGCTCGAGCCCCTTCGCGCGCACGCTCTCGCCCACCAAATCGCACACCCCGGCGATGACCCCCTCCACGTCGAAATCCGCCTTCTCGATCCGCATCCTGCCCGCCTCGATCTTCGACAAATCGAGCACGTCGTTGATGATCGACAGGAGGTGCTGCGCCGCCCCGTGCACCTTGTCGAGCTGGTCGCGGTGACGTGGCGACGTCAGCTCGCTGCGGACCAAATGCGTCAGGCCGATGATCGCGTTCATCGGTGTCCGGATCTCATGGCTCATGTTCGCCAAGAACGCCCTCTGGGCACGGTTCGTCGCCTCCGCCGAATCGCGCGCCCGCGCCAGATCCTGCTCGAAACGGTGACGCTCGGTGATGTCGCGCACCACCAGGACCGCCTGCGCCACACCGAGAGGCTGCATCCTCGCCTCGAACGTCCGGACCCCGTCGGGGAAAGGCAGGTCGTATTCCATGTCCACCATCCGCTCCCCTCCGGTAACCCGCGCGATGGCGCGACCGAAATCGTCGGCGACGGACTGCGGAAGCACGTCCTGCATGCGCTTGCCCAGGAACACCTCCGGCTGAACGTAGAGATCGGCCCGTCGGTTCGCGAGGTAGTCGAGGATCACACCCTTCCGATCGACACGGAAATACAGATCGGGCAGGGCCGTGAAGATCGCCGCGAGCTCGTCGGTCCGCTGCTGCACAAGCTCCTCGAGGTGATGGCGATGCCGATCCAGCTCCTCGGCCATCCGACTGCTCTCGGTGATGTCCGCCTTGACCGCCACGTAGTGCGTGATGCGCCCATCGGCCTGCCGCAAAGGCGAAATGATGGCCTGCTCTACATACTCGGTGCCGTCCTTGCGGCGGTTGACAAGCTCGCCCCGCCACGTCTCCCCCCGCGCGAGCGTTGCCCACGTCTCCTCGTCGACGGACGGGGTATTTTTCCCCGACAGCAAGACCCGCGGGTTCTGGCCGAGCACCTCCTCGCGCGTGTATCCGGTGGCGCGCAAAAAGGCGTCGTTCACGAACTCGATGCGCCTCCCCAGGTCCGTGATGACCACGCTCTCCGGACTCTGCTCGACGACCAGCGAAAGCTTCCGGAGCTGCTCCTCCGCCTTCCTGCTCTCCGTGACGTCCTCCTTGAAACCGACGTAGCCCGTGATGGTGCCGTCCTTCGACCGCAGGGGAAGAACGCTCGCCGACTCGATGAGCTCCGTGCCGTCTTTGCGGCAGTTGATGAACTCCCCTCGCCAATGTTGGCCCGCCGCCAACGTGGCCCAAAGCGCTTCGTAGGTGGCTTTGGGCGTCTTGTTGGTCCGCAACAGCCTCGGGTTCTTGCCGAGGATCTCCTCGCGCGAGTACCCCGTCGTTCGGACAAACGCCTCGTTCACGTACTCGATGTTCGCCTGCAGGTCCGTGATGACCACCGCGTTCGGACTCTGCTCGGCCACCAGCGAGAGCCGATGCACCTGCGCTTCCGCCCGCTTGCGCTCCGTGATGTCCAGCCACAACGTGGCGATGTAAGCCACATCGTCCACCTGCAAGGCCTGAATGTGCAGCCAGACGTCTCGCGTCGAGCCGTCCTTGCAGCGGTGCTGGTTCTCGAAATCCGCCGAGCCGACGTCGAGGAGCGCCTGGAGGTTTTTCTCTACGACGTCGGTCGCGTGCACGACCTGCAGGTCACGGACCGTCAACTGGGCGAACTCTTCTCGGGTGTAACCGAGGGACTTGCAAGCGCTGTCGTTGAACTCGACGAAACGGAGCGTCTCCCGGTCGACGACGACCACGCAAAGCCCGGTGTGTCGTGCGATGGCACCGTAAATATTCTCCCGCCGTTCGAGCTCGCGGGCCACCTTCCTCATCGCCGTGATGTCCTGGACCGCCCCGAAGGCACGTTTGTAACGCCCGTCCGGCCCCCGTTCGATCTCGACCCGCGACCGCACCCATTTCGTCGTGCCGGCGACCAGGAGCCGGTGCTCCATGTCGTACGGTTCCCCGCGAAGCGTCGCCTTCCACGCCGCGACCGTGGCCGCGCGGTCGTCGGGATGGACGATGCGGCCCACGGACTCGATGGTGATGGGAACGTTGGCGGGGAGCCCGACGATGCGGAGCGCATCCTCCGACCCCCGAATGAGGCGCGTTGAAAAATCGAGGGTCCAGCTCCCGGTCCCCGAGATCGCCAGGGCACGACGCAGCTCGGCGTCACTCTCGCGCAACAGTATGCGCTCGTTTTCGAGGTCCTGAAGGCTCTGGGCCAAGCTCCATCGCGCTTCGATGCGGTCCCTCTCGAGCTGGGCGGTGTGCGCCTCGTTCGCGCGGCAGAGGACCACGGCATTCGCGAAGTTCTCCAGCACCGGGCGGAAAACTTCCGTGAGAGGCAGCGCGACGTCGCAACTCGCCGGACCGAGGAGCACGATGGCCCCGAGCCCGCGCACCGGGAGTCGCCATGCGAGACCGTAGCGCTCGAACAGCAAGGGCTCGAAGGCGAGACCGTCCGAGCGACGCAGGACGGCCATGTCCTCCAAAACCCAGCTCACGGGGACAGGCACGGCTTGTCCCTCGAGCGCGGTCAGTGCCCGGTCCCCGATCGCGCGGGCGACCAGCACCCTCGGTTCCGGTCCCGTTTCGACCTGCAGCACGACCCCGACAGGGAGCGACGTGTGCACGAGCAGCCGCTGGAGCGCGCGGGTGAGGAGTGGACGCACGGTGACCTCGCCTCCGACGGCGAGCGTCAAGTCGTAGAGCATCGAGAGAAGGCGGGTATTGTTCATGTCCATCCTGTGTGGGGCCGCACGTCGCGGCGAAAAAGCGGACAACGGAAGCGCGACCTCCGCGCCCTAATGTCGCGCGGACCTCACCCCCAACCCCCTCTCCCTCGACATCCTCCTTGCCCATACGGGCAAGGAGGATCGTCTTCGAGAGAGGGGGCTCGGAACAACGGTACAAATGGCTCTCCTCCCCCCTCGCTCGAAGACGATTTTCCTGGCCCGAACGGGCAAGGAAAATGTCGAGGGAGAGGGGGGCTGGGGGGGGTGAGGTCTGCGCGATCGGAAACCTGCGGTTCTCAAAATGGCGTTGGTGTACCCCTTCTTGTTGACCGTTTTGCCGGCGGCGGGGGGAGCAGCGGGAGCGACCGGCGTTGCGGCTGCGGGGGAAGGGATCGCCGTCGTGAAAGTCACTGCAGGTGCGGCGGTCGTCGTGGCAGCAGGGACACTCACGTCGGCTACGGCGTCGGCGACCTGGGCCTGGACCTGCTTAGCCCGAAAACGCCCTTGGGCTACCGCATGACCGCGGAGCCCGCCGTAGGTAACCAGCCTCGAATACTTCGGCCCAAGCCCTGGGATGCGATCGACACGATGTTGGTGCTCACCGAAGGCAACGGACACGATGCTGTGGCCGTCGGAAAGGGCGATCTCCAACATCTGGGTGTGGGCATCGAGGAGCGCCTGTTGCGCCGCGATGGAAGCTTCGAGACCCTCGATGCGTGACGCGAGGTCAGGAAGGACTGTCACGTCGGGAGCCATGTCTCCGAGATCGGACTGGAGGGCAGGCGCGTGGTCGGCGAGCTCTTTGATGGCCGCGATCAGATCGGAACGACCGGAAGCTTCTACCCAAAGCAGGCGTCGTCGCCGCTCGTCGATGGGCACGACCTGGAAGCCTTTTGGAATGGGCTGGATATCGGAAGCACGCACGTAATCGGCGGAACGGCTGCTCGCGATGGCGTCACCCGGATCGGCCATGGGATTTGCAGTGTCTTCGGTGCTTTTTGGAATCGACGTCGGCATGATCTAGCTCCTGTCCAGGCTTGAGGGATCTCGCCCGCGAGGGTAACGCAGAACCGCAGCCGTCAATAGAAAAAACGTATCTCCAAGACGGAACCGGGCATGCGCGAAGGCATGCCGCGTCATCCAGGAGGGGCCATCGTTTTCGAGAACCGAACCCATCCTGTCTACGAAGGGATCGATCCTATCTCTGAAGGGATCTGCCCTATCCCCGAAGGGATCCGACCACTTCCGATAAGTGACTCTATCCTATCCTTGAAGGGTTCCATCCCTTCCCCGAAGGGTTCCATCCCTTCCCCGAAGGGATGCGGGAGCTAGCGCCTCAGGAAGGCCCGGATGCATGGCCATCTGTGGCGGCCGACTCGACGGGGTCTATGGGGAGGGTGATGGTGAAGGAGGTCCCTTTGCCGAGCTCGCTCACTACTTCGAGCTTACCGCCGTGCTTGGCGACGATGCCCTGGGAAATCGGCAAGCCGAGGCCGGTCCCCTGTCCCACCGGCTTGGTGGTGAAGAAGGGCTCGAAGATATGCGCGAGGACCTCGGGGGGCATCCCGCTGCCCGAGTCGGAGATGACGACCTGCACGGCGTGGTCACCGAGGCGTTGCGTCGAAATGACGATGTCCCCTCGGTTCGCGATGGCGTACGAGGCGTTCATGAGGAGGTTCATGAAGACCTGATTGAGCTGGGAGGGGAGGCACCGGACAGGAGGGATGTCTCCGTAGTTTTTGGTGATGGTGCACTTGAACTTCAGCTCGTTCCATATGATTTTGAGCGTCGAATCGAGGCCGGCATGGAGGTCAGCGAACTGCCACGCTTTGTCTCCGGCGCGGGAGAAGTCTTTAAGGTCACGAACGATCTTGGCGACCCGTTCGGTCCCCTCCTTGGAATCTTGCAAGGCGATCCTCAGTTCGACCAGCAAGTTGTCGAAGCCGACGGTTTTTTTGAAGGTGCGCACCTCTTCGAGGGCAGCAGGAGGGCCGTTCTCGGCACGCTCGTAGCCGTCGAGGACGGCGATGACGTCGTCCAGGTAGTTCTTGATGGCCGCGAGGTTCATGTCGACGAAGGTGATGGGATTGCTGATCTCGTGAGCGATGCCCGCGGCGAGCTGTCCCATGGCGGCCATTTTCTCCGACTGGACCAGCTGCTGCTGGGCCTGCTCGAGGGCGTTGACCCCTTCCACGACCCGACGGGTGAGCAGCTGGTTGGTCAAACGGAGCATGTCGCGCGCGACCTTGGCGTCGAGCTGAGCGCGCACCCGCGACAGGACGACGACGCTCTTGATCGGCTTGTGGATGTAATCGACGGCGCCGAGCTCGAAGCCGCGTTGCTCGTCGTCTTCGTCCTTCATGACGCTAAGGAAGATGACCGGGATGTCGCGGGTACGAGGATCGTCACGGAGCCGGCGGAGCACCTCGAAGCCGTCCATTTCGGGCATGAGGATGTCGAGCAGGATGAGGTCGGGGCAGGGCTCCCGGGCTGCAATGCGCAGCGCATCGATACCGGAGGAAGCCGCATGCACCGAATAGAAGGGCTTGAGCAGCTCGGAGAGCATGGAGAGGTTGATGGGTTCGTCGTCGACGATGAGCAGCTTGGCGCGTCGCGTCTCGGGTCCGTCGGCAGGCTTCTCCATCTTCACGCTTTGCATCGTCATGCCCTACGCCTGTGCGTCCTTTCCGCCTCCTTTACGCAATATCGCACCGTTACGCAACGGACCTCGGACGTCCATGAGGCACGAGGACGGGTTGACCGAGCGCGATCGCCGTCAGCGTTGACCAGGCCCCCGGATAGATGAGAGAATACCACTAGGGTGTCCCCTCAACGGGTTCGAGCCTTTCGACCCTTGGCTTGAGCGCAACGCGAAGCTAAGTAAGAGCATGGCCGCACGAGTAACCGGTGAAGCGATCATCGCCAAAAACCGCAAAGCAACGTTCGATTACGCCCTCGAAGACCGCTATGAAGGAGGACTCGTGCTGGTCGGAAGCGAGGTGAAATCGCTGCGAGCAGGAAAAGTTGACCTCTCCGAAGGTTTCGCCACCGTCGAAAATGGCGAGGTCTGGCTAAAACAAATGACCATCGCCCCCTTCCAGTTTGCCCATGCCTTCCCCCACGACCCCCGCCGTCCACGCAAGGTCCTGCTCCACGCATCCGAAATCGAACGCATCCAAAAAGCCCTCGCCCGAAAAGGCCTCACCTTGGTCCCCCTGTCCCTGTTCTTCAAAAATGGACGAGTCAAAGTCGAGCTTTCCCTGGGACGAGGCAAAAAGACTGTCGATAAACGCCATGACCTCGCAAAAAAAACCGCCGACCGCGAAGCTCGCGCCGCTATCGGCCGCGTCCTCGGCGGCGGAGGTGGAGGGGGCAGACGAGGTGGAAGAGACCGATGACCC
>CAITRH010000264.1 GCA_903894755.1 uncultured delta proteobacterium
ACGCGCACCTTGGGCTTGGGGAGCGGAAAGACCTTCAACAGATCTTTGAACCGCTCCCACGTGTAGCGGCTTCGTTGACTTCGGCGGCAAAGCCACTTGCGCCAGATTCGTTCCGCACAACCGCGGAGTCTATTCAGGCTCTAAGGTCGAAGTGCACACAATGCACGTGTTCGACCCACCATGAAACCGCTCTTCTGCGGCACTGCGCTGTTCGAGCGATACAGAGCTGTGATGAACAAACACCTCGGTTCCTCGTCCCCGCATCCGCTCCGCGACCCCTTCCGTCATCGACCGCGATTGGCAAAAGAACAGACTTTTCCTCCCTGCCGCAAGAAGTGACGCCTCTCCCGCAAGATCGATCCTCGTGTCGAACAGATCAACATGGGTCTCTCGTTTCATGGGCCCCCTCGGCGGATTCACCACCACGCCGTCCCGACCTGAGCTCCCCGTCAGCCAACCCATAAGGTACTCTGGGTTTCCCACCGTCTCAGACAATCCCACGCGTTGAACATCGTTGGTGGTGAGCATCGCAAGACCCTCCAACACGGAAGCCAAGTGGGCTCCCCTATCTGTGCCTGCCATGGCATGCACTTCGTCGACCACCACCAACCGCAGATCCTTGAAAATGCGCCCCACTGGAAACCTTGAAGATACGAGCATGACCTCCATCGACTCGGGGGTCGTCAGCAGAAGCTCGGTAGGCTCCTTCTTGAACTTGGCCTTGTCGTTGTCTGCTACGTCGCCGTGCCACACAAATCGACGCAAGCCCACCATCTCCGCATAGGTTCCAAGACGCTCCTCCTGGTTGTTGAGAAGCGCCTTGAGCGGAGCAATGTACAGCACCCCAACCCCTTCCGGCTCCCGTTCCATCAGGTTCGCAAGTGCTGGAAAAATGGCTGCTTCGGTCTTTCCTCCTGCCGTCGGGGCTAGAACAATTGCGTGGGTGCGGCTCTTTTTGAGCGCTGCATCTATCCCTATCTTTGTGGCCGCTCTATGACCGTTGTGGATCCAATCGCTGGATCTCGGCAAGGCGGTGTGTGCGGCGGAGGCCGCAGTGCGACATGTGTTTGAGCAAGCGTGCGACCTTGTCCGTCGCCACCTTGGTCAGTGCCAGGGAGCGTTAAGTCGTGCGGGCGCACATGAAATTGCGCGCCCCTCGCGAACAAATCGAGTGCATTCTAGCGCGAGCAACGCCTTTTGCACTGCCACTGCCAGCTAAGCACACGTTCGGCTCCAACAGAGCGATCTGCTGGTCTCCTACGGTCAGACAGATACTTCGTAGCGAGTCCCTCAGGCAGCAACAGCAGCGCAACAGGCGTTGTCGTTGTCCGGAGACGCTGGAAAGTGTCGCAGTTTTTCCTGCGTGAGATGAAACTCCCAGTACTCGTCGAAGTCATCGTTGGAATGCAGGGCACGCAGGCGTAGGACTGCCTCCCAACAAGGCAGCCCCCAAGATGTACCGGTGATGTCCATGCGGTCGCGGAGCAAATAGCGGATGGCCCCTTCAATCGAGGGTGGCACTTTCTCGTTCGCGAGCCCGTCACGACACCGATTGCCGTCACCGAGGAGTTCCTCGCAGAAGCGATCGAGCAGATCCTCGGGGAATGACCAGCGTTCGCCTGTTTCCGAGACTGCAGCCGGCCTCATGGATCATGGCGTGGAAATAAGGAGGTCGGAGACCCGCGACGATCGGGAACTGGACAGGACCGCCTCCTCGAGCTGCCGATCGGAACCTTTCTGCCAGCTAATGCGCAGGGACGAAATCAGCTCGTTTGATCGTCTCACGCCATGAGGCTTGTTTCAATGGCTGCCGCAAGAATGTGAAGGAGCAGTTCGTGAATCTCCTGGATCCGACAGGTGCGTTTCGAGGGGACTGCAAGCAGGTGGTCAACAAACCCATCGAGTGCGCTGCCACCTTCCCCAGTGAGTGCCACGGTAGTGCAGCCGAGGCGGCGAGCGGCCTGTAGTCCCTCCAGAACATTGGCAGATGTGCCGCTGGTGGTGATGCCCATGACGACGTCACCCGGCCGGGCGAGCGCCTCGACTTGCCGTTTGAAGACGTAGGAGTAGCCAAAATCGTTGGCAATGGCAGTGAGCGCCGATGTGTCGGTGGTGAGCGCGATGGCTGCAACGGGACGTCGCGACCGCTCGAAACGCCCGACGAGTTCTGCGGCAAAGTGCTGGGCATCGGCAGCACTTCCACCGTTACCGAAGACCAGGAGCCGTCCAGAGCGAGCAAAACACGTTTCGAGGGCGAGCAAAGCGCTGTAGGCTCGGGCGACCAAGGATGCCGCTGTGTGTCGGACCAGGTCCAGATGTTCTTGGACCTCGCCACGGAGGAGCGTGTCAAAGGATTTGCTGTCCATTTTGGTGTCGTGAAAGAGTGCATCGGTTCGTGTGAGGTGTGCTAGTTCTTAGCCATGGAGAAAGCTGGACGGAAGTATGTTCTATGAGCTTGTGGCAGATAGTTGGGGTCCCGAAGAGCGCGCTGCGATTGGCCGAGTGCTTCAGAGCGGTCGCCTGACACAGGGACCGGAGGTGGCTCGGTTTGAGGAGGAGTTCGCGGCCTACATGGGGCGGCGCTACGCGGTGATGGTGAACTCCGGCTCCTCGGCGAACCTTTGTGCCGTCGCTTCCCTTTGTTACAAACGTGACAGTCCCCTGGTGCGCGGCGACGAAGCTATTGTTCCTGCGATTTCGTGGGCCACCACCTACCATCCGCTTCAACAGTACGGTCTTTCGATGCGAGTGGTCGATGTCGATCTAAGCACGCTCAACATGGACATGGCGCAGCTTGAGGGGGCACTGACGTCGCGCACTCGGCTGCTCGTAGGGGTGAGTATCCTTGGAAACCCAGCGGCGCTCGACGAAATGCGAGCCTTTGCAGACCGTCATGGCCTCTACTTTCTCGAAGACAACTGCGAGTCCTGCGATGCCGAGTTGAACGGCAGAAAAACCGGCACGTTCGGACATCTCTCGACCTTCAGCACGTTCTTCTCGCACCACATCTCGACGGGAGAGGGGGGGCTTCTGGTCACCGACGACCAAGAGCTATTTCATCTGGCGCGCAGTCTTCGAGCCCACGGGTGGACCCGCGACCTTCCGGAGGACACCTCCATCTTCGAGCGACATGACGATGACTTTTTCGAGGCCTACCGGTTTATTTTGCCTGGCTACAATGTTCGTTCGACGGAGTTTGCGGCGGCCGCTGGGCGTGAGCAACTCCGTAAGCTCGCAGCGATGACCGAAGCGAGGCGTCGCAATTGGAACTACTTTCAGCAGCGGTTTGCTGGGGACCGCCGGTTTTTGCTTCAGCGCGAACACGGTAAGAGTTCGTCGTTCAGTTTCACGCTCGTACTGGACCCGCGGTACACTCCGTCGCGTCCAGTGGTTCTAGAGGCTCTCAAGCGCGCGGAAATTGGCTATCGGATCATTACGGGGGGATGCATTGTGCGTCACGATGTCACGAAGCACTATTCGATGACCGCGGTGGGCGATCTTCCGAACGCCAACCTAGCCCATGATCGAGGCTTTTTTGTTGGCAATCACCCCTTCGATCTGACTCCTCAGATCGAAGGCCTTCATGACGCACTCGATGGCGTCTGCTCCTAAACCACTATGACCAAACCTCTACAGATTCTGGTAACAGGCGGTGCTGGATACCTTGGCTCAGTGCTGATCCCGGAGCTTCTTTTGGCTGGGTACGGCGTGACCGTGCTCGACAATTTTCTTTACAGGCAAAACAGCCTCGCGGCAGTCTGCAGTCACCCGCATTTCCGTGTGGTCAACGGGGATAGCCGTCAGGAGGACATCTTGGGTCCACTGCTTCGCCAAGCGGACATGATCATTCCGATGGCGGCGTTGGTGGGGGCACCTCTATGTGACCGGGACCCGATAGGGGCGACGAGCACCAATCGCGACGCCATTTATTCGTTAGTGCGGCTGATGAGTCCCGCGCAGAGGGTTCTTGTCCCCATTACGAACAGCGGGTATGGAGTGGGCGAGGCGGGCCAATATTGCAACGAGGAGACTCCTCTTCGGCCTGTGTCTCGGTATGGACGGGACAAGGTAGACGCGGAGAAGGCACTTCTTGAGCGCGGCAATGCCATCAGTTTTCGACTGGCCACGGTGTTTGGCATGTCACCTCGGATGCGCATCGATCTGCTTGTCAACGACTTCGTGTATCGGGCTGTGACGGACCGAGCGGTGGTCCTTTTTGAGGCGCATTTCAAGCGCAACTTTATCCACATTCGAGACGTAGCCCGGGTGTTTCTCCATGGGATAGAGCATTTCGAGGCGATGCGCGATGAGGCGTTCAACGTAGGCCTATCGGACGCGAACTTGTCGAAGCAGCAGCTGTGCGAACGCATTCGGGAGCACCTTCCCTCGTTTGTTTTTGTGGAGGCAGCGGTGGGAGAGGATCCGGACAAACGCGACTATGTCGTGTCCAATGCGAAGATCGAGGGGAGGGGATTCACGCCGGCGTTTACTCTCGACGATGGCATTCGGGAGCTTGTCAAGGGGTATGCAATGATCCGAAATGCGGTGTACGGCAACATGTGATCAGTCAGCTGTTCTGTCCGTTAGGCCATCGAACGGGGCGTGGGAAAAATGCTGCGTGCGAGGTGAACCAGGTCGTCGAACACGAAGGGGGTCAGCTCTGTGGGCATGGCCCTCTCCGTAAGGGTCCCCTTTCCAGTTCGGACCAACGCCACATGAACGCCGGCCGCACGGCCCGCTTCGAGGTCCTGGATCTGATCGCCCACCATCAGGGTTCGTTCGCGTGGTAAGCCGCTCTCCCGGATGGCTCGAACGATCAGTCCTGGCCGTGGTTTCCGGCAGTCGCAACCGCTCTCAGGAACATGTGGACACACATAGATCGCGCCGACTGTTCCGCCGTGTTCTGCGCACTCCCGACGCAACCGGAGATGCATCGCCGTGAGCTTTTCCCGGGACAGCACACCGCGTTCTATGCCAGCCTGGTTGGTCGCAACGGACACGAGGACTCCTGCACCACACAGGAGGGAGAGCCCCTCGCGAGCCCCTTCTTCCCATGTCCACTCGTCGGCGCTCATCAGGTATCGGGTGGAAGGCTGGCGATTGAGCACACCATCGCGATCCAAGATCACATGAAGCGGCAAAGGAAGGCTATACGTCGGCGGCATCGGTGGGGTCGTAAACAATGATACGGCTTCCCTCCTTTTCGAATTCGAAGTCCACCTGGACGAGTCGAGAAAGCTTTTCCTTTACGTTGGCCCGACGCTCGGGGGGGACCACCAAGAGCATGAAGCCGCCCCCTCCTGCGCCAAGAAGCTTGCCACCGAGTGCTCCGGCAGCCCGCGCCGCGTCGTAGACCTCGTCGACAACCGGCGTTGTGACAACTTTTGACAGGTCTCGCTTGATGAGCCATGCCTCGTGGAGAAGCTCGCCGAATTCCTGGACAGGAGATCGAGCCCGGGTGAGCAGGTTGACCGCTTCATCCACAAGCGCCCGCATCGTCAGAAGCTGACTGCGGCGGCTCGCGAACTGGCTGGTGACTTCTGCGGCGATGTCTGACGCGTTCCGGGAGAGTCCAGTGAACACCAGCAAAAGAGCATTGCGGAGCTCCTCTTGGCGTTCGCGCCCGAGCACCATAGGGGTCACGGCAAAGTCGCCGTCGGGAAAAAACTCGATACGGTTGAAGCCTCCGTAGGCTGCCCAAACCTGATCTTGCGAACCCACATGCTCGGCCATGACCTCTTGCTCCAGGCGGATGGCCTCCCGGGCAAGCTCGCGTTTTCCAATCATTTTGCCGCGCAGGGCATACATGGCGTTGAGCAGGCCGACCGTAAACTGAGAGCTCGAACCCATTCCTGAGCGTGCTGGAAGGTCGCCATTGTGCTGGATCTCGAGCCCTCTGCGCGGTTTCATCTCTTGCAACACTGCCCGCACGGCAGGGTGAACGATGTCCGACAGCTCGTTGACAAGCTCGATTTGCGACCAGACAATGCGGTGCGTGTGAGGAAAAAACGGGGGCAGCGCCCTCGCCATGACGTGGGTGTAGCGGTTGATGGTGGTCCCGATGACGGCTCCTCCGTGCTCTCGGAACCACTGCGGATAATCCGTACCGCCGCCAAAGAAGGAGATCCTCGCCGGTGTCCTGCTGATGATCATGGAACCCTCGTGGACTGGAAAGGGCGCAGCGCCGTAGTTGCCATCGCCAGGCGTTCGGGCGTGCCAATGTCAAGAAAGAAAGCGTGCTGCGCAAGGACTCTCAGGCTCTGTACAGGAAGTGAGGGGAACACATCGTGTTCAAGCGAGCTCCAGGAGCTGGCCTCGAGAGCGTCGAGCAGCCCCAGAGACAAGAAGTACACTCCAGCGTTGACCAGTCCTGGAGTTTGGTCCCCCTCCACTTTTTCGAGAAACGACTCCACGAACCCTGCCTTGTCTGCGATCACTCGTCCATAATCGGCAGCGTTTTCTACCGGCACAGCGATCATGGAAGCTGACGGAGCACGCGAGAGGTGCTCCGAGAGCGCTGCGTTTAGGTCCACATCTACGAAGCTGTCTCCATTGAGGACGATGACCGGGTCGGTGCGGAGCAGGGGGCGGGCGTGACGAAGCGCTCCCGCGGTTCCAAGACGACTGGGTTCTCTAGAAGGCACGATTTCCAGGCCATCGGGGGGGCGTTGCTCCAAGTAGGCCAGCACGGCATCGGCGCCATAGCCGAGGCAAAGGACGATGCGATGTGCTCCGAAGGTCCCAAGCCACCGGAGGAGGAAGGCAAGAAAGGGCTCTTCACCCAGGTCCATCAGGACTTTGGGAAGACCCAAGGAGACGCTTTGCAGCCGCGTTCCAGGCCCCCCTGCCAGAATGGCGATATCGGTTTGGCACAGGGAAACTTCGCTCATGGGGGTCCTTCGGCGCCGATCTCGCGTTTTGGTGATACGGCGTGGTCGACGCTGGGTTCTTTGGATGCGGTCCGGGTTTATCGGACACGGTACGAAACCCGGTCGTCACGTTGCCGGTTTCTGTGGACGCGGTCCGAACCTGTGCGGACTCGGTCGTGAACCACGTCGATGCGGGACCACGTCGAGTCGATGCGGGACCTCGTCGAGTCGATGGGTATCGAGGAATCGTGTCGACGTGATCAAGGATCGCGTGGAGGTGGTTTGGGACCGAGTCGACGTGGTTTGGGACCGAGTCGACGTGATCAAGGATCGCGTGGACGCGGTCGTGGACCACGTCGACTCGGTCGTGGATCACGTCGACGGTGGGCGTGATCGCCTCGCCGGTCCCTGCAAACATTACGTGGATGTTGTTCATGGTGCCTACCGCAAGCGCGCCCCTCACCCGGAGGGCTTGCGCCGTACCAACAGGACCCACGAACGTGACTCGAGCTCCTTCTCGAAGTCGCGCTCGACGGTGGGTCCGTACAGATACTGCATGTCCTTGGTGGTCCACGGCTCCACCGAACATTTCGGCATCATCACAATATCCACTTCCTTGAAGACCTGTTCCGGCGGAAGGAACGTCTCTCGGCTGAACGAGGAGCGAGAGGACCAGGACACCGCGTCCCCTCGGGGACTGCGCCGGCGAAGCGCGAAGGAGAAGGGATTGGAAAAGTCGAACACCAGGATTCGACCGTCCTCGACGCGGGATTTCCTGAGCAGGTCCAGCCCCTCGTTCATGCGGCTCGAGTATTCCGTTCCCCTGCAGCCGCCCGAAAAGATGACATAGAAATTCCGATACGCTTCGTCGGTCATAGCCAGCGCCGGGGGGGGGCGGAAGGCAGGCCGTTGTCGTGCCTCGGCGTAGGCAATGTTCAGCGCATTGCGCGAGATGGGCTGGGCACACAGTACGGCCGCGAGGCCGCAGATCGCGAGGCGTCGGACAGCAAACACGGGCTCGTCGACATGCTGCGCTCGGCCACGGACAGCGCCCTCTGCGAGCAGAATGCCCAAGAAGGCGATCATCGGAACATCGGACCACTGCCAGCTCGTCAACGCGACGGCGGTCGCTGTAGGGAGCAAAAACAAAATCGCAACCAGCCGCGCTCGATCCTCCTTCAGGATAGGGGAGCCGGTGGCCAACAGAAGCGCACCTAGTGCGAGCATCGCCAGGTGCTCGAGCTCAAGTCGAACGAACTCCAAGGGTTTCCCCCAGCCCACGGCAAGGGTACGCAGGGTCATCTGCATGATCAGGGGCAGGTGCGTGTGTTCGCCCACCCGATTGCCCCTTGCACGCATGACGAAGAAGAAGTCCCGGAGCATCGCTAGAGGATCGCCGCGCAAGTAGATGGTTGTGGCGATGACTCCGACCGCAAGGGAGGCACCTAGCCCCCCCCACCAAACCCGACCGCGTCGCAGGAAGATCGCCGAAAACGCTATCGCTGCTACCGCAGGAAAGAGGAACGTAAGCTTGGTTGTGGCGAAGATGCAGAGGATTGTCCCTGTGGAGATACCAAGGAGAGCTTCCCGCCAGCGCGAGCTTGGTCCGATGCTTGGGGCTACGGCATCGCAGCACAAAATCAAGAGGAGACTGTGACCTAGCTTGTTGTACATACCTCCGTAGCTGAGGTGGAAATCGAGTCCAGGCGGAGCAGGGCCGAGCACGTAGAAGCCGGCAACCAGGGACAGGAGCGCCGCCATCCAGGGGCGCAATCGCGTGATGGAGACCGCCCAACACCACAACGCGATGGTGACTCCCAGCAGCGCGAGGAGCCCAGGGACCGCATGGATGCTCATCCCAAACAGCTCGAAACCGAGCGCCATGATCAGGAAGAACCCGAACCCCAAGGAAGTGTTGAAGTCGACGTGGGGACGCTGTCCCTGCATGACGCGCCATGCCCCATCGATGAACGCGAAGATATCCCCGGCCCACTCATCCTGTGTAGCAGGGCCTGCTGCGATTAGCCATCCTGCCCCGATGAGGATTCCGGAAAGCAGGACGAGAAACCAGGGCCATGGGAGTGCAGCCCATTCGACGGCGCGGCGCAATTTCTTGGAGAGATCGATCATCCGAGAGTACCCCTTTGTTGTCCAGTGGGTTCGTGACGGGCCCTGGGGTCAGGTCGCGATGCCTGCTCGGGCATGACGCCCAGGTCTCAGGAGTTCTCTGTCTCGCGCATCGGCGGAGTCCTCTTCACCCCTTGCACGGAGTCTGGAAAACCGAAGACGTCACGAATGATGTAGCTGGGTCGGCGCTTTGTCTCCGCGAAAATCGAACCGACGTAGAGTCCTTGGAGCCCCACGCAAAAGAGCTGAACGCCACCCAGGAACAGGATTGCAACCATGATCGCAGACCAACCCGGAATGTTGTGCCCACGGAAATGCTCGAACACGACCCATACGGAATACAGGAGGGCGGCGGCGGATGCGATCACGCCCAGGCCCATGGCGAGCTTCAGCGGGACATCAGAAAAGGAGATAACGGCGGACTCCAGGAAGTTCTGGAGCACCTTGTACCCGAGAATAGGAAACTTAGTGTCGCCGGAGAACCGAGCCTCGCGATGGTATTCGATGCGAAGCTGTCTCAGTCCAATCCAGCAGACCAACCCCCGCATGAACGGGCGCTTCTCACGGAATTGCACGAGCAGGTCCACGGCGCGGCGCGACAAGAGCTTGAAGTCGCCCGCCTGGATCGGGAGATCGATCGTGGAGACGCTCTTCAGGATCACATACCCAATTCTGGTGAGGAGAAGCTTGAACCAAGTCTCGCCCCGACGCGAGATTCGCACGGTGTGCACGACATCGACCTCGGGCTCACTCTCCCACTTCACGAGCATTTGCGGGATGACCTCGGGAGGGTCCTGAAGATCCGCGTCCATGTACACGAGGAGGTCGCCCGAGCTCCATTCCATGCCGGCGAGCACGCAGGGGGAGACTCCGAAGTTGCGAGTCATGTTGATCATCCGGATATCCTCGTGTCCGTCCGCGAGCTTGAGCAGGAGCTCGGCGGAGCGGTCCGTGGACGCGTCGTTGACAAAAACGAGCTCGCTGCGTCCAAGTCGCCCCTGGTCCTTTAGGTCACCGAGCACGGAGCGGAGCCGCCGCACGAGCTCCGGGATGACGTCTTCCTCGTTGCGAAAGGAAAGGACGACTGACATTGAAGGGGGACGGTTTTTGGCAACGGGAAAGCCCGCACGAAGGCCCGGACTCATGAGAGGCAGGGATGCTACACAGCCGCCATCCTGAGGGCAACTTCGTTTCGTTTACGCGTTCTCCTTGATGCGACGTTCCCGTGCTGCCCGGATTTGCGCGGGGAGGGATTTGGCTAGGGAGAGCACGGTCCTCGCACCTGTGGTGAGCAAGGTTTTGATGCCGAAGCGCTTGAGGACCGGCAGCCAGCGCCAACTACATGCGTAGATCCGCAGGAGCGCCTTTCGCTGCAGATCGATCAGCTCGGGGCCCGCGATGCCGTTGACCTCCATGACCGCAGAGCCGTAGCGTTGGAACTTGGAGAAGTCCTGCTCGACGAGCTTGAGGCCATGCTCGCGCCGCTCGGCCATGCGGAGCATCTCCGTCCCCGGGTAGGGAATGGCGATGTTGAGGGTCACGTGTTGAATCTCTCGGTGCGTGCAGAGGTATTGAACCGTACGCTCGATGCTTTCGCGTGTGTCGCCTGGCAGGCCGATGATCACGGAATTCGTAGTTTCGATTCCGAGCCGATTGTTGATCTCGTTGGCCCGGGTATAGCTTTCCAGCGGCACTTCCTTCTTGATGATCTCGCGGACCTCCTCGTCGGCGCTCTCGAGCCCGAAGCTCATTCGAACGAGACCGCAAGAGCGCAGTCTCTTGGCGATTTCCTCGTCCCAGAGGTTGGCGCGGGTGCCCCCTTCAAACGTGAATTCGAGATGGTTCGATTCGATCGCGTCGCAGAGCCGCATGATGTATTTTCGATTGAGCGTGAGCACGTCGTCCAGGAAATAAATGTGCTCGGCGCCGTGGTCACGGATGACGGTCCGGAGCTCGGTCACGACGTGTTCGATCTTCCGATAGCGCACCCGCTTGCCGTAAAGATCGCTCGCGCAGAAGACACACGAGAACGGGCAACCTCGTGACATTTGCAGGGACGTGTAGCGTTTGTTCCCATTCGGAGTACCGAGGAAATAGAGATCGTTTGGCAGCAGCGTTCGGTCGAGAGGGGCGGCCTCGTCGAGATTCTGGAGGAGCGGTGCGGCGCCGCCGAACAGGACCCGTCCCTCCCGTCTCATCATCACGCCTGGCACGTCGGGATCCCTATTCCCCTGCTCGAACTGACGGAGGAACGTCTCGAAGGTGGCGTCACACTCGCCGATCACCAGGTAATCCAGGTCGTCATGCAGAGCGAGCTCGCGGAAATGGGTGACGTGCGGTCCGCCCATAATCGTGGGCTTGTGGGTCGCCCGTTTGAGCAGGCCGGCGAGCCGCAGAGCGTTCGCGAAGAACGGAGTCGCTGCGGTGGTGCCTATCAGGTCAGGACCGAACCGACCGACGCGCTCGATCAGTGCCTGGTCCGACAGGTCCTCGATGTGCGCGTCTACGATCTGAACCTCCCAGCCAACTTTCTTCGCGATCGATCCGACGATGCACAGGTTGAGCGGGGGGAACGTAGAGACCCTGCGAGCGGCGGCGGAGAAGTCACCGAACTTCGAGGACCAGGAGGGAAATACGAGGGATAGCTTCATAGGGGCGTGTTCTCACCAGAACGAGAGTGACTTGGTTGCGGCCACAACGATTGATGGCAAAAGAACTCAAAAAGTTGTACCAGGACCGAGTGCTCCATGTGCGCTTCTCGGAAAACCCTAGAAAACATCATGCAAACCAACCCTAGCGCATCATGAAGGTCCCTACCGAAGCGCTCCGAAGTAAAGCCCGCCAAATCCGAGCCACCTGCATCCAGATGGCCCACGACGGCAAAGAAGGGCACCTCAGTTCCGCCCTCAGTCCCGTGGACATCCTGGTCGCGCTCTATTGGAACTGGCTCCACATCACTCCCACCAAGGCGCCCGGTCGCGATCGTTTCCTCCTATCCAAGGGGCATGGCTGCGCGTCTCTGTACGCCATTCTTGCTGAAAAGGGGGTGTTCCCCCTGTCCGTGCTGGCTACCTACAACCAGGAAAACAGCGCCTTGCCCAACCACCCTTGCGTGCATGCGCTTCCCGTCCTGGAAACCTCGTCGGGAAGCCTTGGTCATGGCCTCGGTATCGCCACCGGCATGGTCTACGGCATGCGGCTCAAACAGGACCCTGGACGAGTAGTCGTACTCTTAGGGGATGGAGAGTGCAACGAAGGAAGTGTCTGGGAGTCGGCGATGTTCGCCGCGGCCCACGGCATGGACCGGCTCCTCGGCATCGTTGACTACAACGGTATCCAAGCTGTTGGGCGATCGGACGAGATCATGGGACACACCCGACTTGAAGACAAATTCCGAAGTTTCGGTTGGTCCGCCCGTGCCATTGACGGCAGCAACATGGACGAGATCGTATCCGCTCTTTCCGAAGTTCCCTTCGAGACAGGAAAGCCTACGGCCATTGTGGCACACACCCGAGCAGGCGTGTCCTTTATGAATGACGATGTCCTTTGGCACTACCGAAAGCCCACCGACGAAGAGCTGCGCCAAGCGCTTCAAGAGTTGGACGTGCAGTCCATTTACGTTGGGAGCCCCCATGCGTAGGGCCTTTGCCAACGGCCTAGAACAGCTTGCCGATGCCGATGATCGAGTTGTTTTCTTGACCGGCGACCTTGGGTTTCAGGTCTTCGATGCGTTCGTGGCCAAGCATGGGCGCCGGTATGTCAACGTTGGCATTGCGGAAGCGCAAATGGTAGCTGCGGCTGCCGGTCTCGCCCTCGAAGGATTCCGTCCTTTTGTCTATTCCATTGCTTCCTTCATGACCGCACGCCCCTTCGAGCAGTTCCGCTTCTGCGTCGCGTACCCGAAGTTGCCCGTCATCGCCGTTGGAGCGGGCGGAGGCTACACCTACGGGCCGAGCGGTGTTTCGCACCATGCTCCGGATGATCTGGCCTTGATGTCGCTTCTGCCCAACATGACCGTCGTGGCCCCCGGCGATCCCCATGAAGTTTCCGCTCTTTTGCCACAGCTTCTACAGTTGGACTCACCCAGTTACATGCGTATCGGCAAGTTTGGCGAACCTCCGTTGGACGTGCCAGCACCGGTTGTTCTTGGCAAGGCGCGGCTCCTGCGAACCGGTGAACGTGTGGCGATCCTGACGACAGGCAACATGGCGGCGCACGCACTCGATGCCTGTCGACACCTTGCCGCCGCGCAAATCCACCCAAGCGTGTACCACTTTCATACGGTCAAGCCCCTCGATACAACCACGTTGGATCACCTGGCTCGTTCCGTAGAGGCCCTGCTGATTGTTGAGGAGTCTTCGCCTATGGGAGGTCTCGGTGCCGAGGTGCTGAAGTACATCCGAGGAGCTGACTCGGGTCCTAGGGTGCTCCGCCTCGGCCCCCCTGACGCATTCGCGCTCGGGAGCTACAGACAAGAGACCCTCCAGCAGCGTTGGGGGTACGATGCCCCCGCAATCGATCGTGCGTGTCGCTGCCTGTGGAACAACACGCAAACCACCCTGGGGAGCTCGTGATGGGGCTGGATATCCTTCTGATCAACGTTGGTGGTACAAAAAAGAAGATCTATCAGGATCTAAGTGAGGACTTTTCGGCCGTCGAGCCCCCTTTCTGGGCCGCTCTGACAGCCGCGTTCCTGCGTAACCACGGCTTTTCCGTGGACATCTTGGACGCCAACGTTCGCAATCTCGACGTCGCTGAGACCGTTCGCGAAGTGGCAGCCGCTAACGCGCGTCTCAACAACATCGTCGTGTTTGGACAACAAGCCAATACCTGCGCTCCCCTCATGACCGCCATCGGCCAATTGTGCCGCGCATTAAAGGACTTTTCTCCAGATATGCGTGTGATGCTCACGGGGTGGCATCCATCGGCCGTGCCCGAAAGAACTATGCGTGAGGAGACGTGCGATATGCTTGCTCAAGGAGAAGGGTTTTTGACCCTTCTCGGAGTGCTGCGTGGCGATCCCAACCCAGACATCCCGGGACTCTGGTGGCGAGAAGACAACGAAATTCGCCACAACGCGCGCTCTCCCAATATCGCCGACCTCACCCATGACCTCCGCGACGTCGCTTGGGACCTTCTTCCGCTTAGCAGCGGACACTACCGAGCGTTCAATTGGATGTCGCTTCAGAGCCTGGACACGAGGACCCATTATGCCTCGATGTTCACCAGCTTGGGATGCCCGTACAAATGCACGTTTTGCGGGATTCACAGCACCTTTGGGGAGCGGCGTATTCGAACCTGGGATCCCGAATGGGCGCTCCGACAGATCGATATCCTCCACAACGAACACGGCGTGCTCCACATCAATCTGATCGACGAGCTCTTCGTGTTCCATGCAAACCACTACATGCCGATCGCTCGTGGGCTCATCGAACGCAACTACGGGTTGAACTTCTGTGCCTTTGCTCGGGTCGATCGTGTGGACGCGATGTCCATGGAGGACCTGGTCACACTGAAGAAAGCGGGATTCAACTGGATCAAACTCGGAATCGAGTCGACCAGCACGGAGGTGCTGACGAAGGCTCGCAAAGGTAAGTACAACAAAGAAGTGTCAACACGGGTGGTCAAGAAGATTCACGACGCCGGCATCGACCTGTGTGCCAACTTCATGTTCGGACTGCCTGGCGACACATGGGACTCCATGCAAGATACGCTCAATACGGCCTTCGAACTGAATACAGCGTTCCCAAGCTTCTTTGCAGCCATGGCCCCTCCTGGCTCGGACCTCTACAGTGAGGCGGTCGAAACCGGTCTTCCCTTGCCCAACGACTGGATCGGCTATGCACAGCAGGGCTACGATTTCCTGCCGCTTCCCACCGAGTCGCTTTCCTCCGCTGATGTGCTCCGATTTCGCGATTATGCGTTCCATGCTTATTTCACCAATCCGCGCTACCTTGCCTCCATCGAGAAGAAGTTCGGCCCCGTCGCGCGCGACCATGTCCGAGCCATGAGCGCTATCCCTCTCAAGCGCAAACTACTGGGCGACTGATCCCCTCATCAGGTCCCGTACAAGACATGCTCAAGATACCTCACCAGTTTGCGATCCTCGTACTTCTCTAGGTAAAATTCTTGCGCGCGCTCCCGAACGGCAAGCGCCTCCTTGGGTTCCTGCTCGCAATACGTAAAAGCCTTCTGCAGATCCTCGAAGGTCGTAAAGGGGAGATAATGCAGGAACGGTACGAAGTAATACGCAAGGTCGTCCGCATGTTCCTGAAGTAGGCAGGTCCCCGCGTAGATGGCCTCGAAGGTGCGCCCCGTCACAATGCGGCTGCCGTCGCTTCGCAGGGAGAAGTTGACAAGGCGCTCGACAGTCTGGAAGCGGGAAAGGTAGTGACGATAACTGTCAATGGGATCCAGCCCATCGTCGAGATGCGTCGTCACACGCGACTCCACCCGGGATTGCGCGAGTTGGAGGCTCACCATCCAGAAGGCACGGCTAAAGTTAGGCGCCGCTACAGCCCCCTGGAATGCTGCCACGTCTTGCCGCTCAACAACCGGCAGTTCGTCAAGACCAACCCCCACTGGAAACGGAATAAAGGTGACCTTGTCGCGAAGTTCTGGAGTCTGCAATACTTCCGCAGCTGGAAATGGACACCAAACCGCATCGAACAGTGTCGCGATCGCACGCATGAACGCCCACTGTTGCTTGATCCACGGGTCGAAATGAAGAAACACCATGCGGACATCGGGACACATGCCTCGAACCTTGATCAAAAACTCGATCAGCTCAGGAAACTCCACATGGATGCCACACGCGTCGAACACGACCACGTCCGGGGTCGCCTCGACGGTCACATCTAGGAGTCTCCTTGCGTTCACCCCTCGTGGACTGCGGTCCTCATAGCCCGGATCAACGAGCGTGCAAGGCCACCCCGCCCTGTCAAAGGCACGCTTGAAGCGCGGTCCAGCATCATGCAACCGACTGGCTGGCCCGTAGAAGAACTTGCGGCAAAGAAAGAGAACCCTTCGTGACCGTTCGGTCCCAGGCGCCGACGCCCGAAAAGAAAGTAAACTGGACGGAGCGTTCCCACGTGGCTCCCATACGTGGGATTGGTTTCGGCACCGAGAGGCTTCCGGGAAGATATGCGCAATGGCCGGATCGATATGGCGAGTTATCTCGAGGAAACCCAGCACCGCAGCGTAATCCCCCTGAGCGAAGGCCGCAGCGGTACGAACAGCAATGAACTTCTCTTTGAATTCCGCACATACGGTCGCAGCCTCGGCATTCATACGATCCATGTGAGGGAGATCGGAAAGGCCCCGAGCCAATGCCATGTTGTCCCCCACCATGACCGCAGCACACGCAAGCATGAGAGCTTGCGCAGGATGGATTTGACGGCTGTCCGCCATGACCGTGCCTAGGGAAACGCATGCAGCGAAGTCATGCTCATTGAAAAGGTGAAGAAGACGGTTTAGGCGCCCGGGAAAGGAATCGTGTGGGTCCATAGGATGTGTTCTTTCTTCAGAGCTCGCCACGAGCTCGAATGTCCGCCATGTGGGCGCGTGCATCCTCGACCAGCGATGAAGGAAGATGCGCAGGGTAGACTTCAGGCATGGCACCTAGGGAAATGCTCTCCCAGCATTCGCCGGCCTTGCGCACTGCCCAGAAGCCTCCCCACTCGCATACCCTTCCAATAACCTCGGCCACGGCGACCGTAACCCCGGGATGAAACCCTCGGGATACTTTTGGATCCCGTGCATAGTCGACTTCCCCATGTGCTCGCGCAAACGCCTCGTCGCACTGGTGTAGTTGCAAGTTCAGATCATCCCCGCAGAGAATGCCCCCTTCCTTGACCAAAATCGCAGCGTTCCGCAGGTCCTCGACCACCGCTGAATAAACGTGATTGGCATCGACGAAGACCAAGTCGAAACAGCCCGGTCGAAGCATCGGTAGCACGGTCCTGCTCTTGCCCCTTATGTGCTGCGTCTCGATGGTCGCGGGAAGAGTGCTGAGGTTGTGCAAAAATACGTCGTATACCCCATCGCTCGCCAGCGCTGCATCCATCTCCCGATACACATCTTTCTCGTGAGAGCGCTCGTCAAAAAAAGGTTGCCACGCGTCCACACAGGTAATGGAGCCGACAGCCTCGCAGTACCGCACGAGCCCCTCGGCCCAGGTCAACGCTGACGCTCCATACCAAGAGCCGACTTCTAGAATGTTGAGGTTCTTGCAAGACCGACGCTCTGCGAGATACCAAACCACCCCCATCATGAAGCAGTATCGCACAGGGGCGCACAACACTCCGCGATGCATATCGAATATAGGCTGCTTCTGAAAAAGCTGCTTCAACAGGCTCCGTGCTGACATCGACCGCGTTCCCTCCTTCCTTCGCCTCGCCCGTCACTCACGCCGTCGGTTGTCCGCGAGGCGGTTCTACAGTTGCGCCGTCGACTCGCCCTCCCAGGGGCCAGCTCACCGAACAGTTCGGCCGCGGAGCGCAGCGTCTTCACCCTGACCGGGAGTGTGTCCAAGGACTTCCGCCGCGAGCTACTAGGGGCGTTTATAGATGACATAGCCGTTGGACATCACGCGGCGCTGAGAGAACTCAGGGAGTTGACGCGGCACTGGATGCGAGTAGCCCGCATCGATGATGGTCTGATCCGGAGACAGGACGACCACCTCCATGCTAGGGGGCAGGTATTTGCGGAACTGCTCCGAGCTCACCGGCATGCCGACGAGCTCCCTTCCGAACAGGCCATAGGAGAAATGGTAAAGTCGACCTTGCGCCATCAGGGCCGGGAGGGGATGATCGGGGAAAAAGGCTCGATCCGGGTTGGCTTTCAAAAAGTTGTAGAACTCCTGCTGAGGGTTTTGTGGCAGGGCCTTGGTCGCGAGGGTGAGCTGATCTGGCGAGGGGTGGGACAGGAACAGGGTGCAGACCGCGATCGTGAGCGCTCCCAGCTTGCTCGCTTTCTCGAGGGACAGGAAACGGCCGGTGGAGGGGGTGGCGCTGACTTGGACTAGCAGCATCGTGGCGGCGACGAACAGGAAGTACACCGCGGGGCTGAGGGCGTTTACATCTCCGCCGACGTTCGCTTTGTGCCGAATGCAAACTGGAACCATCGCGAGTCCGAACATGCCTGGCAGGGTCCAGGGATTCTGCTTCCACCACGACCTCGCCCTGAAGCCTGAAGCCAAGGCGGCGGAGCGAAAGTTGAACCAGGCGTACGCCGCCATCGCAAGGACAGGCAGGCATATATAGCCGAGCAGCTCACGCCCGATGCCGCTCAACAGGACCACTTTGTCCCCTGGTTTCCAGGGAAGTCTGGCCAGCAAGGTCACGGCGTTGAAGTACAGCTCCCTTGGGCCGAACAAGAGCAGTAGCGCCAGCGAGACGATCAGCCCGCACATGGCTAGGCAGACCCAGAAACGAAAGAATGCAGTGCGCCCTTCGCTCAGCCAGACATACGCGGGCAGCACGGCCAGCAAGGGGGCCATGGAGAATTTGGTCCAGACGCTGAGCACTGCCAGCGTGGCTGATGCCGCGAGGGGCAGGAGGGACTCGGCCTTCCGTCGCTGGCACATTACGGTACAGGCAAGTGCAGCCATTCCGAGCGCGGGCGCATCCACGTGCACCGAGAAGCACGAGTAGGCAAGGGGCGCTGAGCGGAAAGCGAGCAGGCAGAGCCCGGTGAAGGCGAGCAGGCCCACCATGGCCATGGGCGGGTTTCGCCGGTGCGTGAGGACTAGCACCCAGAGCAGGGGGCCGAAGGCGATGGCCTGCGTCAAGGCCTCTGCGATCAGCAGCGCGCTGGTCGGCGTGGCCGCCAGGGTTGCAGGCAGATAGAACAAGGCGCCGATCGGGCCATAGGCCGTCTGAAGGAGGGGCCCGTCGGACAATCCGTAGTAAAGACGGTAACCGTGCAGAAGAGCAAAACTTGGGGCAAGGCGCACCCCATTCCAGACAACCCAGGGTGCAACGAGGAGCCTCTGGAACAGAGCCCAGAACAAGGATACAGTCGTGATCGGAACCGCCAGCGCGCTCAGGCGTCCTAGGGCATTCCAGTGCCTTGTGAACCACCCAAGGACGAGAGTGAGAACGAGGGCTGCCGTGAACCCAGCATAGTAAGACAGCTCAATGAATTCCACGGTCATGCAGTTCTCGACGGGGAATAGCTGGTGAGGCTTGAGTGGGCCCCAACGACAACCCAGTAACCCAGGTCCTCAGGCCTTGGCAGCTTCATCAATGGTCTCTTCAAGCCGAATGCGGGCGGGCTCGCGGCCCAGCGCGGCGCGTAGGCGTGAGGGGTCGCCGACAAGCCAACGGATGTCGTCGGGGCGGCCCGGGGCCTCGGTTGCGGACGCGAGCAGCCCGTCAGCCTCCGTCGGCCGCAGCGCGTGCAAAATAAAGGTGAGCATCTCCCGGAGAGAGATGCCCCTGCCTGAACAGACGTTGAGCGTCTCGGGCCGGTCCCAGGACACCGTTTTTGCCAGGTCGAGCAGGGCCTCGCAGACGTCGCGGGCGTCCAGGTAGTCGCGCACGTAAGACAGGCCGGGAATGTCCTGCAAGCGCCCCTCTCGAACGCGCCGCATCAGTCCCGGCAGCACGTAGGTCGGCGGTTGGGCCGGTGCTACCAGCCCGAACACCCGCGCGACGCGCAAGCCGAAGCCGTTCTGGATCGAGAGCTCCGCCAGCCGCTCCTCGGCCGCCCGCTTGGTGTGAGCATAGGTGGACCGCGGCCCGAGCGGGTCCGTCTCCCGCGCCAGCCGGCCTACGGGCGGCTCTGCGTAGACGTGGCCGCTGCTCACATAGATCACCCGCAGTGGGACACCTCGGCCAAGGGCCCATGCGGCGACATCGAGAATGGTAGCGCAGGTGTGCTCGACGTTGGTCTGCCAGGCGCGCTCGGGGTCGGCCTCGCACTTCGCCACCGGGACCATGGCGGCCAGGTGCAGCAACGTGACCCCTCTGTCGATCGGGGTCGCGAGTTGCAGCTCGCGCCGCAGCCCGTCGCGTTGCTCTAACAAGGAAGCGAGCGTCATAGCTGTCGCACCACGGCGCGCGAGCGCCGGGGCAAGGTAGCGCCCCAGCCCCCCCGTCGCTCCGTTGTACAGGATCACTGCCTGCTCCGGCGGTGGTCCCGGGCAATGAGGAGGAGGCCCCCCAGCGCGCTGAGGATCTCGGGAAGAGTGGTTTTGCTTACGCCGCGATCGCGGTTCCTAAAGACGATGGGGAAGGTCGTCACCTTCATCCCGTCGCGAAGTAGGTACGAGAGCGACTCGCTCAGATACACGTAGCCCTTGTGCCGTTGGGGAAGCTCGAGCAGTCGCCGCGCCGCCCGCACGGAGTAGAAGCGGAAGCCGTTGGTGTAGTCCGGCACGCGCCGGTCGATGAGCACGCGGGCGAGCTGGTTGGCGAGGAAGCTGAAGACACGTCGGCGCAGAGGCCAGCCGATAAGCGTTCCGTTCGGGTAGCGCGCGCCGATGACAAGGTCGTGCCCCTGCTCGAGCAGCTCCAGGCCACCGGGCACAGCGAGGGGCTGGTGCGAGAAATCGCAGTCCATCTCCACGTAGGCATCGAAGCCCTCACCGCTCTGCAGCCCCCACGCGAACCCGTCCCGTACCGCACTGCCGCGGCCGTCCTTCTTGGGTCTGACCACGACGTGCACGCTTTCGTGCCAGGAGGCGTTAGCGGCGATCCGCTCGCACAGCATCTGGGCGGTCCCGTCAGAGCTGGAGTCGTCCACCACGCAGATCCTCTGCACCCCCCGGACGCAAAGCAGATCATCGATGAGCGCGGAAAGGTTCTCGCGCTCGTTGTACGAGGGGAGGACGACCAGTGCGCGGGTCACGAGACCTCCCCAAACGAAGCGATGGCGCGCTCCAGGGTCTGCCGGGCGTCATCGGCAAGAACCGGATGGCAGCCAATCATAAAACCGCAGGAGAGCAGGCGGTCCGACTGGATCAGCTCCACCGGGGTGCGCATGTTCACGCGCTGCAGGGCCGGGTGGCGGGCGAGGTTGCCGGCTATGATGGGTCGCGTCTCGACCCCTCGCTCCTCAAGCTGCCGGATGACCTGGTTGCGGGTCAACGGGGCGTCGGGGGCCAGTCGGAAGGGCAGCGTCATCCACGAGTGCTGGCGGGTCGGGCCCCGTGCGCCGAGCAGATCGGAGCCGATGAGCTCTAGCCAGGGGGCCGCCCCGCCGCACCATTTGGCAACGTCTTGGGCCAGCGCCTCGCGATTGCGCAGCATGGCCTCCAGCCTGTTCAGCTGCACCAGACCCAGAGCCCCCTGGATCTCGGTCGGCCGAACGTTATAACCCATAGACACGAACAAGAAGCGCTCGTCGAACCCCGGGTGCGCGCGGGCCACAGCAGCCCTGTCCGACCGGTTGCGGACCCATCCGTGGGCCCGTAGGCTGGTCAGGTCATCGTGGAGCGTGCCGTCGTCAGTGACCACCATCCCGCCTTCGATGGTCGAGATGTGGTGCGAGAAGTAGAAGCTGAAGGAGCCGGCCTCGCCGAAGGTGCCCGCGTGCCGGCCCCCGCTGTGGGCCCCCAGTGACTCGCACGCGTCCTCAAGCAGCCGTAGCCCGTGCTTGCGGCAGAACGCCACATACGGCTCCATATCGGGCGCGCGGCCGAGAACGTGGACGAGGAACATCGCCTTCGTGCGCGGCCCGAGTGCGGCGGCCGCGCTCTCCAGATCGAGGGCAAGCGTCCGCGGGCTCACGTCAACGAAGACCGGGACGAGCCCGTGCTGGACGACGGGCCAGACGGTGGTCGGCCAACACAAGCCAGGGACCAGGACCTCGTCGCCAGGGGCGAGGCACGAGATGTCGCCGGTCCGGCGCACAAGCGTGTCCACCATGAGCAGGTTTGCCGAGGAACCCGAGTTGACCATCAGTGCGTGGCGCGCGCCCACGCAATGTGCGAAGGCCCGCTCGAACAGGCCAACCCGTTCGCCCATCGTGAACCGGCCTGAGTCGAGCACAGCCTTCGCGGCGGCAATCTCCTCTTGACCTAGCGTCTCTGCAGCGAGGGGGTAGGGAACCGGCATGGACCGCGACACTATCGCGGCTCTGGGGCCGCAGGAACCCGGAAGTTAGGGACACCCAAGAAATAAAATAAATGAGCAACGGATGAGACCATGGGGTGTGTAGCGTGCGCCGGCGCGCTTCATCCGTACGTTTGCCACGGTCTTTGCTCCGGCCTCGGTCGGTCCGGTCCCTATCGGCCGCCGCCTTGTAATCCAGGCGGCCCTGTCGCTTGTGGTCGGCGAAGTAGTCGATGATCGTCCCTGCAGGCAGACGTAGCGCCATCGCGGTCGAAACCAAAGCGCAAAACACGCATTCAAGGGGAGAACCTCGAGGCTCGCACGCTGCGACCTCGATGCTCGCACGCCGCGACCTCGATGCTCGGCCACCTGGATGTCCAGCATCGCCCGCTGGACGTGGATTACGGACACGTCGCGCATGTGAACGTCGAGGTCGACGTGGGCAATGCTCCAACGCGCAGACCTCGAACCTCGCCCACGGGGACCGCGAGCATCGTACACATGGACCTCAATTGGTTGGCTGTGACCACG